>NZ_JABUYX010000005.1:0-227289 GCF_014898005.1 Halomonas citrativorans
TCGACTTCACGAAGCAGGAGTAATCCGGCGTCCGACGTAATGTGGCCCCCGGAGAAGTCGGCTTCAATTTGGCGGCGTGAGAGTGGCGAGAAGGTCAGCTTTTCAGGTACCATTTTGGAAGCGGCTGTTGGTGCTTGATGGATTGGTTAGGTTCTTGAAATCATAGCACTTTCAGCCGCTTTCTTTTATACCCTGTGAGAAATCCGGGCTAGTAACGCTTTACCGTCCTCTTAGGGAGAACCTGCACCATGATGCGAATTGTGCTGTTTTTAGCCACCAACCTGGCGGTACTGCTTGTCGCCAGTATTACACTGCGCCTGTTTGGCGTTGAGGGTTATTTACGCAGCCAAGGAATCAACTTTACCAGCCTGCTGATTTTCTGCTTTATCTTCGGCATGGTCGGCTCGCTGATCTCGCTGTTTATTTCCAAGTGGATGGCGAAACGCAGTACCGGCACGGTAATTATTGAGTCGCCTTCCAATGCCACCGAGCAATGGCTTGTCGATACCGTGGCTGAGCTTGCCCGTGAGGCCGGCATTAAGACGCCGGAGGTGGGCATCTTCCCCGCCCAGCAGTCAAACGCGTTTGCCACCGGCTGGAATAAAGATGACGCTTTGGTGGCGGTTTCCGCCGGGCTGTTAAACCGGATGCGCCCCGACGAAGTGCGCGCAGTGCTTGCCCACGAAATTGGCCACGTCGCCAATGGCGACATGGTCACGCTGGCGCTGATTCAGGGCGTAGTGAACACCTTTGTGATGTTCTTTGCCCGTGTGGTGGCGCAGTTGGTGGATGGCTTTCTTAAAAGCCGCAGCGGCGGCGAAGGTGGCCTGGGCTTTATGGGTTACTTCGCGGTCGTGATTGTCGCAGAAATTGTGTTCGGGATTGTGGCGTCGGCTATCGTTGCCTGGTTCTCTCGCTATCGTGAATACCGTGCCGATGAGGCCGGTGCTCGGTTAGCAGGGACAGGCTCCATGGTGAATGCCCTGGCCCGCTTGAAAGCGGAAACAGAAATGCCGGACCAAATGCCCGACACCCTACGCGCCATGGCGATTACCAAAGGCCAAACACGCTCGCTGGTAGAACAACTTTTTGCCAGCCACCCGCCGCTGGATGACCGTATTCGTGCACTAAAAGAAGCCGCTTACCGTCAATAAACAACATCCGCAACGTATTTAGTCGCAACAGGCCCGCTTAGCGGGCCTGTTCTTTTTACGCGTTAGAATAACCGTGAGACGTGAAATCCCGCGGCACTCAACGGCGCTTCAAGATCAACCGCACTGCCTGATAACTGCACGTTCAGCGTGGCAAATTCACGGCGCAGTGGATAATTGGCTCGGCAGGCATCAAAGCCCTGCTTGATACCCTGCAAAAGCGCTTGGCGCTGCAGGCTATCGTGGTCTCGGCGTACGTCATACACCGCACGCATGCACACACGCAGTGCATCCTCGACCGGCAGTGCATCCTGCAAATGCAATGACGCCAATGCTGGCAGCGGGCAGATATCGACAAACGCATCATGGCGGGGAGCACCAAGATGGCTGGCTAACGCCTGCTGAATCATCCAGGTACCGCGCAGCTTGCCGTCCAGGCTATGCCCGGCAATATGCGGCGTGGCAAGTGCCACCAGGTCGCGCAGCCCTGCGTCAATGTCCGGCTCGCTCTCCCACACGTCCAGCACGGCGGTAATATCGCCTTTCCCCGCTAACCGACCACGCAGCGCTAACCCATCAACACAGTCGCCCCGCCCGGCGTTTAGCAATACCGTGCCAGGCGCTAATTCATTGACGCGCTGAGCATTCAGCAGCTGATAGGTGGCGTGCGGCCCCTCTGACACCAGCGGCGTGTGCAGGCAGAGAATATCGCAACGATCGATCAGCGTATCCAGCGGCTCAAAGCCCTGCTCGCCCTCCTGCTCTGCTCTGGGTGGGTCACAGGCAAGTGTGTTGACGCCCAGCGCATTAAGGCGGGCAAGCAAGCGGCTGCCTACATTGCCGACGCCCACAA
The DNA here is from genome assembly GCF_014898005.1 of Halomonas citrativorans. Lineage (NCBI taxonomy): Bacteria > Pseudomonadati > Pseudomonadota > Gammaproteobacteria > Oceanospirillales > Halomonadaceae > Halomonas > Halomonas citrativorans. Next base: position 2,005 of record NZ_JABUYX010000005.1, read on the forward strand.
TGCCAACCGTTTTTGAGAGCAGCGACCAGCCATCGCGCTCAGCCAGCGTTAGCAAGCTGCTGAGCACATAGTCCACCACCGCTTCAGCGTTGCAACCAGGCGCGCTTGCAAAGGTAATACCGCGCTCGGCCAGGGCGGCGTGATCAATATGGTCGGTGCCAATCGTACAAGTACCGACAAAGCGTACAGCGCTGTCTGCCAATAGCGCGGCAGTGACCTGGGTGATGGAGCGCACAATCAGCGCATCCGCGTCCTTGACGTGCGCCGCGCTTATTTCACGCCCTGGCAGATGGGTGATTGAGCCAAAATCACCAAAGCAGCGTTCGGCGGCGGGTATGTTGGCATCTACAGTCAGCTTCACAACGTGATCCTTTTAGTCCGCAGGACAGGCAAGCCTCTCCACAGAAAAACGCTTCATAAGCAAAGATAGGCGTTTGCGATAACGCGCTTTACAATACCGTCCGCCGCATCAAATTGGAAAAGAGTATTCAGGACAAGGAGTGCCTAATGGGTAAGCCAGTGTCAAGAACAACCGTGGGAGTAAGCTTGTGATCGTAAGGTGGGAAACCGACCACGACTATGTGCTGGTTCATATTCACCAGGATATGTTTGGCGACTGGATTTTTAGTCGCGCCTGGGGGCAAATCGGCACGCAGTTTGGCGGCTTAAAACATCAACTGGCCGACACGCTTGAGCAGGCTCAGATGTGGCTGGAAGATGAGACGACCATTCAAAAGTCACGCGGGTTTCATAAAGTACTGGACGTTGATGACCATACTCCAGAAGGCCAGGAAGCGATGCGCCAGCTTTCGCTGCTTGATCTGCTTTAAGCGCCCCCAGTAAGTCATCACTCACCCAGAAAACGCCGCCCGTTGCGAACATAACGCCCTTTTGGCGGCGCTTCATCAGGTTGCATCAGGCGTGTTAGCGCGTGCTCACTTAACCAGCCGCGCTGATGCAACCAAGCGCTTAAGCGCTCTACCTCAAAACCGCGTATTAGTTCATGCCCTTGGCTATCCGCCACAACCGGAATAAGCTCGCCATAGCGCGCTAGTAACTCCGGACAATCACTGATTTCAATGCGTTGCAGCGCCACCGGTTGATTGGCAAGCGCTGCCAGCAGGCCTTCCAACTGGGCGCACAGATGGCAACCCAGCGTGGTGTAGAGCGTAAGCGAGATCACCGCTGCAAGCCCTTACGCCCTAGCTGCGGTGACGCAGCAGGAACACGTGATGCATATTGGTGCGCCGCTGAAAGTCAGGGTCGAAGGTACGCGAGGTAATCTCCTCCACCGCATAACGCTCGCTAAGTGCATCATCAAGCTTGAAGCGACGCTGATTATTCGAGAATACCAGCGTTCCGCCAGGCGCGAGGCGCGCCATGGCAAGTTCGACCAACCGTGGGTGGTCGCGCTGTACGTCGAGCGTATCGCGCATTTTTTTCGAGTTGGAGAACGTCGGCGGATCCATAAAGATCAGGTCAAACTCGGCGTTAGCGGTTTCCAGCCAGCGGAAACAGTCATCACGCACCACGCGATGCAGGCGCAGGTCGAGTTCGTTCAGCGTAAAGTTGTCTTTTGCCCACTCAAGGTAGGTATTGGACATATCCACGCTAACGCTGTCGCTGGCGCCGCCCAGCGCGGCTTGCACCGTGGCCGTGGCGGTATAGCAAAACAGGTTTAAGAAGCGCTTGCCGCTGGCCATTTCACCCAACATGCGGCGCACTGGCCTGTGGTCCAGGAACAGCCCGGTATCCAGGTAGTCACGCAGGTTAACCCACAACCGCGCATCGCCTTCGCGCACGTCAAAACGCTCGCCACTGGCATCACGCTTCTGGTACTGGGCGGTGCCGGTTTGCCGCTCACGACGCTTGATATACACCTTGCTGGAGTCAACGCCCAACGCATCAGGCAACACTTCCAAGGCGTCAAACAGGCGTTTTTGTGCCTGAGCCGGGTTGATCGAGCTCGGTGCGGCGTACTCTTGAACGTGTACACGGTCACCATAGCGGTCAATCGCCAGCGCAAACTCAGGCATGTCGGCATCATAGAGCCGGTAGCAGGTTTCACCGCTCTGCTTTAACCATTTTTTGAGGCGCTTCTGGTTTTTAACCAGACGATTGGCAAACATCTGGGCGTTTTCGGACACCGCACGCGACGCTTGCTGTGGAGAAGCTTGCGTAGCAGCAGGCGCTTGATCGGCAGACTGCCCTTCTGCCTGGGCATCATTATTGGCCGTTGACGTGCCGATATCCATCAGCAGCAGCTTGGCATCCAGCGCACCATTTTTTAACGCATACTGCTTGTGCGCGCGCAGCCCCAAACGGTGGCCCAGGTCGGGGTTGCCGGTAAACATTGCCAGCGTCCAACCTGGAAACAGTGCCTTGGCTTTTTCGCCCAACTGGGCGTAAAGGCGCACCAGTTCGGGAAGTTCCCCCAACCGCTCGCCGTACGGCGGGTTGGTGATCAACAGCCCGCTTGTTGCCGTGAGCGTCTCGGGCCGGGTTAGCTGGGCAAGACTTTGCCCGTGCAGGGTAATCAGCGCTGGAATGCCTGCACGCATCGCGTTGGTTTTCGCCGCAGAAAGCGCGGCTGGGCTTTGGTCAAAGCCCAGCAGCTGCGTTTTACACCGCTTACGGCCAATAGACGCACGCGCTTCGGCCTCGCGCTTTTGCTCAAGCCAGAGCGCTTCATCGTGCCCAGCCCAGCCCTTGAAGCCAAAGCGTTCGCGGTCTAGGTTAGGCGCCTGGTCGGCGGCCATTAGCGCCGCTTCAATCAGCAGCGTGCCCGCGCCACACAGTGGGTCGATCAACGGCTCGCCAGCCTTGGCTCGCTCGGGCCAGCCCGCGCGTATGAGCAGCGCGGCCGCCAGGTTCTCTTTCAGCGGTGCATGGCCTACATCGCGACGATAGCCGCGGCGATGAAGACTCTCACCCGAAAGGTCGATACCAATCGTGAGATTCGCCCGGTGCAAATGTGCGTACAGGCGCAAGTCGGGCGTTTTAGTATCAATCGATGGCCGCTCTTGCCCGGCAAGCTGCAACGAATCTACCACGCCGTCTTTCACCGTTTGCGCGCCAAAGCGGGTATGACGAATGTGGTCGCTGCGGCCATGAAAATCTACGGCCAGGGTTTTGCCCACAGCCAAATGCTGGGTCCAGGCAATGTGGGCAACGACATCGCGTAACTGCTCGGGCGTTTCAATCATCGGCTCGCGAACGAGCTGCAGAATGACCCGGTTGGCAAGCCGAGACCACAAACATACACGGTAGGCGATGGCTTGGCTGGCGGTGAAGTACACGCCTGCCACCGTGGTCTTTCCAGGCGTCGCGCCTAGCGCTGCCAGCTCATCGGCCAGCAGGCCTTCAATGCCTTTCGGGCAGGTCGCCAACAGGTTCAAGGGGGCGTTTTGACTCGTTTCGGTCATAGTCATGGCAGCGCGTAACCGCGCGATATTCCTATATATGGCAAATGTATTTACATCTTATGACAATTTGGGGGTCGACAAGTGCCCCCATCTTGATCTAAGAATAAGAGAGTAGCTACTAAAAACGCATGCGTTGCTTGTCCAGGCCATTTATGACCTATGGCTTGTTTGGGGCGCCGCTTGGTCGGTTCAGCACGTGAGTGCTAGACAAAAGTACCATGCTGGCTGCCTGCTCTTGAGGTTAGCTCTCGAAATAGGAGCCTGACGCCACTAAGGCATAGTGCACTATTTCTTATTAAAGGCTTTCATGAAAAGAGGTTAGCCAATGAAACGACAAAAACGTGACCGCTTCCAGCGGGCTTATGTTCACGGGTACAAAGCAGGTGTTATCGGCCGCTCCCGTGATGAATGTCCCAGTCAAGATGTTAATTTACGTGAGTACTGGATGAGCGGTTGGCGTGAAGGTCGCGGAGACCAATGGGACGGTATGACCGGCGTTTCCGGTATCCACAAAAACCCCATGGTCATGACCTAACCGGTTATAACTTCCTTAATCTACATTTTGGAACATGGAGCCCGCTTAAAAGCGGGCTTTTTAGCCTCAAAACCACGCGAATTACTGCGTTTTTAGCGCACTGGCACATTCGTTCACAAGCGCTGGGCCTTGGTAAATTAGGCCTGAATAGAGCTGAACCAAATCAGCACCCGCCGCAATTTTGGCTTTTGCGGTTTCACCGCTATCAATCCCGCCAACGCCAATAATCGGTAGCGTTGGCAGATGCTGACGCAGCAGACGAATAATCACGTTAGAGGGTTCAAAAACGGGTTTTCCCGATAGCCCTCCCGCCTCTTCCGCCTGAGGGTCACTCTTGACCGCTTCACGGGAAACGGTCGTGTTGGTCGCGATGACGCCGTCCAGTTCATTGCGAGCAATACTACCGGCCACGAGCGCGACTTCCTCTTCGCTCATATCCGGGGCAATTTTAATCAGTAGCGGTACCTTGCGGTTTGCTTCAGCATCCAGCAACCGGCTACGCTCACGAATTGGCCCTAATAGCGCATCCAGCTGCTCACCAAACTGCAGCGTACGCAGCCCCGGCGTATTGGGTGAAGAAATATTCACAGTAATATAATCAGCGACCGGGTGAACGGCATTCAGGCAGGCTACATAGTCCTCCAGGGCATTTTCAACCGAGGTGGTCAGATTTTTGCCAATATTAATGCCCACCACGCCTTGATAGCGGCGCTTTTTCACCTGCTCAATTAAGTGTTCGACCCCTTTGTTATTAAACCCAAAACGGTTAATGATGGCGTCATGGCTCGCCAAACGGAACAAGCGCGGCTTGGCGTTACCCGGCTGTGCCTTGGGCGTCACCGTGCCCACTTCAACAAAGCCGAAGCCCAGCGCGCCGAGCGCATCCAGGTGATCGGCATTTTTATCAAGCCCCGCAGCAAGCCCCACGCGGTTGGCAAAGCGCAACCCCATCAGCTCAACAGGATCCTCGATTGGCTTGCCCACCCAAGGGCGAATACCGCCCACGCGTTGTAATGCGTCTAACGCCCCCAGCGCCAACCCGTGTGAGGTTTCGGGGTCAATACGAAAGAACAGCGAACGCGCGAGTGAATACATCGACAGAGTCTCTCCGGGAGAATGGGCGGCGCAGAGTATAGCGCATCCTGCCCTTTTAGCGCACCGCGCTCGCGCTTAACCAGAAGCTACGCACAAAAAAAAACCGTGCCTGAGTTACCTCAGGCACGGTTACTTCTTACAGCAAGTATGCGTTGTGCTAGCGCACGCTTAGGCGGTTATGCCTCGCTATCGCTTTCTGCAAGGTCCACCAGTTCGCGTACGGCGACGGCAAACAGCGCAAACCCACCTTCACTACCGCTACGCACCTCATCAATCAAACGGCACCAGCGGCGGTGCAGGTCAGCATGCTGCTCAAGCCACTGGTCCACACGCTCCTGAGTATCGCGGCTACCGGCTTCCAACTTCAGTACGCTGGTGGTTAAGGCCAACTGCTGGCGGTCGATATCATCCCGGAACGTTTCCCGGGCCTGCACCTGCCATGCGTCACGTACTCCCAGCTGCGTTACCTGCTGGCTCATCCAGGGAAGTTCCAAACGGCTGCCAATTTCGTAAAACACTTCGGCGACGCGCTGGGGCTTCTCATTGGTAACCCGTGCCGCCTGAATGATCCCCAACCCGGCATACAGGCTAGGCGCGGCGGCAACGGTAGATGCCAGCGCTTCCGGCACGCCCGCGTCCTGCAGCTCATCCCGACGCTGGCGCCAGGCATCAAGCTCTTCGCCGCTTAACAGTTCGCCCATCTCTTCTTGCAACTGCGCCAACCGAGGCGCGAAGTACTCAATGGCATCCTGAGTCGAAAGCCCCATGTGCTGGCGCAGGAACCAGCGTGTCGAGCGGCGGATCAGGCGCATCAGGTCCAGCATCATGGAGTGCTGCACGTCGCTGGGGATCTGGTTATCCAGGTCTTCAATCTGTGCCCAAAGTGACAGCAGGTTGAAGCTATCCCGAGCGATGACATAGTTACGTGCAATATCTGCCCGACCGGCGCCAGTAGAGTCGCGTAGCCGACGGACAAACACGACCCCCATGTGATCAACCAGATCATTCGCGACTTGCGTTGCCACAATTTCACGCTTCAGGCGGTGTTCATACATCTCGGTCTGGTAGCGCTCTGTCAGCACAGACGGGAACAGACGCTCAAGATGGCGATGGATATACGTATCATCGGGCACATCGGAGGTGATCAGGTCGTCTTTTAGCGTGCTCTTGGCGTAGGAAATCAGTACCGACAGCTCCGGCAAGCGCATGCCCTGCTGATTGGCGGCACGCTCTTTTAAGGTCTCATCGGTGGGCAGGAACTCAAGCTCACGATCAATCTGCCCGGCAGACTCCAGCTCGCTGATAAAGCGGCGGTACGGCCCGATGCCTTGGCATGACAGTATCTCGGAGAGGTCCAGCGCCTGAGCCTGACGGTAGTTATCAAGAATCACCAGGTCGGCAACTTCATCGGTCATTTCTGCCAGCAGGTCGTTGCGCTGCTTGTCGGTCATGTCGCCGCGCTTCACCGCATCATCGATCAATATTTTGATATTGACCTCGTGGTCAGAGCAGTTAACGCCACCTGCGTTATCAATAAAGTCAGTGTAAACGCGCACACCTTTGGCCGCGGCTTCCATTCGGCCACGTTGAGTCATCCCCAGGTTGCCGCCTTCGCCCACTACGCGGCAGTTAAGGTCTTCGCCATTAATGCGCAGCGCATCGTTAGCTTTATCGCCGACATCGGCATCGGTTTCATCCGAGCCTTTCACGTAGGTGCCGATACCGCCGTTCCAAACCAGGTCGACCTTTGACTGGAGCATGGCGCGAATCAACTCATTCGGCGACAGGTGCTCTTCCTGAATACCAAAGACCTGCTGCATTTCCGGGGTAATCGCGATGGACTTGGCGCTGCGGTTAAAGACACCTCCGCCCTGCGAAATCAGCTCAGCACTGTAATCCTCCCAACTGGAGCGCGGCAGGTTAAATAGCCTTGTACGCTCGGCAAAGGCCGCATCAGCCTCAGGGTTGGGGTCGACAAAGATATGCAGATGGTTGAACGCACCCACCAGCTGAATCTTGTCGGAAAGCAGCATGCCGTTACCAAATACGTCGCCCGCCATATCACCAATACCAACGACGCTAAACAGATCCCGCTGGGTATCTACGCCGAGGTTTTTAAAGTGACGTTTAACCGACTGCCAGGCACCACGCGCGGTAATGCCCATTTTCTTATGGTCATATCCGTTCGCCCCGCCGGAGGCAAACGCATCCCCTAGCCAGTGGCCATACTCGATAGAGATTTCGTTGGCGATATCCGAGAATGTTGCCGTTCCTTTATCGGCGGCAACCACCATGTAGACATCGTCTTCGTCGTGGCGCACCACGTTTTTAGGCGGAACAACGTCGCTGCCATCCAGATTATCGGTCACATCTAACAGCGCACGGATAAAGGTTTTATAGCAAGCAATGCCTTCGTTCTGCTTCGTTTCGCGGTCAGCATTTTCAGGCATGCGCTTACATACAAAACCACCCTTGGCGCCTACCGGCACGATCACCGCGTTTTTGACTTGCTGCGCTTTTACCAGCCCCAGCACTTCGGTACGGAAATCTTCATGGCGGTCAGACCAGCGCAAACCACCGCGGGCTACTTTGCCACCGCGCAGGTGGACACCTTCCACGCGTGGCGAGCAGACAAAAATCTCGAACATCGGCCGTGGCTTGGGCATTCCGGTGACTTTGGAAGGCTCAAGCTTAAAGGCGATGTAGTCTTTAAAGCGGCCGTCTTCAGCACGCTGGTAGTAGTTGGTGCGCAGTGTTGCTTGAATAAGCTCCATAAAACGACGTAACAATTGGTCGTCGTTTAGGCTGGCAACGGCTTCCAACTGCTCATTAAGCCGTGTGATGCACTCGTCGGTATCGTGTGAGTCCAGCGCAGGATCAAAGCGCAGACGGAACATTTCCACCAGTAACTGAGTAATGGCCGGGTAGTTGGCCAAGGTCGCGGCAATGTAGTTTTGAGACATGCCAAAGCGGATTTGCTTGAGATAACGTGCGTATCCACGCAGCATGGCGACTTCGCGCCAGTCCAGCCCTGCCGCAATAATCAGCCGGTTAAAGGCATCGTTATCCGCTTCGCCCGTCCAAATACGTTTAAACGCTTCACTGAAGGTTTCGCGCATTTCACCCAGGCTGACATCTTTATTACCGTGCTCAAGCTCAAAGTCGTGAATCCAGTAATGCTGCTGCGGCGCACTAATGTCGTAGGGGCGCTCACTAATAACCCGAAGCCCCAGGTTCTCCATCATGGGCAACACATCAGACAGCGGGATCGGCGAACCACGATGGAAAAGCTTCAGGTTTACGCCACTGCCCTGCTCTTCCAGCGGCCGATAAAGCGACAGCGACAGCGCCTCACCGTTATCCAGTGCCAGCAAGTGCTGTATATCGAATACTGCGGTGCGCGCATTGAAGTCTTCGCGATAGCTTGCCGAGAAGGCGCTTTGGAACTGCTCCATCTGATGATTGGCGCGCTCTTCTCCAAAACCCTCAATCATCGCGGCCATCAGCTCGTCGCGCCAGCTGCGTGCCAGGCGGGCGACCTTGCTTTCCAGGCGTTTAAGGTCGTACTGGCTGGGTGCATCGCCGTTAAAGCGTAGAATCAGTTGAATACGCGCCAGAACCGACTCTGACAAGTAGGTATTAAAATCGCCAAAGTGCGCGTCAAGCTCGTCACACAACAGGTTTTGAATGCGTTGACGCAAATCGGTTGAAAACACATCGCGAGGCACAAACACCAGGCACGAGTAGAACTTGCCACTAACATCGGCACGGATAAACAGGCGTACCTGACGGCGTTCCCGAATATCAAGAATGCCCAGCGCCGTATGCGCTAGTGAATCCGTACTGATCTGGAACAGGTCATCGCGGGGATAAACTTCAAGCACCTGTAGAAGCTGCTTACCGTTATGCCCTTGGGGGTTAAACCCGGCGATATCCGAGACAGCTTTTAGTTTACGGCGCAGTAGCGGAATATTGCGCGGCGACTCGTTGTACACCGTCGAGGTGAACAAACCAAAGAAACGACGCTCGCCGATCACATTGCCGTCGTCGTCGTAGCGGTCGACGGTAATGTAGTCTGGGTAGGTCGGGCGGTGTACCCGCGAGTGGTGGGCGCTTTTGGCAAACGAGAGTAATTGGGGCACCAGTTCATAGTTGCCGTACTCGTCAATGCCCTCTTCGGCACGAATGCGCTCATCGTAGCGTGGATCGTCCAGGCGGAAGACCCCAAGCACGCTATTCGGGTCGCGCTGCAGCTCATCGCCTTCCAACAGGTATTCGTCATATCCCAGGAAAGTGAAGTTATCTTTAACCAACCATTCTAAAAAGGCGATGGCCTCTTCATGATCGTCCGGATCAATTTGCGGGGGGCAGTTCTTTTCAAGCTCCTGGATCGCAGCGGTGATCTGACGGGTAATCGCGTCGTAGTCATCAACCGCGGTACGTACATCACGCAGTACTTGATAGAGCTTTTTCTCGATATTCGACAGCGCGTCAGGATCCGTATGACGATCAACCTCGATAACGATGAGCGACTCACGCGCCTCTGGGGCGTTGGCATCACGAGGTGAGGTCAGCGTTTGCAGTTGATTCTGCTCATTGCGGGCCACAGCAAATACGGAATTTTGGATCGCATGGACGGTAAGCCCTTGGCGATTCAGTTCAATGCGTATCGAGTCGACCAAAAAAGGCATGTCTTCATGCAGTACCGCCACAAAGGTATGCGTCGACTGCCAACCATGCTCTTCAAAGTCAGGGTTGAAAACGCGCACTTTAGGGCGCTTCGCATCGTGGTGCTGTAGAAACTGCCAAATGGATAATGTGGCGCCGTAAAGATCGTCCAAACGGCGATCAACAAGATCCTCTAACGGCACGCTCGCGTAAAAACGTCGTGCAAACGTCTCTATCGCCGTTGCTCGCTCCGGTTCCAGCCGCGCTTCCAAGCGCTCAAATAGCTGCTTCAAAAGGTCTTGCCGACTCTCTTCACTCGCAACGTATTGCATCCATCACCTCGACTGCCGGGGCCACACTTGGCCAAAAAACGTGGAACGATAGGCCTTTAGGCCAATATAACGACTAGCTTACGCCACCCAGGATCATCACTCTATCCATCTGACATGTTCTTCATGGTGTATACCTCTTTCGCATTATGCGCCCTATTGACCATTCTTGCGCCGCGTGAGCCATACGCCACATTCACAATGGTCGGTGAATGGAAACTGGTCAAATAGGGCAAAGCGTTCTATCTGGTGCGTTTTGGTGAGCAGCGCCAGATTCTCGGCAAGTGTTGCCGGGTTGCATGAAATATAGACGATCTGATCGTATTCACTGATTTGCTGACAGCTCTGCGCATCCAACCCAGCGCGGGGCGGGTCAACCAACACCGTGGAGAAGCGATATTCGTCCAATGCCATTTCAGCCACGCGCCGCCCGCCTTTTTCGCCTTTAAGCGCCAGCGCAAACTCTTCGGCTGACATACGGGCTACATGGACATTGGTGACTTTGTTGGCTTCAAGGTTGACGTTAGCGCTGGCGACCGACGTGCGCGAAATTTCAGTGGCCAGTACGCGCCGAAAATTATCAGCCAAGGCAATAGTGAAGTTACCGTTGCCACAGTAAAGCTCGACCAGGTCTTCATCCTGACGTCCGGCAGTCACTTCCCGCGCCCAGCTCAGCATCGTTTGGCAGATATGCGCATTGGGCTGGGTAAAGCTGTTTTCGACCTGCTGATAGTCAAGCGGGCGCCCATCAACCGTTAAACGCTCCCACACGTGGTCACGGGTAAGCACCAGGCGCTGCTTGCGTGAGCGCCCAATGATAATAATGCCAAGCTCAGCTTCCAAGGCGCGTGCTTCTTGCTCCCAAGCGTCACCTAGCGGGCGGTGGTAAATCAGCGTTACCAGCGCCTCGCCTGACAGCGTGGTGAGAAACTCCACCTGAAATAGACGCCGACGCAGTTCGTCACTGGCCAGAAACGCCTCGCGTAGACGCGGCATTAGCGCATTGATGGACTCGCTTGCAACGTCAAACTGATCAAGCCGCACGACCTGCTTGTTTTTAGGGTCGGCTGGGTCGACCTCAAACATGGCGTAGTAAAGATCATCGCCTTCATGCCAGATACGAAACTCACAGCGCTGGCGATAGTGACTGGGCGGTGAGGCAAAGACCTCAAGTGCGGGCGGATTAAACACCGCAAAAGTGCTTTCCAGGTAAGCACGCTTCTCGGCAAGCTGCTCGTCATAACGTTCGGGTTGTATCACGGGGATAGCCAAGTCGGCGCCTCTTTTTTCATAAACGGTATTAATATCAATGCTAATAACAGTCGTGTCGGCTCAGGCTGAAAATACGCGCCCTAAGCGCTTAACGCCAACCGGCCAGGAACAGAAAATCCAAACTGCGCAAAGCCTGGGCTTAGCGCATCGGCAGAAGCCGTGGTAAAAAATCGGCCATCTTGCCCTTTTTTTAACGGCGGCGCGATCTGGCCGACGCGCCGAGCGATCGCATCACCGGAGTCAATCCAATTCACGGGTGTGGGGGCGAGTGCTTCAAGCCAGGGCTTTAACAGGGGGAAATGCGTACAGCCCAGCACAACGGTATCCACTGGTGGCTGAGTGCTCGACGTTTGCCAAAGCGGCGCCAGGGCTTGCTGAAGCCGTTGGCGGTCTGGCTGGCCGCCGCCAAGTAGCGCCTCGGCTTCCAGCACCAGCGCATCGGCGGCTACCCGGGTGATGAGGCAGTCGCTGGCAAAGTTTTCAATCAACTTTTGCGTGTAGGGCCTACCCACAGTAGCGCGAGTAGCCAGTAGGCCAATATGGCGTGTTTGGCTAATGGCGGCGGCGGGTTTAATGGCGGGTACCGTGCCGACCACAGGGATCGTCAGGGCGTTGCGCAAACCATCCAGCGCGAGTGTGCTGGCCGTATTGCAGGCAACGACCAGCACGCTTGGCTGGCAGGCCTGAACGGCGGCCTGGCAAACCGACACGATACGCGCTGAAAGCGTTACGTCATCACGTAGCCCATAAGGCATCCACGCGTTATCGCAGGCGTAGCACATCGCCGTATCAGGATAATACTGACGCAGTGACCGGGCGACCGAAAGCCCGCCCACGCCTGAGTCAAAAATCAGCACGGGGCCCGCCATTACTGCCCCTTTGCCGTTTGCTTTGATAAGTACACCTGCTTCTCCATCAGCCGCTCATTCACGGGGCGCTAGTTTAACACGCCCCGCTGGCAGCCAAAGGAACGCTCTGCTGATTAGATCGCGGGTATGTCCGCGCCGCGTAGTTCAGCGTAAAGCTCTGGGTAAGCCTGTTGCAGGCGCTCAAGCTCCTGCTCAGCGCCTTCTGGTAGCGCGTGCAGCAGCTCTTGCATATCTTCCTCACTAAAATATTGATCAATAAGAGGGAAAAGACCTTCTCGCTCCTGGCGTAGATACGCCCTATGCGCCTCAAGGTAAGCTTTTAAATCCTCGGCAAAACGATCCATCGGCAGGATGTTGTCCATCAGAATCGTATCGATGTTGTCGGACAAACGTTGAAGGCGCGGCTTAAGCTCAAGATAATCGCTGGTCATTTTCTCCATTAATTCCAGGTGCTCGGGCGCTTGGGTTTCCAAACGATCAACGCATATACGCTCTAACGGTGCCGCGAAACCTTCCATGTAAGACAAAATGTAATCCACGACTTCACGCATCAGCTGGAAATTGGGCCGCTCACCCTGAGCCAGGGTCTTTTGTTTAAGCTGCAAGACATGAAGCATTCGTGCCATGTTGGCATGATCTAGACGCAGTTGGTTTAACATCGTGCCGTCTCCTTTGTGGTGTCATGCCTCCCGCCTTAACTCTGAAGTGGCGTTGGGCACGCAATCATAAGCGGGTATTACTACACTACGCCTATGGGCGATGGCTAAGCGCTATCGTCATGTAGGTACCGCTACGTATTATGGTTAGATGTCACCATGCGCTTAAGGCGCCACCCTGACAAGCATATCGTTTGTATCAGTTTTTATGGAAGCTATGCAAAAGGTAGTCGGGCAATACGCCATTTGCCATACGTTCTTATGATTACCTCATTACTCAACGTCTCGATTTACAACGGAAGTTTACATGGATCTTTTCGACTCTCAGCGTGCAACACCCAGCGATGACGCGCCGTTGGCGTATCGGATGCGCCCGCAGACGCTTGATGACTACGTCGGCCAGCAAGCGTTGGTGGGTCACGACAAGCCGCTTCGTCGCATGGCCGAAGCAGGCCTGGTACGCTCAATGATTTTGTGGGGGCCTCCAGGCGTTGGCAAAACAACGCTGGCCGAGCTACTCGCGCGCGCATCCAGCGCACATCTGGAGCATTTAAGCGCGGTGATGGCAGGCGTTAAAGAGATACGCGCCGTGGTTGAGCGCGCCCAGCAGCATGCCTCACCGGTGATTCTGTTTCTGGATGAGATCCATCGCTTAAACAAGAGCCAGCAGGATGCCTTGCTGCCTCACGTAGAGTCGGGGCTGCTAACCCTGATTGGCGCCACCACGGAGAACCCCTCCTTCGAGGTCAACTCTGCCCTGCTATCTCGCGCTCGAGTTTACGTTTTGAAGGCACTCTCGCAAGAGGAGCTGATAGCCGTCATGCGCCAAGCGCTGACTGACGAGCAGCGCGGCCTTGGCAAACGTGCGATTGTTGTGGAGGACGATGTGCTTGCTGCCCTGGCGCACGCAAGTGCGGGCGATGCCCGGCGCGCATTGGGACTTTTAGAAACCGCTTGTGACTTTACCCAGCCAGAGAATGGCCAAGAGGTGCTTCACATGTCGGTATTGGCAGATGTTATTGGCCATCAGGCAAGCGCATTTGATAAGCAGGGCGACGCTTATTACGACCTGCTCTCAGCGATTCATAAATCCATACGCTCTTCACGCCCTGACGCAGCGTTACTTTATATGGCGCGCTTTATTCAGGGCGGCGGTGATCCTTTGGATGTGGTTCGTAGGCTTAGCGCCATTGCGTCAGAAGATGTTGGTAATGCCGACCCACGTGCGCTTCCGTTGGTGATAGCGGCCTGGGACGCCTACCTTCGTTTGGGGGACTACGAAGGCCAGCGTGCCATTGCCCATGCAGCCATCCATTTGGCCGTGGCACCCAAAAGCAACCGAATTGACCGCGCCTGGAGCGCTGCAAAACAGTACGCGCGTCAGCAGCCTCAAATAGAGGTACCCACTTATTTACGCAATGCGCCCACCAGGCTTATGGAGCAGCTAGGCCATGGCGAAGGCTACCGCTACGCGCATAACGAGCCTGATGGCTATCCTGCGGGTAGCGCTCACGACTGCTGGCCAGAGGATTTGCCCAAAGCACGCTTTTTTGAGCCTAGCCAGTTTGGCCAGGAGAAGCGCTTCGGCGAGATAATGGCATGGCGGGAAAATCGTGACCAGGAAGCAGATCAGGCGCCCTAAGGCGCCTGATCATTCACGGGTAAACCGCCGACGTTTTAGAGCTCTTCACGAATAACGTCGGTGCCTTCCGGAATTTCGAAGTTAAACAGGCCACGGTCAATAGAGCCGTTCTGGGTGATATCGCTAAACCGAATAAGCGTTTTTTGACCAGTACTGTCCATCATCCAAAGCTCAGTGAGCGTGTCATTGTCAAACACCATGCTCAACTCTTCAAACAGCGTGTCTGCCGAGCTTGGGATCAGCGTGAACACATCTTCACCGCTCTCCTGTTCATAAACCACATCATAACTTGCCGTCAGGTCACTGATACTGCCAGAGAGCAGAAGCGCAGGCGTGTGCGTTACGCGGTCATCCATCGGCTGAACCGTTACCTGCTCAAGGTCCGGATCGTAGAGATACACATCGTTGCCATCGGACACGACGACCTGCGTATAAGGCGCTTCGACTTCCCAACGCAACATGCCTGGGCGGGAGAGCCACATTTCGCCACGCGCACTTTGCAAACGCTGGCCACTACCATCAAGAATCTGCTGCTCAAAGGTCGCCTGATAGCTTTCCAGGGGCTCTAGGCGCTCGGTTAAACGCTCAGCGGCATCATTGGCCCATGCAGCGGGGGTAGCAAACGTCAATCCAAGAGCGGCCGCGGCCAATGACAAGGGTGAAGAAAGCAGAGTTTGCGTGTCGCGCATAGTGTTCTCCCTGGGCATACGTTGTCGAGTTGAATAGACCTACGCTGCCGGATTGAAGCTGATAAAAGTAGTACAGATGAACCAGTACTGATAAACCAATGCTGAGGACTTTCAACAACGTCCATGTGATTCTTCAGACGCGAAACGCGCCACGGGGTTTCATCCGCGGCGCGATTTTCACGCTTCTTGCATGATTACTAAATGCAGAATTACTAATTGCGGCATTAATGCCCCACCGGCGGTGGCGCTAATACTTCGCGGGCGCCGTTGCTGCCCATGGCAGAAACGATCTGTGCCGCCTCCATGGCATCGACCAGGCGCGCGGCTCGGTTGTAACCAATCTTAAAGCGCCGCTGTACCGCAGAAATCGAGGCTTTTTTGGTTTCGGTCACAAACTGAACCGCTTCATCATACAGTGCGTCCTGTTCAGCATCGTCGCCATCACTGCCTTCTGCCTCAAGCCCTGTTAGCGCATCCGCCGAGACGCCGCCCGACAAAATTTCCTCAATGTATTCAGGGGTGCCGCGGCGCTTCCAATCCTCAACCACACGGTGCACTTCGTCATCATCAACAAACGCGCCATGCACTCGATTAGGCGGACCAGAGCCCGCAGGCAAATACAGCATGTCGCCATGACCCAGCAGGCTTTCAGCGCCGCCCTGGTCCAAAATCGTACGAGAATCGATCCGTGAAGAGACCTGAAATGCCATGCGCGAAGGAATATTCGCCTTGATCAAGCCCGTTACCACGTCCACCGAGGGGCGCTGGGTGGCCAGGATCAGGTGAATACCGGCTGCCCGCGCTTTTTGCGCCAGGCGGGCAATCAGCTCTTCCACCTTTTTGCCGACGATCATAAACATGTCGGCAAATTCATCGATGACCACCACGATATAGGGCAGCTTCTCAAGCACTGGGGGCGTTTGGTGCATTTCCCAGGGTTGCGGCTCCCAAAGCGGGTCGGCTACCTGAGCACCTGCGCGCTCGGCTTCATCCAACCGGCCGTTAAAGCCGGCAATATTACGCACACCCATGGCCGCCATCAGCTTATAGCGGCGCTCCATTTCAGCGACACACCAACGTAGGCTATTGGCGGCCTCTTTCATATCGGTCACGACCGGCGCCAGCAGGTGCGGGATACCATCGTAGACCGAAAGCTCCAGCATCTTAGGGTCCACCATGATGAGCTTAAGCTCATCTGGCGTGGCTTTCAGCAGCATCGAAATCAGCATTGCGTTAACGCCCACCGATTTACCTGAACCGGTGGTGCCCGCCACCAACAGGTGGGGCATCTTGCCGAGGTTGGCAATCACAGGCCCGCCACCGATATCCTGGCCAAGCGCCATGGTCAGCGGTGAGGTTTCCTGCTGGTAGCGCTCGGAGTCGATGACTTCACGCAGACGAATCATTGCCCGATGCGGGTTGGGAATCTCGATCCCAACGGTAGGCCGCCCAGGAATCACCTCAACCACGCGCACGCTTTTTACCATTAGCGAGCGGGCCAGGTCTTTGGAAAGATTGCTGATTTTGGACGCTTTCACCCCTGCCGCTGGCCTGATTTCAAATCGCGTGATGACGGGGCCAGGCCATGTATCGACTACTTCTGCTTTTACGCCATATTCACGCAGCCGCACTTCCAGCAGCTCTGCCATATCGGCCAGCTGTTCGTCTGTGTAGTTCGGCTGATGCGGCTCAGCGGGCGTTAGTAGTTGAAGGCTGGGCACATCGCCTTCCGGTTCTGGCAATGTCTCAAAAGCAGGCCGCTGATTTTGCAGGTGCTCAACCGTCCAGAGCGTCGGCCCGCTGTCGGCTTCATTGACCACGTTATCCGCAGAGAAGGTCGGCTCATGGCGTGCAGTGTTGGTGGGCAAAGACGTAGGGCTAAGCAAAGGCTCATCTTCATCCTCTTCCCATACCGGCTCAGGAACGACTTCAGGCACCCGCTCACGGCGGGGCTCAGTATATGAAGGCGTAGCGGCAAGTGAAGGCTCACTTTGAGGCGCCGCCTCAGGCTGATCAAACGCGCTTAGCCTGGGCTCAGGGCGCAGAGGCGTGTCTTCCTGAACCGCCTGCTCTTGCTCATCCCAGCCATCGTGCTGCCACTCCTCCGTTTTCAAGCCCTGCTCATCGTCTTGCGCTTCCTCGGCGTCCTCTTCTTGACGGAAGAAGTGCGAGACAGCGGGCACCGCAGCATCGTCTTCACGAGAAGCGCGTAACGACATCGGCTCTTCAGACGTTGATGATTCAGCGGCTGGCGCAGCGTCGCTGTCAGGCGTGGGCTCTGGGATGACCTCAGGTTGACGCGCTTTGGGTGGCTCTGAATTGAGCTCTGAAGTGCGATCAGCGTTGATCGATACTGGCTCATCACTCTGCGCTGCTGCGGGGCTCTCTGCCTCAGGCGTTGGCGCTTGCGCGGGTTCTGGTGCTGCATCTGGCTGCGGTACAGCGTCAGGCTCAGTGGCCGTTACCACCGCAGGCTTGGTCTGTGTTTCGGCAGCCGTCGTTGCCGCTGAAAAAGCGCTCGCTGCCCAAGGAATCGACGTATCGTTTGTGGTCGCCGCAGGCGTTTCTTGCGCGGCAGACGGTGCCGAGAACTCGGGCTCGCGACGTTCACGATGTGTATCGCGGCTGGTTTTGGCTTTAGGTGCTCGTGGAGGCTCTTCCGCTTTTGGCGCAGGCTTTAAAGAGGCGCGCAGCGCAGCCCGCTCGCGGCGTTTCTCACGACTTTTTTCCCGGCGGGCACTCAACCAGCCACCAACACGGCATAAGCGGCGACCTACTTCATCCGCCACCCGCAGCCAGGACGTACCGCTAAACAGCGGGAAGCCAATCAGTATCAAGGCCGCAGCAATTAGCCCCACACCACCACTGCCGACCAGTGGTTTGAGGGTATTGACCAACCCCTCCCCCAAAATACCGCCGGAGGCATAGGGTAAAATGCTGTTAGGGTGATAAAAGTGCAGCGCACCCAGCATGGTCGTGCCAAACATCAACAGCACCAGACCGCCAGCATGTACGGCAACCGCCACGGGGTCGAACTCAAAGCGCACCTGGCGCGAGCGCATTAGCCACCATGCGGTAAAGCCAAACATACCCGGCCACCACAAAGCACTAGCCCCCAACAGCGAATACAGGACATCCGCAAGCCAAGCGCCGACCGGTCCCATCCAGTTGCGAACGTCCGTTTCAGGCCCCTGATAAGACCAACCAGGATCTTCCGGATGATAACTAAACAGTGCTAATAATAAAAAAACGCACAGCGCCAGCAGTACCACTACTACGCCTTCACGCACCGAGCCTTGCAAGCGCAGACCGAACCGGCGAGCTTTATCTTTCGCGGCTTTAACCCGCGCAGAAGAGGCCGAAGATGGTGCTTGACGCGAATTACGCTGCGTTCGCTTGTCTACCGCCTTATTCACTTTCAAGCGATTCTCCCTTTACACCTCAATGGTGTCTTTAATCCACTTGCGAGTTTGCATCATACCGAGCATCCTTGCGCCGTCACAGAGCTTCTCATCAAGTGCTCAGTAACAGGAGCAAGTAATGCTACCTTGGCTTTCTTCGCCATACCCAACCTTTCCGCCTACCCGCATTGCCATGGACTCGCCCAATGGGCTGCTGGCAGCAGGTGGCGAGCTTTCTCCGCGCTGGCTGGTGGAAGCGTACCGGCGCGGTATTTTCCCATGGTACAGCGATGACGACCCCATTTTATGGTGGAGCCCCGATCCGCGCATGGTACTACGCCCTGAGCAGTTCAAGCTGCGGCGTAGCTTAGCAAAACGACTGCGCAATGGGGGCTTTAACATCACCGTTAATCAACAGTTTGAACACGTCATTAATGCCTGTGCTGCGCCACGCGATGAAGACGCAGGCACCTGGATCACCGTTGATATGTACAATGCCTACGTAGCGCTTCACCGTCTAGGGATTGCACACAGTATCGAGGTCCATCACGCCGGCCAATTGGTAGGTGGCCTTTATGGTTTAGCGATGGGACCGGTATTTTTCGGCGAATCGATGTTTTCGAACATCGCCGATGCCTCTAAAGTGGCCCTTGCTCACTTGGCGGGCGCTATGCAGGCACATGGCGGCAAGTTGATTGATTGCCAAATGCACACACCGCACCTTGCAAGCATGGGTGCGACAACAGTCGCCCGAGAGACGTTCATCAACTATCTTGAACAGTGGTTGCCCGAAGCGGCGTTTAATGTGTCATCACATGAGGCATTGTCAGTGCCTGCATCCCCCTGGCTAGAAGCGGTATCGCGCTATAACACCCCGTGATGCTGGCTGGGTTGGGTTAATTTATCAAGGAGGCAAGCTTTGAGTAGTAATACTCCGCGTCGGCCGGTGCGGGACCTGCGCTTCTTCCTTACCGTGCCTCATGCCTGCAGCTATTTACTCGGCAAAGAAGCGACAACGCTTTTTCTTGACCCGCAAGAGTCTCCCGTTCGGGGCGTATATGACTCGCTGGCGCTACTCGGGTTTCGGCGCAGTGGTCGGCATCTCTACCGGCCCCACTGTGAAAACTGTAATGCCTGCCAGTCCGTGCGTATTCCTGTGGAGCCCTTTGCGCCCAACCGCTCCCAGCGCAAGGTGTGGCGCCGGAACGCAGATATCACTACCCGCGTCGTCCCTGCACGCTATGAGGCGCGACACTATGAGCTCTATGCACACTATATTCGCCATCGCCATGCCGATGGTGACATGTACCCACCCAATCGTGAACAGTACCGCACGTTTTTAACTCTGGAGGAGCCGTATGCCTACCTGCTGGAGATGTATGCAGGCTCGGAGCTGGTGGCCGTATCGGCATTTGATCAGCTAGAGCATGGTCTTTCGGCCATTTACACGTTTTTTGGCGTTGGCGATGCACTAGACAGGCGCTCTTTAGGCACCCTTGCTATCCTTCAGCTCATTGCGCTGACGCGTGAAAAAGGCCTGTCCCACCTGTATTTAGGGTACTGGATCGAAGAGTGTCGTAAAATGCGCTACAAGCAGGATTTTTCTCCCATTGAAGTGCTGGATGGGCGTTATTGGCGGCCCTTAATTCGCTAAAGCCAGCAAATTAAGCCAGCTTTTTTGCCTTGACGACGGGCTTACGGCACAATATAGCGCTGTTTCTTAAGTGTCAGCCTTCTGGCCCTTAAAACCTGAAACGGTTTTGGTTTGCTAACTACGTTAAATAAGTGAGGATCTGCCTATATGGCACGCGAAGATCATATTGAAATGGAAGGTGTTATCGTTGATACCCTTCCCAACACCATGTTCCGTGTTGAGCTTGAGAACGGTCACGTTGTAACCGCTCATATCTCCGGCAAAATGCGTAAAAACTATATCCGCATTCTGACGGGCGATAAAGTGAAAGTGGAACTAACGCCGTACGATCTTTCCAAAGGCCGCATTGTCTACCGTTCGCGCTAAGCCTTTATAACGCCTTTTTTGTCAGCACGCGGTACGGCGCCGTTACCTGTATACGGCTACCTGTCTGCACATGACAACGCCCCGTCGAAGACAGGGCGCTGTGCATTTCTACGGCATGATTAGGCGCTACGCACTAAGGCGATCTTAGCGCCCTTTTCAGGGCGCATCCGCCATCTCAGTCTCGGTGGAGAGATGCAGCTCCCCCTCCTCCAGACTGACATGCACAATACCGCCATTATCGGCCAACTCGCCAAACAGAATCATTTCAGCAAGCGGCTTTTTCAGCTTCTCTTGAATCAAGCGCGCCATGGGGCGAGCCCCCATATCCGGATCGTAACCTTTCTCGGCTAACCAGTCCCGGGCCGCATCATCAACCTCAAGCTGTACACGTTTCTCGTCCAGCTGCGCCTGCAGTTCAATCAAGAACTTGTCGACCACGTTACGCACAACAGTCGTCGGTAACGCATGGAACTGAATGATACCGTCCAAGCGGTTACGGAACTCCGGCGAGAACGTACGGCGGATAACTTCCATCGCATCGGTTGAGTGATCCTGGCTTTGGAAACCGATAGAGCGACGCGAGGCCTGCTCGGCACCTGCGTTAGAGGTCATGATGACAATAACATGGCGGAAGTCAGCTTCACGTCCGTTGTTATCGGTCAGGCGGCCATGGTCCATTACCTGCAGCAGCAGGTTAAAGACTTCCGGGTGCGCTTTCTCAATCTCATCCAACAACAGGACGCAGTGCGGCTGCTTGGTCACTGCTTCGGTTAACAGCCCGCCCTGGTCATACCCGACATAGCCGGGAGGCGCACCGATCAAGCGCGAGACGGTGTGACGCTCCATGTATTCCGACATATCAAAGCGCACAAGCTCGATACCCATGATATGGGCAAGCTGCTTGGCCACTTCGGTTTTACCTACCCCCGTCGGCCCAGCAAACAGGAAGCTACCTACCGGCTTATCGGGCGATTTAAGCCCTGCGCGCGAAAGCTTGATAGCGGCAGAGAGCGTATCAATGGCTTCGTCCTGCCCGAACACCAGCATTTTCAGGTCGCGGTCGAGCTTCTCAAGCAGCTTGCGGTCCGAGCTTGAAACGCTCTTCGGCGGAATGCGCGCGATAGAGGCCACAATGGCTTCCACCTGCTCTACATCAATGGTGTTTTTGCGCACCTCAGGGGGTAATAGCCGCTGGTGAGCGCCCGCCTCGTCAATGACGTCAATGGCCTTATCCGGCAAATGACGATCATTGATGTAACGATCGGCCAAACGTGCTGCGCTTTCCAGCGCACCATCTGTGTACTTAAGCTCGTGGTGCTCTTCAAAGCGAGAGCGCAATCCTTTAAGAATCTTGATCGTATCGTCAACCGAGGGCGCGAGTACGTCGACCTTCTGGAAGCGACGCGCCAATGCACGATCTTTTTCAAAAATACCGCGAAATTCCTGGAACGTCGTGGAGCCAATACAGCGCAGCTCGCCTGAGGAGAGCAGCGGTTTCAGCAGGTTAGAGGCATCCATTACGCCACCAGAGGCAGCACCCGCACCGATAATCGTATGAATCTCATCGATAAACAGTACGGCATTGGGCTGCTTGCGTAGCTCGCTCAGCAGGCTTTTTAGACGTTTTTCAAAATCGCCGCGGTATTTGGTTCCGGCAAGCAGCGCGCCCATATCCAGCGAATAAACTACGGCGTCTGCAATAACGTCCGGAACGTCTTCTTCAACGATACGCTTGGCAAGGCCTTCAGCCACAGCGGTCTTGCCTACGCCAGCCTCGCCGACTAGCAGCGGGTTGTTTTTACGCCGACGCGCCAGAATCTGCACAACGCGTTCAAGTTCGTGGTCACGGCCAATCAACGGGTCAATTTTGCCCAAGCGGGCCTGCTCGTTCAGGTTAGTGGCATATCCGGTCAACGGATGCGCACCACCTTCACTTGCACCCTCTTCGACCTCCTCACCCTCTTGCGATGATGACGGCGCCTCGCCATGGCCTGCTACTTTGGAAATACCGTGGGCGATGTAGTTAACCGCATCGACACGGGCAACGCTTTGCTGCTTGAGGAAATAGACCGCCTGGCTTTCCTGCTCAGAAAAAATGGCCACCAATACATTGGCGCCGGTAACTTCGCTTTTGCCTGACGACTGAACATGGAAAACCGCCCGCTGTAGCACACGCTGAAAACCAAGCGTTGGCTGCGTTTCACGGTCCCCATGGCCTTCGGGAATAAGCGGTGTGGTTGAATTAATAAAATCCTGCAGATCGGACCGCAGCTTGTCGAGGTTTGCCCCACACGCTTTTAAGACATCAACTGCTGAGGCATTGTCCAGCAACGCTAACAGTAGGTGCTCAACGGTCATGAACTCGTGGCGCTTTGAACGGGCCACGGTAAAAGCCGTGTTCAGGGTCAGTTCAAGTTCTTTGCTCAGCATGGCAGTCCCCTTTTCGCTACTACCTAGGGCATTTCGCCACCTAGGACTTGCGTCGGATCAATTTAGTCGACCGGCACTTTCAACATCGGGTACAAATGGCAGGGTTGCAAGCCTCACCGACAAATTTTTATCAACCCTTTCAATTTGCGGCTTCAATATCACTCATTAACGGGTGTTCGCATTCACGTGCATACTCATTAACCTGATGGCATTTGGTCTCGGCAATGTCTCGTGTAAAAACACCACAGGTCGCTTTTCCTTGAGTATGCACCGCCAGCATTGTTTGCACCGCTTTTTCGCTATCCATACTGAAAAATTCTTGCAGCACTTCAATAACAAAATCCATGGGCGTGTAGTCGTCGTTATGCAGCACGACTTTGTATAGAGGCGGTTGTGCTAAAGCGGGCTCAGCAGACTGAGTCGCTACATCCCCATCATCAGGCATTTCAGGCCGCGTCATGCCGGCCATCGCATATGACATTGCGGTTACATCAACCGTCGTCATACCGAACATTGTCATATCAAACATTGGAATAGACATAGATCGCACTGTTGGTTCTCTCAAGACGCATAAAACGACCTAGTCGGGACGACTCCACCTTTGCAGCCGCAAGGGTAACCCGTCAAAGACTATGACGCTTAAGTTCTACAAGGGTTCACGTGGCATCAAAAATATCATACTTCAAAAGTCAAAAACCCCCGTTCTTTATTGGAACGAGGGTTTCGCTTTCACGCCCCCATTAACGAGGGCATTTTGGCCTTAACCTTTTGCCACCACGGCTAACGCTTCGTTCAGCGTTTTGCTCGGGCGCATGGCCTGGCTTGCCAGCTCACCGTTCGGACGGAAATAGCCCTGAATATCAACGGCTTTTCCTTGAACATCGTTAAGTTCTGCAACGATGGTTTGCTCATTGGCTTCCAGCTTCTCGGCCAACTGAGCAAACAGCGCTTTCAGCTCAGCATCGTCATTCTGAGCGGCCAACGCCTCTGCCCAATAAAGTGCCAGGTAGAAGTGGCTACCACGGTTATCAAGCTCACCAACCTTACGTGAAGGCGACTTGTTGCTATCCAGGAACTTGCCGTTGGCTTCATCAAGCGTCTTCGCCAGCACAGTGGCACGTGCGTTGCCGAAGGTGCTGCCCAGGTGCTCAAGCGATGCCGCCAGCGCGAGGAATTCGCCCAGCGAGTCCCAACGCAGGTGGTTCTCTTCCAGGAACTGCTGAACGTGCTTGGGAGCACTACCGCCCGCGCCAGTTTCAAACAGACCACCGCCATTCATCAGCGGAACGATAGACAGCATCTTCGCGCTGGTGCCCAGCTCCATGATCGGGAACAGGTCGGTCAGGTAGTCGCGCAGCACGTTGCCGGTGACAGAAATGGTGTCTTCGCCTTTGCGGATACGCTCAAGCGATACCGCCATGGCATCAACCGGCGCCAGGATACGGATATCCAGGCCGTTGGTATCGTGATCGTTAAGGTACGCTTCTACCTTCTTGATCAGCTGCGCATCATGAGCGCGGTTAGCATCCAGCCAGAAAATAGCCGGAACGCCGCTTTCGCGCGCACGCGTAACAGCAAGCTTCACCCAGTCCTGAATCGGCGCATCTTTGGTCTGGCACATACGCCAGATGTCGCCTGCTTCAACGTCATGGCTAAACAGCGTGTTGCCGTTTTCGTCCGTCACCACCACGGTGCCATCGGCAGCGATCTGGAAGGTTTTATCGTGGGAGCCGTACTCTTCGGCTTTTTGCGCCATCAGGCCCACGTTAGGCACGCTACCCATGGTGGTCGGGTCAAACGCACCGTGCTTTTTGCAATCTTCGATCACCGCTTGGTAGATAGTCGCGTAGCAACGATCGGGAATAACCGCTTTGGTGTCGTGCAATTGGTCATCGGCACCCCACATTTTACCGGAGTCACGAATCATCGCCGGCATGGAGGCATCGATGATCACATCAGAAGGCACGTGAAGGTTGGTAATGCCCTTGTGAGAGTTCACCATCGCCATCGGCGGGCGCTCTTGGTAAAGCGCTTCGATATCACCTTTGATAGCGTCTTGCTGGTCGCTGGGAAGCGACTCAATGGCACTGTAGAGATCGCCAATACCGCTATTAGGGTTAAATCCAGCTGACTTCAGCGCATCGGCGTGCTTTTCAAGTGCGGCTTTGTAGAACTCTTCAACCACGATGCCGAACATGATCGGGTCGGAAACCTTCATCATGGTGGCTTTCAGGTGGAGCGAGAACAGTACGTTGCGCGCCTTGGCATCGCTGATTTCGCTGTCGATAAAGCTGCGCAGGCGGCGGCTGCTCATGCAGGCTGCATCAATCACTTCGCCTTCAAGAACGGCCAGGCCTTCTTTTAGGACAGTTGTGGAGCCATCTTTTTGCTGCAGTTCAATCTTGAGCTTGCCGGCTTTTTCCATAACGGCGGATTGCTCGCTGCCGTAGAAGTCGCCTTCGCTCATGTGAGCCACGTGAGACTGAGAGTCGCTGCTCCACTCGCCCATGCGATGCGGGTACTTGCGCGCGTAGTTCTTGACCGACTTCGGCGCACGGCGGTCAGAGTTACCTTCACGCAGCACCGGGTTTACCGCACTCCCCTTGGCCTTATCGTAAGCCGCCTTGATAGCTTTTTCTGCGTCGTTTTTAGGCTCTTCCGGGTACTCCGGCAGCGGGTAGCCTTGGCCTTGAAGCTCTTTGATCGTGGCTTTCAGCTGCGGGCCAGAGGCGCTGATATTGGGCAGCTTAATAATATTGGCTTCAGGCGTAGTCGCTAACTTGCCAAGCTCTGCCAGGTCATCACTAACGCGCTGCTCGTCGTTAAGCAGGTCAGGGAACTGGGCCAGCACACGTGCTGCCAATGAAATGTCGCGTGTCTCGACTTCAATCCCGGCCGGGTCTGTAAAAGCATCGATAATCGGTAACAGGGAATATGTCGCGAGCGCAGGGGCTTCGTCGGTGAGCGTATAAATGATCTTCGGCGTTTGGGACATTTTTGCGTTAACCTCTTTTCTCTGTCGCTTTAGTTATAAAATACTAAGCTACGCGGCTCATTCGACGATAGACCGTGCCGCGAAGCGCGCTAAGCAGCTCAATCTGGCTGCCTTGATATCACTTCGGTGGTGTTGACGACGACTCCAGCGGTCACGCAGGAGTATACCAGCGCTGCACTTTAACCGCATGAGAGATTGTCGACAAATCCGGCGCAAGATGTAAGAGACGTTATGAGCAGCCTATATTTACTCCACAAACCCTACCGCATGCTCTCCCAATTTACCGATAACGAAGGGCGAGCTACCCTTGCCGATGTTATTAAGGTGCCCGGTGTTTATGCGGCTGGACGACTTGATTATGACTCTGAAGGTCTCCTGTTACTTAGTGATGACGGCGCGCTCATCCACCGAATTGCGCACCCTCGCCACAAGCAACCCAAAACCTATTGGGTACAGCTTGAAGGCCAGGTCGACGACACCGCGCTTAATGCGTTGCGGGCCGGGATTACCTTGAAGGACGGCCCTACCCGCCCTGCCAAAGCTCGACTAATAGCGCCACCGGCACTTGCCCCCCGCGAACCGGCCATCGACCCCAAGCGCCACCCCTCCACTAGCTGGTTGGAACTGACCATTAGCGAGGGCCGTAACCGCCAGGTACGCCGGATGACCGCCCATGTCGGGTTTCCCACACTACGCTTGATTCGTGCCTCGATAGGCGCCTGGCAGTTGGGTGATTTACAGCCTGGTGAATGGCGCAAGGAAACCCTGCATGCCCCAAGAAAGGCGCCAAGCCCCCAGCGCTCGGGCAAATCGTCTGCCTCGCGCCAGCGAAAGCCCTCATGAGCGCTACTCGAAGCAGTGCCATTCACAGTACGGCCGCCTGTGTTATTCAACATCACGACCGCTTTTTACTGGTTGAAGAAGCCAAGGGCGGCCCAACTACCGTTTTTAACCAACCGGCGGGGCATATTGAGTTGGGCGAAGGCCCTATGGCGGCAATCGTACGGGAAGTGCAAGAAGAGACGGCCTGGCAGGTGACGCTTACGGGCTATTTAGGTCTGTATGTTTTTCACGCAAAGAGTGGGCAAACCTTTCACAGCCACGGGTTTCTTGCCGAGCCGCTTAAGCAGCAAGACACCCCACTGGACCGTGACATTGTGGCGACCCACTGGCTAACGCTTGACGAAATTCGCGCCTTAAAAGACGCAAACCGCTTAAGAAGCCCCTTGGTACTCAAACGCATTGAGGACGCTATCTGCGAACGCTGCTATCCATTAAGCGTCATTCAAGAGTGAAGCACTCGAAGCACCAACCCCCCATCGTGTATAATCACCGCCCAATTGCATACCACTTCAACCGAGGATGCCAATGACATCCACCAATGGCTCGCCCACTACCGAGGCGCCCGCCGCAGGCAAAGTAATTGTCGGCATGTCGGGTGGCGTCGATTCGTCTGTCTCCGCTCTTATCCTGCAGCAGCAGGGTTACGAGGTGGAAGGCCTGTTCATGAAGAACTGGGACGAAGACGACGGCACTGAATACTGCACGGCAAAGGAAGACCTTGCCGACGCCGAAGCAGTATGTGCCAAGCTGGGCATCAAGCTGCATACGGCCAACTTTGCCGCCGAGTACTGGGATAACGTGTTTGAGCACTTCCTGGAAGAGTACAAGGCCGGGCGTACACCCAACCCCGACATCCTGTGCAACCGGGAAATCAAGTTCAAGGTGTTTCTTGAGTACGCCGAAATGCTGGGCGCCGAGAAGATCGCCACCGGCCACTATGTGCGTGAAGGACAGGTTCGCCAAGGCACCAGTGGTGTTCGCCCGCGCCTGCTTAAAGGGCTGGACGGCAACAAGGATCAGAGTTACTTCCTGCACGCGGTGCCCGAAGCGGCTATCGCCCGCACGCTGTTCCCGGTGGGTGAGCTGGAAAAACCCGCCGTTCGTGCGCTTGCCGAAGAACAC
Organism: Halomonas citrativorans; assembly: GCF_014898005.1. NCBI lineage: Bacteria > Pseudomonadati > Pseudomonadota > Gammaproteobacteria > Oceanospirillales > Halomonadaceae > Halomonas > Halomonas citrativorans. Next base: position 29,996 of record NZ_JABUYX010000005.1, read on the forward strand.
GACCTGATCACCGCCAAAAAGAAAGACTCCACGGGCATCTGCTTTATCGGCGAACGGCGCTTCCGTGACTTTTTACAGCAGTATCTACCCGCGCAACCCGGCAAGATTGAGACACCTGAAGGCGATGTAATTGGCGACCACATGGGGCTGATGTACTACACCCTGGGGCAGCGCCAAGGGCTGGGGATTGGCGGGCTGGCCAACTACTCCGAAGACCCATGGTACGTAGCGATAAAAGATTTAGAGCGCAACGTACTGGTCGTGGTACAAGGCAAGCATCATCCGCTACTTTTTTCGGATACGTTGGCCACCGAGGCCATGGACTGGGTCGCAGGCGAACCACCCGCAGCGTCAGGCCGGTTTACCGCCAAAACCCGCTACCGGCAGAGCGACTGCCCCTGCGAAATGCGCACGTTGCCCGATGGCGGCGTTGAAGTGACGTTCGATGACCCGCAGTGGGCGGTGACGCCCGGCCAATCGTTGGTACTTTACGATGGCGATATCTGCTTGGGCGGCGGCGTCATTCGCGCGACATGGAATGCCACGGAGACTGCCGCATGAGCACCCCCACTCCCATTCACCGGGCGCCTGACTCACCCGCTATACGCCAGGCACTTGCCCTGGCCGGTGTGTTTCAAGCAGCCAGCCTGGTGGATGAGCTAGCGCGCACCGGCCAAGTGGATACCCGCTCCTGGGACACGCTGATTGAAGCGACCGTGGATACCAACCCGGAAAGCTTTGAAGCGATCTATGGCGGCCACCCCAACAACCTGCGCCGTGGCCTTGAAACGCTTGAGGCGCTGGTAGGCCGTAAGCAGGCCAACCCGGTAGTGCTGCGCTACGGTTTTACGATTTTACTGGTCATGAATAAGCTGCGCACCAACAACGACATGATGGATTCTCTGGGCCAGCACCTTACCCGTATTCAGGGTCAGGCCGAACACTTTAGCGCTACCCATGAAAACGTCATCTCAAGCCTCGGCGAAGCTTACAAGGAGACGGTTTCCACGTTTAAAACGCGCATTGTAGTGCAGGGTGCCCCCTCATTACTGCAAAGCCGTATGATGCCGGAACGCGTGCGTGCCTGCTTATTGTCAGGCATTCGATTTGGGCTCTTATGGCATCAGCAGGGTGGACGCCGCTGGAAGTTGATTTTTCAGCGCAAAGCTCTGCGCCGTGCGCTGGATAGCCTCGGTTAACGCTTTTAAATGGCGGATATTGCGCCTCTTTACTTTTTCCCGACTCACCTGTTCTTGAACTACTTGGAAACGATGCCATGCAACTCTCCGCTTTGACTGCTCTCTCTCCTGTTGACGGTCGCTACAGCGCCAAAGCGTCCGCGCTGCGCGAACACTTCAGTGAATTTGGCCTGATACGCGCCCGCGTAATTGTGGAAGTACGCTGGTTGCAGCGCATGGCGGAGCACCATCAAATCGTTGAAGTGCCGCCTCTCTCCGCCGAGGCGACCGCCTTTCTTGAGCAATTAGTGGGTGAGTTTTCGATTGCTGATGCCGAACGTATCAAAGAGATTGAGCGGACGACCAATCATGATGTGAAAGCCGTCGAGTACTTCCTGAAAGAGAAAATTGCTGGCAACGCCGAATTGAACGCAGTGACCGAGTTCATTCACTTTGCGTGCACCTCGGAAGACATCAACAACCTGTCTTACGGTGTAATGCTGGCCGATGGCCTTAAAGCACTGTTGCCTACCATGCACGAAGTAGCCGATGAAGTGGCTAAGCTCGCGATTACCCACGCTGCTCAGCCGATGCTCTCGCGTACCCACGGCCAAACGGCAAGCCCCACCACGCTTGGCAAAGAAATGGCTAACGTGGCCTACCGCTTAAAGCGCCAGCTCAAGCAGATCGAACGCGTTGAAATTTTGGGAAAAATCAACGGCGCCGTTGGCAACTATAATGCTCACTTGACCACCTACCCCGACATCGACTGGGAAGCCAATGCGCGCACCTTCGTCGAAGGGCTGGGACTAAGTTTCAACCCCTACACGACGCAAATTGAGCCGCACGACTACATTGCCGAGCTGTTCGATGCGGTATGCCGTTTCAACACCATTTTGATCGACTTTGATCGTGACGTTTGGGGCTATATTTCGCTGGGTTACTTCAAACAGCGCACGGTTGAAGGCGAAATCGGCTCGTCTACGATGCCGCACAAGGTTAACCCTATCGACTTTGAAAACTCGGAAGGCAATCTCGGCCTGGCGAACGCCGTGCTTGCTCACCTGGCGCAAAAACTGCCCATTTCCCGCTGGCAACGCGACTTGACCGACTCCACCGTGCTGCGCAATTTAGGTGTAGGTTTGGCATATGGCCTGATTGGCTATCACGCCAGCTTAAAAGGCATCAGCAAACTGGAAGCCAACCCTGAGCGCTTGGCCGCCGACCTGGATAACAGCTGGGAAGTGCTGGCCGAGCCAATTCAAACCGTTATGCGCCGCTACGGTATTGAAAAACCCTACGAAAAACTTAAAGAGCTGACACGTGGCAAGCGTATTGATCAGGCAGGCTTTGCCGCCTTCATTGATACCCTTGAGCTGCCAGACGACGTTAAAGCAGCGCTTAAAGAGCTCTCCCCGGCAAGCTATATTGGTAATGCACAAGCGCAAGCTGAAGCACTTACTCAACGCCTGGGCAGCTTGTCATAAGCGCTGCGGCCACTCAATTAGGATACCGCCATGAGCCAACACGATAAGCCACTTACCCTGCTGGGCGATTTAACGCCCGAGGACTTCCTGGCCCACTACTGGCAACAGAAACCGCTGCTGATTCGTGGCGCTATACCTGACTTTCTAAGCCCGATTGATCCTGATGAACTGGCGGGCCTTGCTTGTGAACCGGGTGTAGAAGCGCGCCTGGTAGAAGAAAAAGGCCCCGACAGGGCCTGGCAGGTTTCTCATGGCCCGCTTGATGAAGCTACGTTTGAGCGCCTGCCTGAAGGCCACTGGAGCCTGTTAGTGCAGGCGGTTGACCACTATGTACCGGCGGTTGCTGCGCTGATGGATGAATTCGACTTTCTGCCACGCTGGCGGTTAGACGATATTATGATCAGCTATGCACCGCCAGGTGGCAACGTCGGCCCGCATATCGACCAGTACGATGTCTTTTTACTACAAGCCAGCGGTCACCGCCGTTGGCAGCTGGGGGGTAAGCAGTCCGATGACGCCCCGATTATTCAGGGCATTGACCTGCGTATCCTGGAAACCTTTGAGGTTGAACCAGACTCAGACTGGACATTGGCACCAGGCGATATGCTGTATCTTCCGCCGGGTTGGGCACATCACGGCGTCAGCCAGACCGATGACTGCATGACGATTTCGGTAGGCTTTCGCGCACCCTCTGCCGATGAGTCCATTACCTCTTACGCGGATTACCTGGGCGAGCAGTTGCCCGCGTCAAAGCGCTACAGCGATGCGGGCATGGCACCCGCAAGCCAGGCCGGCGAGCTGGATGATGCGGCTATCGAGCGCATGCGCCAGTTTATGCTGTCAACGCTGGACAATCCTGAGCAAATGGCACAGTGGTTTGGCCGCGTGATGACGCAACCCAAGTACATGGATCAGGTCGCTCCACTGGAGTCGCCGTTGGATGAAGCAGCGCTGGTCGCGCATCTGCAAGCGGGTGAACCGCTTTTTGCAATGCCCGGTTCACGCTTTGCCTGGCGTAGCGATTCGCGCGGCACCACGCTGTTTGTCGATGGCGATGGTCATTCCTGCTCTGAAGCACTTGCCAAGCGCCTATCAGAATCGGCTCCCTTCTATGAAGACGTTCTTGAGCTTGATGGTGCGGCGGCGTTACTTACCCAGTTGGTTAACACTGGCAGCATGGGCTTTATGGATGAAGAAGAGGACGAAGAGTAGATCCAGCACCTACCCAACGTCTCTCAATATTGAGCACCAAACGCCATCTTCGGATGGCGTTTTTTATGGGCCGGTGACGCGCCTGACGAAAAACGACTACACAAACACGCCATTTTGTTAACCCTCTGTCGTCAAGTTACAACCCCGTCTGCCTCCAAGTGTCAATTGTTGAATCCCTCCTTGTCGTCAATAGTTATTGCACTGCAGCGCTACCAGGTATCTCTGCCTAGACAGAAGCCATGCCTTACAGCCGGTAGACGCTGATAACGTTTTCGCAAGCGCAGCACAAACACAACCTTGCGAAGTGCTGTTTAACCCTGGAGGAATTGCTCATGTCTGGACTACTCAACGATATTAAAGCCATCGCTCAATTACGTGAGGCCCAAAGCGGCAAGTGGGAGGCGATTAAGCCTGAACATGCAGCGCGGATGCGTGCTCAAAACCGTTTCCATACAGGGCTCGATATTGCGCGCTATACCGCCAAGATAATGCGCAATGACATGGCTGCCTACGATGCCGATACGGCACAGTACACGCAGTCGCTAGGCTGCTGGCACGGTTTTATTGGTCAGCAGAAGATGATCTCCATCAAAAAGCATTTCGGCACCACCAAGCGCCGCTACCTCTATCTTTCGGGTTGGATGGTCGCTGCCCTACGTTCCGAATTTGGCCCCCTGCCCGACCAGTCCATGCATGAGAAAACCTCGGTCGCCAACCTGATTGAGGAGCTTTACACCTTCTTGAAGCAGGCCGATGCCTGGGAGCTTAATCATCTTTTCCGCGCGCTGGATGACGCAAAATCCAGCGGTGACAGCGCCAAAGAGCAGGAAGTCATTAGCAAAATCGACAATTATGATACTCATATCGTGCCTATTATTGCCGACATTGATGCCGGTTTTGGTAATGCGGAAGCCACCTATCTGCTAGCGAAGAAGTTTATTCAAGCCGGCGCATGCTGCATTCAGCTCGAAAACCAGGTGTCCGACGAGAAACAGTGCGGCCACCAAGATGGCAAGGTCACGGTTCCGCACGAGGATTTTCTAGCCAAAATTAACGCAGTCCGGTACGCGTTTCTTGAGCTCGGCGTGGAAGATGGCGTTATCGTTGCTCGTACGGACTCGCTGGGCGCTGGGCTGACCCAGAAGATTGCCGTGACCCATGAACCAGGCGACCTCGGCGATCAGTACAACAGCTTTCTGGATGGTGACGTTATCGAGAATGCTGCCGATATCAATAATGGCGATGTGGTTATCAAGCAACACGGCAAGCTGGTCAAACCCAAGCGTTTGGCATCAGGCCTTTATCAGTTTAAAGCTGGATCGGGTGAAGACCGCGTCATTCTTGACTGTATTACCAGCCTGCAAAATGGCGCCGACTTGCTGTGGATTGAAACGGAAAAGCCCCACGTTGGGCAAATTGCCAGCATGGTCAACCGTATCCGCGAAGTGGTGCCCGATGCCAAATTGGTTTACAACAACTCGCCCTCTTTCAACTGGACGCTCAATTTCCGCCAGCAGGTGTTCGATGCCTGGCAAGCCGAGGGTAAGGATGTGTCCGCCTATCAGCGTGACAAGCTAATGAGTGTCGAGTACGACACTACCGAGCTTGGCCAGTTGGCGGATGAATGGACGCGCAATTTCCAGCGTGACTCATCCCGTGAAGCGGGTATTTTTCACCATCTTATTACGCTGCCCACCTACCACACTGCGGCGCTTTCAACCGACAACCTGGCCAAGGGCTACTTTGGTAAAGAGGGTATGCTGGCCTACGTACAAGGTGTTCAGCGAGAAGAGATTCGCCAAGGAATTGCCACGGTAAAACATCAAGATATGGCAGGCTCTAATATTGGCGATGACCATAAGGAGTTCTTCCACGGCGACGCAGCGCTTAAAGCGGGCGGCAAAGATAATACAATGAACCAGTTTGGCTAATGTAGCCGTACCCGCACTCCACGACGAAGTATCTTTATCTCAGGAGGCTTTTTAGCCTCCTTTTTTTATTGTTAGATATGCACACTGTTTTCTTATTCTCTGTCTACACTGGGATTTACGGCCTTTTGATATTCTCTGGTCTTAATTAGTCAATTCAGTTACTTTTTATAAACATTGCACTACCCTTGAAGCACCTGATTATACTTTTTTAAGCTGCATACCTTGGAGGTTTTAATGAAACGTTTACTACCTGTTGCTGCGTTAAGCATCCTGACCTTGGCCGGGTGTGCCAACACTGCCCCCTATTCAGGTGATGTGTATCGCGGCAACCAAGCTAAAACCAGCCAAAGCGTTACTTATGGAACCATCGTAGCGGTAAGGCCCGTACAAATTCAGGCAGATAGCCGTGCGGGAGGCTTGCTGGGTAGTGGCGGTGGCGCCATTATTGGTGGTCTGTTGGGTAGCCAAGTGGGTGGCGGTTCAGGTCGTCAGTTGGCAACTGTTGCCGGCGCTCTGGGTGGCACGATTGCGGGCACCGCTGCTGAAGACCGCGCCAACCGCATCAGCGCACTGGAAATGGAAATCCGCCTTGATGATGGCAGCGACGTGGTGGTGGTACAAGGAGCGGATCACGCCTACCAGGCAGGCCAGCGTGTTCGCCTGATCGGTAGTGGCTCAAACGTAAGCGTCGCTCCGTATTAATAGCGCTTCGCCGATAGGCTCGGGTTGATAGGTCTCAGGCTTGTCGCCAGGTAAGATGAACATTTACCACGTTAAGTGAGCTATTCGTTTTAACGCAAAAAAATGCCCGGCTATCTTTAGCCGGGCATTTTTATGTTCATAGCGGCAATGACATTCGCCGCTTGATAGCTTAATTAGTGTGACATATTGCTCGCCCAACCGGCCAGTTTCACAATGACCCAACCAACCAACGCCAGCAAAATAGTCACAAGCAAAATATCCACCGGACGAACCAGCGTTGTTGCGCCTAATACAGCCAGCGTCGTTACCCACAAGTAGCGATTATCGCCGTGGCTTTTCATCACGCCAGGCAAAAGCCGGTCCAGGCCTTGGCTGAGGCCATTGCTCCACTTCTGATTGGCAAAGTAGGCAATCAGGACAAATGCAATAAGCCAAATAAAGAAGATTGTCATGCAAGCTCCAGTGAATGTGATCTTAAAAAGGGAAAAGTTGTTGGCTTAGAGTATCCCCGGTGACTGCAAGGCGCAACACCACTATTAACGATCAGGCGTAAAAACCCGGTTTACCCCCTGACAAGCCACGCCTCACGCGTTACCATATTGGGACATGCACTCACCGAAAGGTTATCCAATGCAAATTGCGCAAAACTCGGTTGTCGCGTTCCACTATACCCTGACCAACGATGAAGGTGAGGTGCTCGACAGTTCCGAAGGCCGTGAGCCGCTCACGTATCTTCATGGCGCTGGCAACATCATCCCGGGCCTGGAGAAAGAGCTGGAAGGCCGCGCAGCGGGCGACAAGCTGAACGTTAAAGTATCCCCCGAAGAGGGCTACGGCGAAGTCCAAGAGCAGCTGGTACAAGAAGTACCGCGTGATGCTTTTCAGGGCGTTGAAAACATTGAGCCGGGCATGCAGTTCCAAGCCCAGACTCAAGGTGGCCCGCTAATGGTGACCGTTAAGAACATCGAAGGCGATACCGTCATCGTTGACGGCAATCACCCGCTGGCAGGCCAGCAACTTAACTTTGACGTTGAGATTGCAACCGTACGTGAAGCAAGCCAGGAAGAAACCGAGCACGGCCATGTGCACGGTGAAGGTGGCGTTGAGCACTAAGTGCCCACGTTTGCTAAAAAGGCAGCCTGCGGGCTGCCTTTTTTATGCCTTCATTAAAGGCAGCAACGGCGCTCGAAACAGCACATTCCTAGCGTGATGGTTAACGTAACCGTTAACAGAATCCACGAAGCCCAGGTCACACCAAGCCAGCCAGCTCCCTGCCAAAAAGGCTCCAGCCAGAAGCCACCGAGACTTGCGCCCACGTAATAAAACACCAGGTAAAGGGCTGACGCACTGCCACGCGCGCCTTGGGCATAACGCCCCACCCAGCTGGACGCCAGTGAGTGCGTTAAGAAAAAACCAAACGCATTAATCGTTAGACCGACAATAATTAGCACCAGCGAATCATGCAGAGTGACGGCGGTACCTGTCATCAGAATCGCCACGCCTGCCATCATGCAAGTAGCCGGAGACGTGCGCTCGGCCAGTCGGCCAGAAATAGCCGATGCAAAAGTGCCACCCAAATAGGTCAGGAAAATCAGCCCCAGCCCGCTCGCTGCCAGCGCATAAGGTGTAGCGGCCAAGCGAAAGGTGATGTAGCTATATTGATTGATAAAAATAAGAAAATTGATGCCGCCCAGGCAGTAGGCTGCAAGCAGCACCGGGTTGCGCAAATGCCCGGCCAGGTCTACCAGCGCGCGGCGAAGCTGAAAACGCTTGGGCTCAAACGCATGGCTATTAGGCAATAAGCGCCAAAATACTGCGCAGCCAACCAGCGTCATCGCCCCAACCACAATAAAGGAAGCGGAGGGCCCACCTATCTCCGCGACGGCCCCCCCTACGACCCGACCGCTAATACCGCCTAGCGTATTGGCACCAATATAGAGCCCTACGGCGCTTAGCAGCGCAGACTTTTCAAAGGCATCGCCCATCCAGGCAATAGCAACGGCGGGTAGGCCGCCTAATACAAATCCCTGAACCAAGCGAAGCAGTAGCAGACTTTCAAAGTTCGGAGCAAATGCCAGCGCCAGCGAACAGCCCCCCGCCAGCAGTAGCGTGATACGCATAATGCCTTCACGGCCTATCGCATCGGAAAGCGGTCCAAAGACCAACAGGGACAAGGCAAGCGACAGCGTAGCAACCGACATCAGCAGGCTGACGCCTAAGGTAGACACCTCGTAGGCCGTTTTAAGCTCGGGCAGTAACGGTTGAGGAACATACAGATTAATAAATACCAGAAATGACCCTAAACACAGGGCCATTGTTGCTCGCCACCAAGCACGTGTTTTGGCTTCAATCATGCCATTCCCAGGAGTAGACAACTTGCGGGGCTGGAAGCGAAACGCCAACAGCCCTGCCCCTTCACGGAGTGAAGTTACTGCCTAAATAAGCAAGGTTGGTGGGTTCCAGCGCCCGACGCGACTGCCAGTAATAACGCTGCCAGTAGCTGTTATCCAAACTGGAAATGATGACGCCTTGTGAGGTAGAGGCATGTAAAAAGTAGCCATCTCCGACATAGATGCCCACATGATTATAACGCCCTGGCGGACGGAAGAAAACCAGATCGCCCGCCTGCAGCTCTTGGCGGTCGATCGAGCGTCCCTCATGTATCTGGCCCGAAGTGGAACGGGGTAGTTCTAAATTAAACGTATCGCGATAAACATTACGTACCAGCGCCGAACAGTCGATTCCTCGTTCTGACGTCCCGCCGATGCGGTAAGGCGTCCCCGACCATCGCTGGTGCTGTTCCAGTAGTGCCTGACGCACCAGAGTCGGTGGCGGTGTCTGAAAACTACGTAACTGGTCTAACGAATTACTGACGGGTGACATCTGAGGACTAACGCCTTTCGCCATTCCTGGCAGCGTCATCGAGAAATAGTCCTCGGGCGGCTCGATAGATTGATGCGAAGAGCCTGCACAGCCAGCCAGAAAAGCAATGACAACACAAACACTTACAACACGGACAGCGGTCACAGCGGGGTGTGGCAACGCAACCATGCGATTAACCTCGTACTATTATGGTGAAGGTAGGGTAATTAACACGCGTTAAACTATAAGCTAGACAATGCATGGTTGGCGAGCCTCAATGTAATGTTCGTGAATCACCGGGTAAGGTGTCGATATGCAGCGGCGCAAAATGGCGCGGTTTATTACCCGGAAAATCGAGGCTTGCCCAAGGGCCCGCAAGGATCGGTGCACCGCACACCCAAGCCACCATGGCTTGACGAAACCCGGCTAAAAAGCTGTCACGTTCGGGCGTTTCACCCATAAAAAACGAGAATCCAGCATACATTCCTGCGGCGTACTCTTGCCAGCCAGCATAGTGATCAGCCGCCAAATGGTACGCACGGTCCAGCACCTCGGCAAATGCCTGACTTTCCAGCCAACCCAACTGCCGGGCAGCGATCGCCAAATCGACAAGCTGAGCAATATCCCATGCGGCCATGTCAACATCATTACAGCTATCTTCATTACCCTGCACACGCCGTAGGCGAAGCAGATGGTGGCGATCTTCTTCGGCACAGTCACCCGATTCCAGAATCGCGATTTCGGCCTCTAGACGCTCCGGGTTCAGCGTATAGGGCGCATAGTTGATCTGATACTCCTGGCGGTCGCCAGCCTCCAACATAAAGGTTAGAAACTCTTGCATATCGGCAGCACTGCTCAAGTGATAGTGACTCTCCACCCACTCTTTAATGTCCGCGCACTCGCGCGCACTTTCTGGCTGAGGCTCACTCCACACGGCACTATTAAGCGGCCCAACCAGTGACATGGCCGTAAAATGGGTAAGCGTTGGCCGTCCGCCTGGCTCGCACCAGGCATCGGGGCGCCAGTCCAGCCAGTAAAAGAGGCTCCCTGGATCTTCCAGGTGCCAAGCAATCTCGTTAATTAACGAGGTATGCTCAGGCTCCGGCAAGCAACTTTCCCAGGCAAACCAGGCTTCCAGCAACCGCTTGGGGTTAGGGTAAAAACGACACAAACAGCTACGTAGTTCACGGGCATAAGCAAGCAGCGGCTCACGCTCGAATAAACCACTATCCAGCGACATGTGCAAATAGAAGGCAAACTTTTCCGCCATATGGATAGTGGCCGCATGACGGCTGACACCCTTCACCGCATTACGCTGCTTCAACTCGTCTGACGCGGGCTGACCAAACAGCGTGTGTGATGGCGGCAACACGCCGTGCACCGCATCGGCCGCTAACTGATTAAGATGATGTGCCTGGGCAGGCAACCAGTAACGGGCGAGAACAGCGGGGCCCTCATCCGCATGCAGGCCAAGCGACTCTAGAAGGTAAAGCGCGGCATCTGCTCGGCGCTGCTCGGCAATGGGTGCACCGGGGTTTAGCTGGCGCAGCATGACATCGGGTTCACGTACCCCCGCTAACGCCAGCAGCCAGTGATGGGACGTATTGCGCCACGCTTTGACACGCTGTTGTGATGCTTGGCGACTCGTCTCATTCAACAGCGTAGAGGGCGGGCAGGCCCATGGGCTATGCGCGGCGTTGAGCAGTAAGGCGTGATGAGGGTTAGGCGTCATATCGCGTCGGTCGACACCCTCAAAAAGGCTCTGACCTCGCATATAGGCTTTTAGAATAGCGCGCCAGTCGTGGTAGCGATGATTCATTAGGTCCGCTGCGTGGCATGCAAGATCATCTGCTTCTGCCTGGCTTAACCAACCACAGCAAGCACCGGCCCAGGCAATCTCCACCAGCCGCAGCCAGTCCCACGCGGCCCACTCAAGCGGCTCGCCTTGGCTTACAAACGCGTTGAGGACACCCGCGTAGGGCGAGTCTTCTATTTCATCCTGCTGCCAAGCAAGCCGTTGGGCGTTATCCATCCCCAGCAGCTCACGGGCTTCAATATCCCAGCGCTGGCGCTCTCCCTGAGCGCTCAGCCATAGCGCCACTTCGAGTAGCTGCTCGCGGTCATTGATCTGCCAAATGCGTTCAAGCCATTGGTCGGCTTCCGGCCAATCGGCTCGGTTTGCGGGGTAGCTAATAACGGGGCGAAACAGCGCACATAAACGCCACACCTGCGCTTCTGCCGCCTGGGGCCATAACGGCGCCGGCGCGGGCAACTGTGCCAGCGTATGTTCAAGCCTTAGCCAGGTAATCCCTTCGTCTTCGCTTTCCAGTGCTGAGAGTGCCTGGCAAGCGTCAATAAAACGATCATCCGCGCCGGTTTCCCAGCCCTTGGCGCCCAGCACCCGGCGCAGCTCTGAAAGCCAGCCACGTAAATCGCTGTAGTCAGCGGTAATACGGCGGATAACATGGTGCGCCCAGGCATGAGCCTGATCGGCATTTAACCACCCTGCTGCCCCGGCCAACGCCGACCACTCAAGCGCGCCCAATAAGCGGTCTGCTTCTCCTGTCGAAGCGCCTAACGCATGAAAAAGCTGTTCGGCCAGCTCGTTACGGCTGGTAATACCCAGTTGCAGCAAACGCTGCTCAGCAGCTTGCGTATCCACCGAGAGCGGATGCGGGGTAAATGCCCAATCACACAGCACCAGCTGTTGGGCCCACCAAGCGTTTAACGCGTCGACCAAGAGACACCTCGAAACAAAAAATCTACCAGCAGTGCGCTAGAGCAAAGCGCCTTAGTGTAACGGAAAGTGGTGGCAAGACCGATAGCTAAACTGACCGATTGGTGCAAAACGACACTGCCCGACACAAGGCCGGGCAGCAAATGATATCGAACCAGTGCGCCGCTTAAGCACGGCGTCTTTTATTTAACGCTACGCACTTCGCACTTTACTAATAACCCACAGCAGTACGACAGCCCCTACCGTAGCGGTCACTAGCGAGCCAATAAAGCCGCCCGCCTGCAAGCCTAGCAAACTAAACAAAAAGCCACCTAACACGGCTCCAACGATACCCACACCGATATTGCCCAGGATGCCGAAACCGCCGCCGCGCATGATATTGCCAGCGATCCAGCCAGCCAAACCACCAATAATTAACCACGCAATAAAGCCCATAGTGCCTCCTTGATATCCACTTTTCAGGGTTTTACCTATGTCTCTTACCTGCCAACCTAGGCGTTTTACCTACTCATTATGCTTGTCCTACCATAGCACACAGCGCGACAATCCTGCCTGATTTGATACACACCCTTTTAAGGAACGCTCATGACCCCTGATTCACTCGTAACTCTTATGGCTAGCGTAGACGGCCAGCAAATAACGACGTGGGAAGGACGCAATGTCGCTCTTTTCAATATGCCCTGGGGCGAGCTTGCCATCAGCCTACAAGGCGCCCAAGTGCTTCACTTCAAACCTGCCAATGATACCGGCTGGCTTTGGGTAACACCGACACCGCCCGCAATGCCCGACGTTATACGCGGCGGCATCCCATTATGCTGGCCCTGGTTTGCAGACGAGCGCTACGCCGACGAAAGTCCTGAACGCGACGGCCCATTCCACGGTTTGGCTCGCCAAGCCAGTTGGCGGCTGGACGCCGTTGATGAGCACGCAGAGGGAATTGAGGTGCACCTTTCTCCCGAGCACCCTCTGCACAACCAACTCACCGCACGCGTGGTGGTTCAGGCCAACGCGCAGCGCTTAAATGTTGAGCTTATCAGTGAAAATATCGGCGATACGCCGGTTAAAACCAGCGGTGCGCTGCACACCTATTTAGCCGTTGATGACGTGCATCAGTGTCGTGTGGAAGGTCTTGCGGGCGCCCGTTACCTGGACAAACTGCGTGATTTTGCGGAGTCCGAGCACCAAGGCACGCTGGCTATCCGTGGCGGCATCGACCGAATTTATCACAGCAATGAAGCCGTGCTTCTAGATGATGGCGTGCGCCGCTTGCGCGTTGCCAAGCAGTCAAGTGATTCAACCGTGGTGTGGCACCCCGGTGCGAACCCTCCCGGCGACACACCTGCTGACGCCGCGCGCCATTTTTTGTGCATTGAAGCCGCCAACACGCGCCTTGACCCGGTGTGGCTGGTACCAGGCGCCCAGCACCTGCTGGGGACAACGCTAAGTCGCGGTTAATGCACGGTTCATCAACCCTTGGCTATGCTATTCACTATGCTAGCAACCAAATTAGCCATTACGTTTGCAACGCCGCCAGCCACTAATGTTCGCTCACTACGTGAGCCGCTTACGGCCACGGCCCCATGACTTCTGAATTCAGGATTAACAAAAGGAACGCCAGGATGCGCCAGCCGTTAAGCCGCGAACTGAGTAACTTACTGGAACGAGGCCGAGACCGTCAGCTGCGCTTAGCGGTAACGGGGCTATCACAAGCGGGCAAAACGGCGTTTTTAACCTCGTTGGTGAACCAGCTACGTCATGCGGGCGTCGAGGCAAGGCTGGATTTATTGCCCGCCGCCCGAGATGGCCGCTTACTGGGCGCACAGCGGCTTAATCAACCCGATCTTGGCGTTCCCCGTTTCCCCTACGACCCAGGCATGGCGGCGCTGCGCGATACGCCGCCGCGCTGGCCCGAACCGACACGGGGCATCAGCGAATTACGCCTGCAGTTGCGCTATCGGCCTGCGCAAAGCGGCTGGCTGTCGCCGGATATCGCCCATTTAACGCTGGACCTGTTTGACTACCCAGGCGAATGGCTGCTCGATTTACCGCTGCTGCAGCACGATTTTTACAGCTGGTGCCAGGCCCAGCCCTTGTTGGAAGGCGAGCAGCGGCGCGCACTCTTCAGCGAGTGGTTAAACGCGGTGAAATCTTTAGCCCCCGCCTCTGAAGCGGACGAAGCTCAACTGGCGCACTTGGCTGACGCCTATGCGCAAGGGCTTCGTCGTGCCAAGGCGGCGGGCTTTTCGGACCTTCAACCGGGGCGTTTTTTGCTTCCCGGTGAGCTGGCGGGCGCCCCGGTGCTGCAGTTTTTCCCCCTGCCCCATCTTGATGCTTCCAGGGAAATGCTCAACAGCCTGCCCCAAAGCAGCCTTTACGCCACGCTTGCTGCCCGTTTTCGCTACTATCAGCAACAGGTGGTGAAGCCCTTCTATCGTGATCATTTCAGGCGTTTTGATCGCCAGATTGTACTGGTCGATGTACTGGGTGCACTGAACGCCGGGCCAGAACGGTTTGAGGACCTTTCCCGTGCGCTGCATCAATTAATGCAAAGCTTCGACTACGGCAAACGCAGCCTGCTATCGCGGCTGTTCGCACCCAAAATTGACCGTTTGGCCATCGCCGCCACCAAAGCGGATCACGTAACGCCTGACCAGCACAGCCATGTTGTACAGTTACTGGAAGCGTTGCTAGCCGAACCGCTGAAGGATTTACGCTTTGCCAACGTGCCGGTAAAAGCGCTGTCGCTTGCAGCTATTCGGGCCACCGAGGCACGCGAAGTATTGCAAGATGGAAAACGCTCCTCGGCGCTACGCGGCACGACGCTTGAAGGAGAAGACGTGCTGGTTTACCCAGGCGATGTCCCGACCCGCCTGCCCAATGCCGACTTCTGGCAGCACCAGGGCTTTGACTTCCCCAGCTTTCGACCCATGCCATCGGCATCGGATGCACTGACACATATCCGAATGGACGCCGCCATTGATTGGCTGATTGGAGATAAACTCGCATGACCGACCCACAGCCACGGCGTAATTTTCGCCTGCACGATACGCCCGACACGGTTACCGAGCAGGAGACCCGCCTACGCCAGCAGCAGCGCTTTGAAGCAACCGACGATGACCAGCCCCTTATAACGGCGGCCGAGGAACAGGCGTTGCCCGCTACCAGCCTGGGCGCCCCACGCAAACGCCGCTGGGGGTTAATGTTTGCCTTGGCAGGTGGAGCCACGCTGGGCATCATCGAACTGGCCACCGGCATTCCCGATGCGCTTTCCCAGTCAGCGTGGATGAATTTGGCGTGGCAGCTGTTTGGCATCAGCCTGATTGGCTTAGGGGGCATGTCACTGATCAGAGAACTCGGCCGATTAAGGCGTCTGAAACGCCATGATCGACTGCGTAGCGATTTAGCTGAACTGCCCCAACGCTCGCCCCATCAGGCAAAGAAAATGGCCGAAGAGCTTCGCCAGCAATTAAAGCTTTCAGCGGACGATCCCCACTGGCAAGCGTTTGAGCGCGCCTGTGAGCCGCATCATAACGGAGAGGAAGTTCAGGCGCTGCTGCGCCACCACTTGTTGGCACCCCGCGATCGTGAGGCGCAGCGCCTGATAACCCGTATGTCTGGGGAAACCGCCATTATGGTGGCGATCAGCCCCCTTACGCTGGTGGATATGGCGCTGGTAGCCTGGCGCAGTCTCGCCATGGTCGACAGGTTATGCCGGCTTTACGGCCTGGAACTTGGTTACGCCAGCCGCTTACGTCTGTTTAGAAACGTGTTGCGCAACATGGCGTTTGCAGGCGTAAGCGAACTCGCCGCCGATGCCAGTATGGATATGCTCTCGCTGCACCTGGCTGGGCGAATTTCCACTCGCGCAAGCCAAGGCCTGGCCACCGGGCTGCTTAGCGCCCGTTTGGGGCTACGTGCCCAGCGCCTCTGCCGTCCGGTAGCCTTCATGCCCGAAGAGCAACCCAGAATGGCCGACCTGCGCCAGGACCTCTGGCGCCAGATCAAACGGCTGGATAAAGAGCCTGCCCAGGCCACACGGACCAGGGAGTAGCCACTGGCTAAGCGATTCGCTGCTCGCTCACCGCATCAAACAGAATGGCTTGTTCCATATCAATACGCAGCGCCAGGCGCGTTCCGGCGACAACCGGGCATTTAGGACCAACGCGGGCAGTAACTTCCTGCTCGCCCAGCGGCAACCGCAGCAGGATATCCGCACCGGTCGGCTCTACCACGCTGATATTTGCGTTGAGCAGCGTGCCTTCGGCCTGCGCCGTTAGACGCACATCCTCTTCGCTAAAGTGTTCCGGACGCAGGCCAAGAATGACCGGTTGATTAAGACGCTCGTCCATATCGGGCGTCATACGGCTTTCAGGCCAGGGAAGCAGTAAGTCCGTCTCACCTGGCGTTGCAATTCGCAGCTGGTAGCGGTCGCTCTCTTTTTCCAGCATCGCGCGAATAAAGTTCATGGAGGGCGACCCCATAAAGCCCGCCACAAACATATCGACCGGGTTGTTATACACCTCATCAGGGCTGCCAAGCTGGAGGATATTGCCGTCACGCATGACGGCAATGCAGTCGGCCAGCGTCATTGCTTCTACCTGGTCATGAGTAACGTAGACAATCGTGGTGCCTAGGCGCTGGTGAAGCTTTTTGATTTCGGTGCGCATATCAACGCGCAGCTTGGCATCCAGGTTGGAAAGCGGCTCATCGAACAGATAGACCTTGGGCTCCCGCGCCAGCGCCCGCCCCATCGCCACCCGCTGGCGCTGCCCGCCGGAAAGCTGGGCAGGCTTGCGCTCCAGCAGGTGGGTGATTTGCAGTAAGTCTGCCACGCGCTCTACTGAGGCTTCGCGTTCGGCTTTGGGCACTTTACGCATCTCTAACCCGAAGCTAATGTTCTGGCGCACGGTCATGCTGGGATAAAGCGCATAGGACTGAAACACCATGGCGATATCGCGCTCGGCAGGCGTGTTAAAGGTAACGTCTTCGCCATCAATCAAAATATGGCCGCTGGTCACCGGCTCAAGCCCGGCAATCGCGTTCATTAGCGTGGACTTGCCGCAGCCAGAAGGCCCGACCAGAATCAAAAAATCACCGGAATTAATCGAAATACTGACGTCTTTCAGCACTCGCTCGCTGCCAAACTCTTTACGAACGTTGCGAATTTCTAATGTCGACATAAAAAACATCCTGTTTTGTTATCAGGCTCTTCTCACAACTAGCCTTTGACGGAACCGGCGGTTAACCCACGCACGAAGTATTTGCCTGCCAGTACGTACACCACCAGGGTGGGTAGCGCTGCGATCATCGCCGCTGCCATATCGACGTTATATTCACGTACGCCGGTGGAAGTGTTGACAAGATTATTAAGCGCCACGGTCACGGGCTGAGTGTTGTGGGCCGAAAAGGCCACGCCAAACAAAAAGTCATTCCAGATTTGAGTGAACTGCCAAATCACCGAGACGACGATGATCGGTGCAGAAACCGGCAGCAGGATTCGCCAGAAAATGCGGAAGAATCCGGCGCCGTCCAACTTCGCAGCCGACACAAGCTCGTTGGGAATACCCACATAAAAGTTACGAAAGAAGAGCGTGGTAAACGCAATCCCAAACACCACATGCACCAGTATCAAGCCAGCACGTGAGCTGGAAATGCCCAGCCAACCCAGGGTTTGCGCCATGGGCAGCAACACCACCTGAAAGGGAATGAAGCAGCCGAACAGCATTAACGCAAACACCAATTCGGACCCCTTAAAGCGCCATTTGGTGAGCGCGTAGCCGTTAAGTGCGCCGATGGTGGTTGAGATCAATACCGCGGGTATAACGATCGCAAAGGAGTTCCAGAAATAACCGCCGACGCCATCGCAACGCATGCCGGTACAGGCTTCTCCCCAGGCTTTTGTCCAGGGCGCGAGGGTCGGATTTTGTGGCCACGATAAAAGTGTTCCGGCGCTGATTTCACTAAGCGGCTTCACCGAGGTCATCAACATCACGATAAGCGGCAGGATATAAAACAGCGCAGCAAGAATCAGTACGCCGTACAGCACAACACGACCCAACCGGGCCGCGAAGGTTTGGCGACGAATGACATTATCCATGCTTACGGCTCCTTAATTCGGAGTAGAGATAAGGAATCAAAATCGCCAGCACGCCGCCAAGCATGAGCATGGCACTCGCAGACCCCAAGCCAATCTGGGCGCGATTAAACGCGTGGGCATACATAAAGGTGGCCGGTAAGTCGGTCGCGTACCCAGGCCCGCCGCCAGTCAGGGCAATCACCAGGTCAAAACTTTTGATCGCAATATGCGCCAAAATCATTACGGCACTAAACACCACCGGGCGCAGGCAAGGCATTACCACACGCCAGTAAATGCGCGGCAGGCTTGCACCATCTAACTGAGCCGCTTTGACAATGCTGTCGTCGATGCCGCGCAGCCCGGCCAGAAACAGCGCCATGACAAACCCGGATGCCTGCCATACGGCCGCAATGACCAGCGTGTAGATAGCCATATCGGGGTCAATAATCCAGTCAAAGCGAAAGGACTCAAAACCCCAGCTCTGCACCATCGCTTGAATACCCAGCTGCGGGTTAAGCAACCACTTCCACACTACGCCAGTGACGATAAATGAAAGCGCCATGGGATAGAGATAAATGGTGCGCAGCGCGCCTTCCTGGCGAATTTTTTGATCCAGCAAAATGGCCAGAAACGCACCGATTACCAGACAAATGGCCACAAACAGCACGCCAAAAATCATCAGGTTGGTTGAGGCAACCCACCAGCGGTCGTTCGCCATTAAACGGGCATATTGCCCAAAGCCCACAAAATCGTAGCTGGGCAGCATGCGCGAGCTGGTCAACGAGAGCACGAAGGTCCACAGCATAAAGCCGTAAACAAAGAACAGCGAAATCGCTACCGACGGCGCCAATACCAGGCGCGGAAGCCACGCCTGCAGACCACCAGAAGATGTTGACCGCTTGGCACCAGGCGCTAGGCGCAGCGCAGAGGTATTTTTCATGGGGAGGTAACTCTTATAAAAGAAGTGGCTTACCCGTAAACTCAAGCGCCGCCGTTGCGGCGGCGCCCTACAGCATTTCCTGGCGGTATTGCCTGCGCCCTACCTGAGTCAGGCTAAACCAAGCCAAGCGAAAAGCGCGTTAGAACGAGGCCGCTTGCGCTGCGCTCACCATGCGTTCAGCGGCTTCTTCGGCGGTCATATCAGCACTATTGAAGTAGTTAGTTACGACGTCAAAAATAGCCCCTTGTACATCCGCGCGAACGGCCATGCCGTGCGCCATACTGGGCACTAAACCGCCCTCTTCAGCGGTGCGCTGAAAGTCGGCCAGCGACTGCTGAGCACAGCTGTCGAATTCATTCATATCCAGGTCAGGACGCGCTGGAATTGAGCCTTTCGCCAGGTTGAAGGCTTCCTGGAAAGTAGGTTCAAGCACCAAACGTGCCAATGCCTGTTGCGCCTCACGCTCGCCGTCATCCGTTACCCGGAACATGGCCAGACTATCAATGTTGAAGGTAAATGCGTCTTCCGTGCCGGGTGCCGCTGCACACAGATACTCTTCACCGGCTGTCAGTCCCGCCGCGGTAAACTCACCTTTGGCCCAGTCGCCCATCAACTGCATACCTGCCACGCCTTCAATCACCATCGCAGTGGCAATGTTCCAGTCACGCCCAGGCATACCTTCGTCCATTAGCTCACGCAGACGCTTAAAGTCTTCCAGCGACTCGATCATTTGATCGCCGCCCAGCGCTTCCGGATCTAAATCCACCAACGCCGCTTGGTAAAACTCACTGCCTTGACCACCTAATAACACGCTTTCAAATACCGTAGCGTCTTGCCAGGCTTGGCCACCGTGCGCCAGCGGCACAAAGCCCGCTTCGCGAATGGCCTCTCCCGCGACAAACAGCTCGTCCAGGGTCGTTGGCATTTCAACCCCAGCAGCGTCCAGTACTTCAGGGTTGGCCCAAAGCCAGTTCACCCGGTGGACGTTAGCAGGTACCGCCACATACTGACCGTCATAGCGCATGATATTGGCGACAACCTCAGGCAGCAGTTCATTCCAGCCTTCGGCGTCTGCGACATCATCAAGATTACCTAACAGACCCAGCTCGCCCCACTCCTGGATTTCAGGCCCCTTGATTTGAGCCGCTGAAGGAGGATTCCCAGACATGGCACGCGACTTGAGCACGGTCATCGCCGTTTCACCACCGCCCCCGGCGACAGCAAAATCCTGCCAGCCATAACCTTCCGCTTCCATCAGCTCTTTAAGCACGTTGGCAGCGCGGGCTTCACCGCCGGAGGTCCACCAGTGAAGTACTTCGACGTCATCGGCGTGAGCTGTCGCGGCAAGTGTAGCCCCGGCTAAGGCGAGTGCGAGGGTGGTTTTCTTAAACATCGGCATTGCGTCGCTCCTGATATTGTTATTGTCCTCTCGGACGGTCGGCCTTTAGAAGGTTACTCCAGGAAAAGCAGCAACGTGAGTTACCGAGTGCTGCATAGTGCTGGAGGTTTATTACAAACCCGTAATAGTTTCCTGACGCGGTAGCGTAAGGGTCACGATTAGGCCTTGTTCGGCATGGTTGGCAAGCTGAATATTGCCACCGTGTGCCCGGACGATATGCTTGGCAATGCCTAACCCCAAGCCGCTACCACCGGTATGGCGGCTGCGAGAGGGTTCCAGCCTTACAAAGGGCGAAAACACGCGTTCTAGCTGCTTTTCAGGAATGCCCGGGCCGTAATCGCGTATCTGTAAGGTGACGCTTTCCTCCTCATCAAACAGATAGATATCCGCCTGCTTACCGTAAAAAATCGCGTTCTCAAGCAAATTGGCCAGGCAACGCTTTAGCGCTAGAGGCTTGGCAACAATCGGCTCGATGTTGACGGCACTCTGGCGCTCAATCTTGACCTCCCCCCCTTGCAAGCTAAGCGCCTCGGCCAGTTCTTCAAGCAGTTGCTCCAGGGAGACAGGCACTGGTTCTTCATGCAGGTCCAGCCCTTTTACCGATGCCAGCGCGCCTTTTACCAAACTATCCAATTCGTCCAGAGAGGCACAAAAACGCTCGCGCTGGAGCGTGTCATCCAGCATCTCGGCACGCAGGCGCATACGGGTGATCGGTGTTTTTAGGTCATGAGAAATAGCGGAGAACAGCCGCTCGCGCTCCTCAATCTGCTCGCGTATGCGTCGCTGCATTCGATTAAACGCAATGGCAGTGGCCGCCACCTCTTTGGGGCCGCTCTCCTTTAAGGGGGGAATATCAAGGTCATCTCCCAACTGCCTGGCCGCGCGTGAAAGCCGTGCCAGCGGCCGGGTCACGCTGGTAATGCCCAGTAACGAAAGCGCCAACACGCTCAGCAGTACCAAAAGCCCTACCAGCAAACGCTCTTCAGAAAGCCAGCGATAGCCGCTAAAAATATCGGGCACACCCAGGAGCGTGGCAACGTAAAGCCAGGTGCCGGGTGAAAGCTCTAACTGTACGACTAAAATGGGCGGCGATAGCGGCTCCATCATCAGGCTGTGCTGCCCCCAACGGGGCGGCAGGTCATAAAGCAGCACCTCGTTATTGAGTACGCGCAGATTTTCCGGACGCGAAAATTCGACGACGACATCGTCAATATTAAGCTCGCGAGTGAGCACCGAACGTACGTTGTTCACGACGACTTCTTTTTCCAGCCCTGAGCCAATATCGTTGACCATGAGTCGGCGCTCGTTAACGCTCACAAAAAAACGCGTGCCGCCCATATTACGCAGCTGATCAAGCACGATGTGACGATAATCCACGGGCAGTGAGCGGAAAAACTTCATGGTGGAGGCGATGCTAAACGCCATATTAGTAGATAGCTCATCCAGCTGGGCCAAATGGCTGGAGCGCACCTGGGATGTCCAGATCGCGTAGCTGGCCCCTTGAGCCACCAGCACTCCTGCGATCATGATAATGACAAAGCGCCCACGCAGAGAGGCGGGCAGCCAGCGGGCCAGCCTACGTCTAATGCCTCTCCATCCTGTCGCTTTCACGTTAATGCATCTACCTGGGCGGTTAACACATAGCCCGCCCCTCGCACCGTGCGGATCAGTTGTGAATGCTGAGCATCTTCGCCCAACCGCTGGCGAAGCCGACAAACGTGAACATCAATGGAGCGATCAAACGGCGGCGCGTCTCTCCCCCGGGTCAGCGCATAGAGATCATCCCGCGAGAGCACCGTGGCAGGGTGTTCCAGAAACACTTGAAGTAGTTGAAAATCGGCCCCTGAGAGCGAGGTACGCTCACCCTTCTCGTCAATCAGCTCTCGCGTCATGCGATCCAGCTGCCACTGACCGAACCCCACCCAACGCGCTTGCCCTGTGGGAATAGGCGCCGCATCACTGCGCGTACGCCGCAATACTGCTTTAATGCGCGCTAACAGCTCGCGGGGGTTAAATGGCTTGCTCAGGTAGTCATCAGCACCTAACTCCAGGCCGAGAATTCGATCGGTCTCATCAGCACTGGCCGTGAGCATAATAATCGGCACATCGCTATGTTTTCTCACATCACGGCAGATGGTAAACCCGTCATCGCCGGGCAACATTAAATCGACAATCAGCAAGTCGGGAGAACACTCCAAGCGCAGAGCATGTAGCGCTTCGGCGCCATCGGCGGTGAAAACACGATAACCGTGGCGACCCAGATAATCAGCAAGCAGCTCACGAATTTCCGGATCGTCATCGACCACAATCAAGGTAGCAGCGGGTGTCGTCATTGCAGCGGCTTTGGCCCTATGTTGTTGTCGTTCTGGGGCCATGATGATGGTCGAGGGGACCAGGCATCTCAAGTCCCCTTCGACTAATGATGGAACGGGCGCTAACGAATCTTCTTTTTAATGTCGCTTTCAGAGTGCAAATCGCTCGCGTAACAGCTCGGCCACACCGGCATCGCCGTGGTGGCCTATCTGCCGCGCGGCGTTTAGCCTGCCGGCCATTTCTGGGTGTGAGTTAATCATGAAGTGCGGCTCGCCCACCAGGCTTAGCATCTCAACGTCGTTGAGGTTGTCGCCAAAAGCGAGGCAATCTTCAGGTGCAACCGAGAGGCGCTTGAGCAGCGCCGACAGTGCCACTCCCTTATTGACGCCTCCCGCCATAATCTCTAACGAATCGCTGGTTGAATAAGTCACGTGAAGCGAGCCATCATTAATTTCGCGGATGGCGGTTTCGACCTTTAACAGCGCATCGGGGCGCCCGCCGTAAAGCACCTTACCTATCCCCTCGGTAGGCATCTTCTCCGGCGGCACCACTTGGTAGACAAAGCCCGTGGCTGCATGCATTTCCAAATGGCTGGGCGACTCAGCATCTATGTACCAGGCATCGTCCAGGTAAAGGCTTAACCGTACATTGTCCGGGCGCGGCAATTTAATCAACGCGGCAGCCTGAGGGGACCCGACATGGTAGGCCGCCAGCAATTGATCGTTAGGGTCGTGTGTATAGGCACCGTTACTGCTGATTAAATGGATGGGGACATTGAGCTGATCTCTAAAGACACGCATATCGGCGTAGTGGCGTCCTGATGCAAGCACCAAGTGATGCCCCTGGTTTACCAACGTTCTTAAGACCTCAATGGTATCTTCGTGCAAGCGATGGTCGCGCCCCAACAGGGTGCCATCAAGATCAGAAGCAATCAGCCGTGGTGTCATAACGTGCGCTCTCCATTAATGAAACATCAGCTTAACCGATCCTCCTCAAGCTATGTAACACCTTGATACTATCTAAGATACTATCTAACTAACATCAACTTCCACGGCGGATAATTGGCGCAGCCCCTGGGAATCCGTATAGTGGCAAGCTACTCTCGCCAACTGATTGATCTCATGCTTCAGAATAATTCTATGCTTGCTCAGCTCAAGCAACAAATTCGTGATACCACCCCGCGCGCTGAAGGGGTGATTAAAGCCACCGAGAAAGGCTTTGGCTTTCTCGAAACCGATAACGGTGAATCCTACTTCGTGCCGCCTCCCGCGATGAAGCAGGTGATTCACGGTGACCGCGTAGAAGCGGTGATTCACGAAAACGGTGACAAGAAATCGGTTGAGCCTGAAAAGCTGATTGAAGCCGGTCTTGACCGCTTTGTGGCGCGTGTTCAAAAGCGCGAAGATCGTTTGGCCGTCGTCCCTGATCACTCTTCTATTCGTAATGTGATCAAGTCACGTATCAAAAACAGCCTGGATGAAGCCAGCATTGCCGATGGTGACTGGGTGGTTGCCCGCCTGGTTCGCCATCCGCTTAAAGAGAATGACCGCGGCTTTTTTGCCCAGATTGATGAGCTGGTCGCCAAGTCGGACGACCCTGCGGTGCCATGGCGCGTCACACTTGCCCGTCACGCGCTGGAACAGGACTGCCCCGATGCGGGCACCGAATGGCCATTACACGAAGAAGGCCTGACCCGCGAAGACCTTACCGAGCAGCCCTTCTTCACTATCGACGGTGAAAAAACCCGCGATATGGATGATGCGCTACACGTAAGCAAACACGCGGAAGGCGGCTGGCAGCTAAGCGTCGCGATTGCGGACCCCACTGCCTATGTAGAAGAGGGGCATGCCGCTGACCTGGAAGCACGTACCCGCGCCTTCACCGTGTACCTACCGGGCCAAAACGTGACCATGCTGCCGGAACAGTTGGCCGATGACCTGTGTTCGCTACGGGAAGGCCAAGAGCGTCCGACACTCGCTTGCACGTTGGTTATCAATGCCGACGGCAGCTTGGGTGACTACCGCTTCTTCGCGGCGAACGTTAAATCGCACGCCAGGCTCGTGTATGACCGCGTTTCTGACTGGATTGACGGTCAAGGCGATTGGGCACCCGAAGATAACATCGCCGAGCAGCTTACTGCGCTGCAGGAGCTCACCGAAGCACGTACCGCCTGGCGCAACGAGCACGCACTGGTCTTTAAAGATCGCCCCGATTACGTTTTTGAGCTGGATGCGGCAGGCAATGTGCTGGCGATCAATACCGAAGACCGGCGCATCGCCAACCGCATGATTGAAGAGTCGATGATTGCGGCCAACGCCTGCTGCGCGGACTTCCTGGCAAGCCACATCGGCCACGGTATCTTTAACGTGCATCGTGCCTTTGAGCCTGAAAAAGCCGAGGCGGCGCAAGAGTTCCTGGCAAGCCAGGAGATTACCGTTGAGCGTGAAGCGTTAACGGAACTTGATCACTACAAAGAGCTTAAGCGCGCGCTTGAGAGCCGCGATGACGCTTGGCTGGATGCCCGTCTGCGTCGTTTCCAGGGCTTTACCAGCATGTCTGCTCAGCCCGGCCCGCACTTTGGCCTTGGCTTGGCTGCTTACGCGACCTGGACATCGCCGATTCGTAAGTATGGCGATATGGTCAATCACCGTTTGATCAAACGCGTACTGAAAAGCGAACAGGCCCCGGCAGAAGCAAGCCAGGCGTTAACCGAGCAGCTCACCGAGCGCCGCCGCCTAAACCGGATGGCCGAGCGTGATGTGAAAGACTGGCTCTACGTGCGCTTCTTAACGCCTGCGGCGCAGAACCAGGACACGTTTGAAGCTGACATTATGGCGATTAACCGTGGCGGAATGCGCGTACGCCTGATTGAGAATGGCGCTACCGCGTTTGTTCCAGCTCCCTTGATGCATAGCGACCGCGACAAAGTGGCTATCGATGATAAAGAGGGACGCATTCAGATCGAGGGTGAAGAGCGCTATAAACTGGGCGATAGCCTGCGTGTTGCGCTGGTAGAAGCGCGTGAAGAGACCCGTTCGCTGGTGGCACGCCCCGCCTAAAGTGTCTGCCCGCCCATATGGGCGGGCTTATGACCTCGGCAACCTGGCAATAGCCGCTTGCCGCTTGCTTCAGCGGTCAACAAAATGACACATTATACAGGGGGCGCCTGCAGCCCCCTGCGTTTGCAATCATAAGTCGCCCGCTCAACTATCAGTGGTTCGAGGAGGTATCGGCGTAGTGCATATTGCCGACATGACCATGTTTTATGCGCCCTCCAGTGGCGGCGTACGTACCTATCTTGATGCCAAGCGTCATCGCTTGAACGCCCTGGCCGATGCTCGCCATACCCTGCTGGTGCCTGGCGAGCGCCATGTGTATATAGCCCAAGATCACCGTGTTGATGTGCCCGCAACCCCACTGCCTTTCAGCAATGGCTATCGCTTCCCATTGACAAGGCGTCCCTGGCGGCGAGCGCTTAATGAGGTGCGTCCGGACCTGATCGAAGCCGGCGACCCGTATACCGTCGGCTGGGCGGCCATCGCAAGCGCCCGTGAGCTCGATATCCCGCTGATAGCCTTTTACCACTCCGACCTACCCACCATGATCAGCAATCGGCTAGGGGGCTGGTCACGTTCGTTGATCAATGGCTACATCTCGCGGCTTTATGATCACTATGATCGCGTCCTCGCTCCGAGCCGTGTGATGGCAGAGCGACTCGAAGGGCTGGGTATTAAGGAGGTTCGCGTTCAGCCGCTGGGCGTAGATCTCACCACCTTTCGTCCTGAACTTCGCGATGAGCAGGTCAGGGTCGAGCTGGGGCTTGATGATGACACACGCCTGCTGGTTTTTGCCGGGCGTGGCTCGCAGGAAAAAAACCTGTCGATCCTGCTGGAGACCATGCGCCGCCTGAAGAGCGGCACATCCACACAGCGCTATCATTTACTGATGATCGGCTCCTCAATGCCAACTCAGGTTCCCGACAACGTAACGGTCATCAATCATTTTTGCCCGACCGCCGAGATTGCACGTTATTTCGCCAGTAGCGATGCGTTGTTGCATGCGGGCACCCAGGAAACCTTCGGGCTGATTGTGCTGGAAGCCATGGCTTGTGGCATTCCGGTAGTGGCAGCCCGCGCCGGTGCGCTGACCGAAAACATTCCCGAAGAGTGCGGAATGCTGTGTCGACCACTGGACAGTGAAGATATGGCTCGCAGCATTCAGGCGCTTTTCGAAAACGATGCAAAAGCCATGGGCCGTCGCGCGCGCGCGCATGTAGAACGCCATCATGACTGGGATATCGTCGTGCAGGGGGTTATGCAGCACTATCGCGAACTTCTCGGCATTAGTCATACGGCAACGGTGAGCGCACAGCATGGCTAACAGGGAATTTGCACTGGTACTCCATGACATTGCCCCCATCACCTGGCCGGACTATCGCGCCTTTGTCGAGGAGGTCGATAGCATGGGAAAAATCCCCATGACTTGGCTTGTCGTGCCTGACTTTCATCATCGCAGTAACACCTTTAAAGACACCGACATGCTGCAGCTTCTGCATCAGCGCAGGGAGCGCGGAGACGAACTGGCGTTACATGGTTTCTATCACTGCGATGATGCGCCCGCCCCCCGCACGCCGCGCGATTACTTCATGCGACGGCTTTATACCTATGAAGGTGAGTTTTACCCGCTCAGCTACGCTGATGCG
Organism: Halomonas citrativorans; assembly: GCF_014898005.1. Taxonomy (NCBI): domain Bacteria; kingdom Pseudomonadati; phylum Pseudomonadota; class Gammaproteobacteria; order Oceanospirillales; family Halomonadaceae; genus Halomonas; species Halomonas citrativorans. Next base: position 57,535 of record NZ_JABUYX010000005.1, read on the forward strand.
CTTGAACGTTTACAGCGTGGCGTCGAACTTTTTCGTGCTCAAGACTGGCCACTGGAGGGATTCGTTGCGCCCGCCTGGCTTTTAGGCGAAGGCGCACGGCAGGCACTGAAAACCCAAGGGTTTACCTATACCAGCGACCCCGGCCAGCTGTACTTTCTGCCAGACTACACACCGATTAAGGCGCCCTCGCTAGTGTGGAGCGCACGCAGCCGCTGGCGGCGCGGTATGTCCTGGGTCGTTAATGAGCGGGCCAGGCGTCGTCATCGTCAAGCGCCACTGATTCGCCTGGGGTTACACCCCGTGGATATGTGCCATGCTATTTCAAGGCGCTACTGGCTGACGACGATTCGGCGCCTGTTAGAAGAAGGCTATCGGCCCACCACCAAGATCAGTTGGTTACAGCGCCATTGCAGTCAGCACGATCAGACTGGCACCTTATCATCACGTATGGGTACCCGCCTTGAAAACGCTCGCCCAGCGCCAAACCCACCCCTGAATAATTAAACGCATGCAAAGAACACTCTGGCTGCTGACCGCAGGTCTCATCGCTGTTATGGCCATCCCTCTATTATTGGGCGGCACTGACCTTATCCATCTACTTGCCGGTTTTCCACCAAGTCTGTTTGCGCTGATGCTGTGCATGATATTGGTCTGCTGGCTGCTTAACGGTGCCAAGCTGCGTGTTCTACTGGCGGGACGCGCCGGCAACATGGGCCTGATGCGTGCAACCGGTACGGTAATGGCCACTGAATTCGCCATTTGCGCCACGCCAGGGGGAAGCGGTGGGCCATTGACACTGATCGCCCTTCTCACGCGACGTGGCGTACGACCCGCGCAGACCACTGCCATTTTTGCTGTAGACCAGATCATTGACCTGCTGTTTTTTCTCTGTTCGATGATCGCGATGATGATTTATGTCATCACGCGCTCCATTGATGCCCGCCTAGGATGGATGTTGGTGGTGCCCATGGCACTCTTGTGCCTGGCGCTGCTCGGCGTCGTTCTCATAGGCCGCTATCATCGCCGCGTACTAATTGTGACCGGCCGCCTACTGTCTCGAATGCGTGTCAGTGCACGGCTCCAGCATGCTATGGTGCGCCGCATCCTGCTCTTTAAGCAGGCCTTTACCGAAACCCTTCAGTTGCCGCGCTCCGCGCTGGCCTTGGCCTTCGGATTCGGGATCGTGCACTGGATCGTGCGCTACAGCATTCTCTACGTCACGCTGTACGGCCTTGGACAACATCTGGACTGGGCATGGACCTTCCTGGTGCAGATGCTCTCCATGGCGGCTGGCCAGCTGACCCTGCTGCCCGGCGGTGCTGGGGGCGCAGAGCTCTCCTCGTCGGCCCTGCTGGCCCCTATAGTGGGTCAAAGCAGTGCGGCAGCCGCCATCTTGATCTGGCGTGCTGTCACCTACTATTTTTATCTGATCGCCGGGGCGCCGGTATTTATGCTGATGGCAGGACGCCCGCTACTCAGAAAAATTCTTGAAGGGCGCAAGCGTGAGGCCGAGGAGTAAAGTGACGGCGACGCAGTCAACTTGAAGACACAAAAAAGGGGTGCCAAACGGCACCCCTTTTTGATCCGCTTGCCAGCTTACCAGCCCGTCACTTCTTTCAGTGCGTCGCCGATTTCTGCCAAAGAACGAACGGTTTTAACACCGGCGTCTTCCAGAGCAGCAAACTTCTCGTCAGCCGTGCCTTTACCACCAGAAATGATGGCGCCAGCGTGGCCCATACGCTTGCCAGGAGGTGCAGTAACACCGGCAATGTAAGAAACCACTGGCTTGGAAACGTGATCCTTGATGTAGGCGGCTGCTTCTTCTTCAGCCGTACCACCGATTTCGCCGATCATGACGATCGCTTCGGTTTTCGGATCCTTCTCAAACATTTCCAAAATGTCGATGAAGTTGGAACCCGGAATCGGGTCGCCACCGATACCGACACAGGTAGACTGACCGAAACCGTGGTCAGTGGTCTGCTTAACGGCTTCGTAAGTCAGCGTACCAGAGCGGGAAACGATACCCACACGGCCCGGCTGGTGGATGTGACCCGGCATGATACCGATTTTGCACTCACCCGGCGTGATAACACCCGGGCAGTTCGGGCCAATCAGACGCACGCCCAACTCGTCGCATTTTACTTTTGCGTCGAGCATATCAAGCGTAGCGATACCTTCGGTGATGCAAACGATCAGCTTGATGCCAGCGTTAGCAGCTTCAAGGATTGAGTCTTTGCAGAACGGAGCCGGTACGTAGATAACGCTGGCTTCCGCGCCTGTTTTCTCGACCGCTTCTTTAACGGTGTTGAAAACTGGCAGGCCCAAATGCTCCTGGCCGCCTTTGCCCGGCGTAACACCACCGACCATTTGCGTGCCATAGGCAATCGCCTGCTCGGAGTGGAACGTGCCCTGGCCACCGGTGAAACCCTGGCAGATGACCTTGGTGTTCTTATCGATCAGGATACTCATTACTTGCCCTCCGCCGCTTTAACAACCTGCTGAGCCGCATCGGTCAGACTGGTAGCAGCGATGATGTTCAGACCGCTGGACGCCAGTTTCTCAGCACCCAACTCGGCATTGTTACCTTCCAGGCGAACCACGACCGGCACGTTGACACCCACTTGCTCAACGGCACCGATAATGCCTTCAGCAATCATGTCGCAACGTACGATACCGCCGAAGATGTTAACCAGAACGGCTTTCACGTTGTCGTCAGACAGGATGATCTTGAACGCTTCTGCTACGCGCTCTTTGGTCGCGCCGCCGCCAACGTCCAGGAAGTTAGCCGGCTTGCCGCCACTCAGGTTAACGATGTCCATGGTGCCCATGGCCAGGCCTGCGCCGTTTACCATGCAACCAATGTTACCGTCGAGTGCGACGTAGTTCAGTTCCCACTTCGCTGCATCGGCTTCACGCTGATCTTCCTGGGAAGGATCGCGCATGGCCTGCAGGTCCGGGTGACGGTACAACGCATTGCTGTCGAGGCCCAGTTTGGCGTCGAGGCAGTGCAGGTTGCCTTCGTCAGTGATAACCAACGGGTTGATCTCTAAAAGTGCCAGATCCTTGTCGTGGAACAACTTGGATAGGCCCAGGAAGATCTTGGTGAACTGCTTGACCTGGTCGCCTTTCAGGCCCAGAGCAAAGGCCAACTCACGCGCCTGGTACGGCTGTGCGCCAACCAGCGGATCAATTTCGGCTTTAAGAATCTTTTCCGGCGTCTCTTCAGCAACCGTTTCGATTTCAACACCACCTTCGGTCGAGGCCATGAAGACCACGCGACGGGTAGTACGATCGACAACGGCACCGAGGTAAAGCTCATCGGCGATATCAGTGCAGGTCTCTACCAGAATCTTGGCAACCGGCTGACCTTGTTCGTCAGTCTGAAAGGTTACCAGGTTTTTGCCCAGCCACTGCTCGGCAAATGCCTTCGCTTCAGCCGGATCTTTGATCAGCTTAACGCCACCCGCCTTACCACGGCCACCTGCGTGCACCTGGGCTTTAACTACCCACATGTCGCCGCCGATCTTTTTGCAGGCTTCTACTGCTTCTTCGGGAGTGTCCACGGCAAAGCCTTTAGACACTGGTAGACCATAATCAGCAAACAGCTGTTTGCCTTGATACTCGTGAAGGTTCATCGATTCATGCCATTGGTTGCATGTGACTCGAACGACAACCCGTTTTAAAAACGGGCTGTCCCCGTACTTTCGCGCGCTATTTTACAACATGCCCGAAAGTGATGCGCCACCTAATGGTGGCGCCTGGTAGTTACCGCTGAACTTATTTGCGCTTTTTACGATTAGCCATGTGGATTGCATGGCCTTCCACCGCGAGAGCCGCTTCATGAATAGCTTCAGAAGTGCTCGGGTGGGCATAGCAGGTCAACGCTAGATCTTCAGCGCTGGAACCAAATTCCATCGCGATAACGCCTTGGGCAATCAGCTCACCCGCGTGCTGACTGACGATGTGCATACCCAGAATGCGGTCTGTTTCGGCATCGGCAATAATCTTGGCCATACCTTCAGGCGCATTGTTGGCAAGCGCACGACCGTTGGCAGAGAACGGGAAAGAGCCGGTTTTGACTTCAATGCCTTTCGCTTTGGCATCTTGCTCGGTTATACCTACCCACGCGACTTCAGGCGAGGTGTAGATAACGCTGGGGATGGCGTCGTAATTCATTTCAGCTTTATGGCCAGCGATAATGTCAGCGACCATAACGCCTTCTTCAGACGCTTTATGAGCAAGCATTGGACCACGTACACAGTCACCGATTGCATAAACGCTCGGGACATTAGTACGGCACTGGTCATCAACGAAGATAAAGCCACGCTCGTCAAGCTCAACGCCTACGCCATCGGCAATCACGCCTTGCGTATAAGGACGACGACCCACACAAACAATCAGTTTGTCGAAGGTCATTTCCTGCTCGCCGTCACCGTCGGTGTACTTAACGACGACTTCGTTGTCCTTGACTTCAGAGCCGGTCACGCGTGCGCCCAGTTTGATGTCCAGACCCTGTTTCTTGAGCAGCTTCTGGGTCTCTTTGGCAATCGCGCCGTCAACCATCGGCAAAAAGCTGTCCATGGCTTCAAGAACGGTCACGTCAGAACCTAAACGCTTCCAGACGCTGCCCAGCTCCAAGCCGATAACACCAGCACCGATCACACCCAAACGCTTGGGTACTTCGGTAAACTCAAGTGCGCCTGTAGACGTCACAATCAGGTCGTCGGTCAGCGGCGTCGGCGGAATTTCAACCGGCACGGAGCCTGCGGCGATAACGATGTTGTCAGCCGTGTAGGTCGTGGCGTTGCCATCGTGGTCGGTTACTTCAACTTCGGTAGACGAAGTAACTTTACCTTTACCTTCCAGCGAAGTAACACCGTTGGCCTTGAACAGTGCGCTGATGCCGCCCACGTTTTTGTTAATGACCGAGTTTTTGAACTCGAGCATTTTGGCGATGTTAGCCTTCGGCGCGTCAATCTCGATGCCAACTTCAGCAAAGTGATCACGTGCTTCAACAAACTTATGTGAGGTTTCCAGCAGCGCTTTGGAAGGAATACAACCGACGTTCAGGCAGGTGCCGCCGTGAACAGTCTTGCCTTCCTTGTTAACCCATTTTTCAACACAGGCTGTTTTCAGGCCCATTTGCGCTGCGCGGATAGCAGCTACGTAACCGCCAGGGCCGGCGCCGATAACGATCACATCAAACTTGTCAGCCATGTTGGCTCCTTTAGCTCGGTGCTCTTCTCTCGTCTTTACATTGCCGAGAGAAGAGCGGTGTGCGACTGCATAAGAAGGGTGGCGCGTATCGAAATATCAATACGCAAGGATACGTGGTCTACGTACCTTAGACGTCCAGCAGCAAACGTGCCGGGTCTTCCAGCAATTCTTTAAGCGTAACCAAGAAACGTACGGCGTCTTTGCCATCAATCATACGGTGATCATATGACAGTGCCAGGTACATCATGGGGCGGATTTCAACCTTGCCATTAATAGCCATCGGACGATCCTGGATTTTGTGCATCCCCAGAATAGCCGTTTGCGGCGGGTTGATAATCGGCGTCGACATCAGAGAACCGAACGTACCACCATTGGTGATGGTGAAGGTGCCGCCGATCATGTCGTCCATGCCCAGCTTGCCGTCACGACCACGCTTACCGAAATCAACAATCGTTCTTTCGACATCAGCAATTTTCATGCTGTCGGTGTCGCGCAGTACAGGGACCACCAGACCACGGTCGGTGGATACCGCAACACCGATATCCTGGTAACCGTGATACACGATGTCGGTACCGTCGATAGAGGCATTAACATCCGGGAAGCGTTTGAGAGCTTCAGTTGCCGCTTTTACAAAGAAGCCCATAAAGCCCAGCTTGATATCGTGAGCTTTTAGGAAGGTGTCTTTGTACTGCGCACGCAGGGCCATGATCTCAGTCATGTCCACTTCGTTATACGTGGTCAGCATGGCAGCGGTTTGCTGAGCTTGTACCAGACGCTTGGCAATCGTTTGACGCAGGCGGGTCATCGGCACGCGTTTTTCAACACGCTCGCCTTCAACAGCCGCTGGGATCGCTGCGGCGTTGCTCGGCGCAGAAGACTTGGCAGCACCTTTCTTGGCGGAGCCATCTTTAACGGCTTTTTGCACGTCTTCTTTCAGGACGCGACCGCCTTTGCCCGTACCTTCAATTTTGGCAACGTCAAGGTCGTGCTCGGCAACCAGCTTGCGCGCCGCCGGTGCGACGATCTTGTCGCCCATTTTCTCATCGCTGGCGCCATCGTCAGCAGAGGCGGCTGGCTCTTTATCAGCCGCTGTTGCTACGTTGCTACCGCCACCTTCGGTGAAGACCGCGAGAATTGCTTCGGACTCTACCTGGCTGCCCTCTTCGGCTTTGATTTCTGCCAGCGCACCGTCAGCAGGCGCAACCACTTCCAGTACGACTTTATCGGTTTCGATATCAGCCAGCACTTCATCGCGCTTAACCGCTTCACCGACCTTTTTGTGCCAAGTCGCCACGGTGCCTTCCTGGATAGACTCAGGGAAGCTCGGCGCTTTTACATCATGCTGCTTGCCGCCGCTGGCTTTCTTCTCTTCTGTTTTCTCTTCTTTCTTTTCGTCTTGCTGATCAGCTTTCTCGGCTTTCGGCTCATCAGAAGATGGCTCTTCTTTTTTACCGCTGTCGCCTGAAGCGCTGCCTTCACCGATTTTGCCAAGCACCTGCTCAGACGCGACGCTTTCGCCCTCTTCGGCCATTACGTCAGTCAGGGTGCCCGCTTCAGGTGCCACCACTTCCAGCACCACTTTGTCGGTTTCGATTTCAACAATCAGTTCGTCACGCTCGACGCTGTCACCCGGCTTTTTGTGCCACGTAGCCACAGTACCTTCGGCAACGGATTCCGGAAAGGTTGGCGCTTTGATCTCGGTAGCCATGTCGTTTCCCTTATGGTGTTCTCTAAATCCGGTGGGCGCTTTACAGATTGAAAGCGTCTTCCACCAGCTGGCGCTGCTGTTCAGTATGGACGGACATATAGCCCGCTGCCGGCGCGGCAGAGGCAGGACGTCCTGCAAATTTCAACTCGCGTCCGAGGCCATCTTTAAGCATATCGGCCACTGTACGCATGTGGTGCTGACTGGAGTACCAAGCGCCCTGGTTCAACGGCTCTTCCTGACACCAGACAATATCTTCCACATTGCCATACGCCTGGAGCGCTTCCAGAAGTTCTTCTTTCGGGAAGGGATACAGCTGCTCAAGACGAATGATCGCCGTATCGTTACGCTCATTTTCTGCACGCCAGGCGGCCAGATCATAGTAGACCTTGCCTGAGCACAGAATCGCGCGCGTTACGTTTTCAGCGGCCAGATCCGCTTGATCCGGCAACACCATTTGGAATTTACCGTGAGCAAGATCTTCAAGGCTCGATACCGCTTCCTTGTGACGCAGCAACGACTTGGGCGACATAACAATCAACGGCTTGCGCAGCGGACGAATCACCTGACGACGCAGCAAGTGATAAATCTGCGCAGGTGTCGTCGGCACACAGACCTGCATGTTGTGCTCAGCACACATTTGCAGGAAACGTTCCAGTCGCGCAGACGAGTGCTCTGGACCCTGGCCTTCATAGCCATGGGGTAGCAGCATCGTTAGGCCACATAAACGGCCCCACTTGCTCTCACCAGAAGAGATGAACTGATCAACGACCACCTGTGCACCGTTGAAGAAGTCACCAAACTGGGCTTCCCAAATAACCAGGTCATTCGGCGCAGTGGTGGAATAACCGTACTCAAACGCCAACACAGCTTCTTCTGACAGGAAGGAGTCGTGAATGGTGAAAACCGGCTGACCATCGGCCATGTTTTGCAGCGGCACGTAGGTAGAGCCATTTTTCTGGTTATGAACCACAGCGTGACGGTGCGAGAACGTACCGCGACCCACATCCTGACCAGTAATCCGGATCGGGTGCCCTTGGTCAAGTAACGTGGCGTAGGCCAGCGTTTCAGCAAAGCCCCAGTTCATGGCCATGCCACCGGCCTGCATCTTGCGGCGGTCTTCGTAAATCTTGGCTACCTGGCGCTGCACTTCGACCCCGTCCGGAATCTCGCACATTTTCGCAGCCAGTTGCTGAAGACGCTTCATGTCAAAAGACGTATCCGCATCGCCCGTCCACTCATGCCCCAGGTACGGCGCCCAGTCCACAAACAGGGATTGATTGGGCTCCTGAACCAGTGCATTGGCAACGTGGTTACCCGCGACCAGATCATCGCGATACGTTTCCATCATCGCTTTGGCGTCATCTTCAGATAGAACGCCCTGGTCAACCAAACGCTTAGCGTAAACCGTACGCGTCGACGCATGATCCTTGATTTTGGCGTACATCAAAGGCTGCGTACCGGACGGCTCATCGGCTTCGTTATGCCCACGGCGACGGTAGCAGACCAGATCAATAACGACGTCTTTTTTGAACTGTTGACGGTAATCTAGCGCCACTTGGGTCGCATGGATAACGGCGTCAGGATCATCACCATTCACATGGAAGATGGGCGCCTGGACCATCTTGGCAATGTCGGTACAGTACTCGGTCGAACGAGCATCCATGGGGTTGGACGTCGTAAAGCCCACCTGGTTATTGATGACGATGTGAATCGTGCCGCCGGTCTTATAGGCCCGGGTCTGAGACATCTGGAATGTCTCCATGACGACGCCTTGACCCGCGAAGGCAGCATCACCATGAATATTGATGGGTAACACCTTGTCGCCGGCAGGATCCTTGCGGCGGTCTTGGCGCGCGCGTACGGAACCTTCAACAACCGGTGCGACAATTTCCAGGTGCGAGGGGTTGAACGACATGGCCAAGTGGACTTCGCCGCCCGGTGACATGACGTTGGAGCTAAAGCCCTGGTGATACTTCACATCGCCAGAACCACGCTCAATCACCTTCTTACCATCAAACTCATCAATCAAGTCAGCCGGGTTTTTGCCCAGAATATTGACCAACAGGTTGAGGCGACCACGGTGCGCCATACCGATAACGACTTCCTTCGTACCATAACCGCCAGCACGCTGGATAAGCTCGTCCATCATAGGTACAAAGACTTCACCACCTTCAAGACCAAAGCGTTTGGTACCCGGATATTTGGATGCCAGGTAAGTTTCCAAACCTTCAGCAGCCGTCAGACGCTCGAGCACATGCTTGCGAACATCGTCACTAAACTTGGGAGCACTGCGCACTGATTCGAAGCGCCGTTGTAGCCAGCGTTTCTCTTCTGTGTCCACGATATGCATGAACTCACAGCCGATGGAGCGACAGTACGTCTTCTCCAACGCGTCCACGATCTCACGCAGTGGTGCCTTATCAATACCCAGGAAGAACGAACCGGTCTGGAACTCGGTATCAAGATCAGCCTTGGTCAACTGATGGAATGATAAATCGAGGTCAGGGACGGGGGTAGGATTACGCAGTCCAAGCGGATCGATATCAGCCTTTTGATGACCACGGAAGCGATACGCATTGATCAACTGCAGGACTTTCACCTGCTTTTTGTTCTCACCGCTATCGGCAGCGGCAACTACCCGGCCCGGGCGGCTTTCACGACCTAGCTGGTAGAATTGATCACGAGTCGGGCTTAGTGGAACATCGTGGGAGGCACTGCCCTCGGAACTCGGTAGCTGGTCAAAATAGCTACGCCATTCGTCAGAAACAGCATCTGGATCGGCGAGGTACTGCTCGTAAAGCGCTTCCACGTAGTGGACATTGCCACCACTAACGTGAGAGGAACGCCACATTAACTCCATTATGCCTTGTTGCATCTCTCGGTCACCCTACACTGATGGGGTGGTATCGGCATCGCTGCAAAAAACAACGACATCGCTATTGCCCTGCCGGCGGGGCGGAACATGTACCGGCGGCACCGACCAACGGCCGGAAGCCCTACATAATTGCTATTTCTTAACTGCTATTCTTGCTCAGTTCATGCTCAAAAGCCGGTACTCGCAGCACCGGCTTTTAAACTTGACTGCTCATAAAGTGCGGCGACGCGCCGCACCTTATGACAAACCCTATGATAACAAGCGAAGCGCCACGATTTAAGTAGTAAAACGAGACTTGTTGCGTGGCAATCGCTTTTTATTGACTCACAAGGCGTTTATGTTGCATCTGCGAGCAGCATTTCGCGAATTTTACCAATCGCGCGCGTCGGATTTAAGCCTTTCGGGCAAACCGCTACGCAGTTCATGATGCCACGGCAGCGGAACACCGAGAACGGATCTTCCAGGCTGGTCAAACGCTCGCGGGTTGCGGTATCGCGCGAATCCGCCAGGAAGCGGTAAGACTGCAGCAAGCCAGCAGGTCCTACGAACTTGTCCGGGTTCCACCAGAACGACGGGCAAGACGTAGAGCAGCAAGCACACAAGATGCACTCGTACAGGCCATCCAACTTTTCACGGTCTTCGGGCGACTGCAGGCGCTCAATGGCGGGCGCTGGCGTTTCATTTTGCAGGTACGGCTGAATACGCTCGTACTGCTTATAGAAAATCCCCATATCCACAACCATATCGCGGATAACCGGCAGGCCGGGCAGCGGGCGCAGGATCAGCTTGTTGTTTTTCACAACATCTGACAGCGGTGTAATACACGCTAGGCCGTTTTTGCCGTTCATGTTCATACCATCAGAGCCGCAAACGCCTTCGCGGCAGCTACGACGGAATGCCAGACCGCTGTCCTGTTCTTTCATCATATGAAGAACATCCAGCACCATGACATCGCGCCCTTTGGTATCAACTTGGAACTCCTGCATATAGGGCGCGGAGTCGGTTTCCGGATTGTAACGGTATACGGATACCTGAAGATTGGACATTATAACTCCCTCTCGTCAATGCGGAGTTTAGTAGGTACGAACCTTGGGTTCGAACGTATCAACAGTTTTCGGCTTGAAGTTGACGTCGCGCTGCTTCAGCTCTTTGGTGAGCGGGAAGTAGAGCGAGTGTTTCAGCCAGTTGACGTCATCACGGTCTGGGTAATCGTAACGTGAATGGGCACCGCGGCTCTCTTTACGCTCAAGGGCGGCAATTGCCGTCGCTTCGGCCACTTCCATCAGGTTATCAAGTTCCAGCGCTTCTACACGGGCCGTGTTGAAAGCATTGGACTTATCAGGCAGGTGAGCATTGGCAATACGGCTGCGCAGGTTGGCAAGCTTCTCAACGCCTTCCAGCATGTTTTTCTCTTCACGGAATACACCGAAAGAGTTCTGCATGATGTCCTGAAGCTCTGCTTTCAGCGCAGGAATGCTCTCACCGCCTTCCGACTCGTTCCAACGAGTAATACGCTTCATCGCTGATTCAATATCAGACTCGGAGGCATCCAGGTACTCAATACCTTCGTTCAGCGCGCCTTCAATAAACATACCGGCGGCACGGCCAAACACCACCAGATCCAGCAAAGAGTTTCCGCCCAGACGGTTAGCACCGTGAACAGATACGCACGCTGCTTCACCACAGGCGAACAGACCGTTGATGATCTGGTCGTTGCCGCTTTCGTCCTGCAGAATCGCCTGACCATGAATGTTGGTCGGAATACCGCCCATCATATAGTGGCAGGTCGGCACGACCGGGATCGGGTCTTTCGCTGGATCGACATGAGCAAAAGTCTTTGAAAGCTCAACGATACCTGGCAGACGCTTGCTCAGCACCTCTTCACCCAAGTGATCAAGCTTCAGGAAGACGTGGTCGCCCTTCTCGCCACAACCGCGGCCTTCCAGAATCTCCATGACCATGGAGCGCGCAACAACGTCACGACCCGCCAGGTCTTTCGCGTTGGGCGCGTAACGCTCCATAAAGCGCTCGCCGTCTTTATTGATCAGGTAGCCACCTTCCCCGCGGCACCCTTCGGTTACCAGCGTGCCCGCACCGTAAATACCGGTCGGGTGGAACTGCCACATTTCCATATCCTGCATCGGGAAGCCCGCACGCAACGCCATACCGATACCGTCACCCGTATTGATCAGGGCATTGGTGGTAGATGCGTAAATTCGGCCAGCACCGCCAGTCGCCAATACAGTGGCTTTGGATTTAACGTGAACAACTTCGCCAGTTTCAATACACATGGCGATACAACCCACCACGTCACCGTTGCCATTCTTCACCAGATCAACCGCGTACCACTCATTCAAGAACGTTGTATTGTTCTTAAGGTTGTTCTGGTAAAGCGTGTGCAGCAGTGCGTGACCGGTACGGTCTGCCGCCGCGCAAGTACGCGCCGCCTGGCCGCCTTCACCGAAATTCTTGGACTGGCCACCGAACGGACGCTGATAGATGCGGCCGTTATCAAAGCGCGAAAACGGCAGGCCCATGTGCTCAAGTTCAAATACAGCTTTCGGGCCTTCAGAGCACATATACTCCGACGCGTCCTGGTCAGCGATATAGTCGCCGCCTTTAACAGTGTCGTACATGTGCCAGCGCCAATCGTCATTGGGATCAGAAGACGCGATAGCGCAGGTAATACCGCCCTGGGCAGAGACAGTGTGAGAGCGTGTCGGGAAGACTTTGGAAAGGACGGCTGTTTGTTTACCGGACTTCGCCAGTTCTAAAGCAGCGCGCAGGCCAGCGCCACCGCCACCGATAATAATGGCGTCAAACGTCAGGCTACGAAGGTTAGACATTTATCAAGCTCCCCACAGAATTTGAATGCCCCAAACCAGGTACACGAAGATAGCCAGAATAATCAGCGTCTGGGCACCTACGCGCAGGCCAGTGGACTTAAGGTAATCAGTGGTTACGGTCCACAAGCCAATCCAGGCATGTGCTGCAATGGATATAAAAGCCAGCAATGAGAAGATCCGCATCCACGTTTGGTTAAACAGGCCGCTCCAGGTGTAGTAGTCAAGGTCTGGATTAAACAACAGATAGGCCACCATAAAGACCGTGTAAACGGCCAGCACCACCGCAGACACACGCTGCATCAGCCAATCAGACAGTCCGCTTCGGCCAAAACTTGTGACGTTGGTTACCATACCCAAACTCCTGCCAGAATAATTAGAACGGCACTCACCACAACGGTGATCTGTGCTTTTTGCACACCACCTTCTAGTGTCACACCAATATCGGCATCCATTAACAGGTGTTTAATCCCTGCTACAAAATGGAACGCCAGCGCAGAAAGCAGTCCCCAAGCAATGAACTTGGCCAATAAATTATTGGCAAGTGCGCTGCTAACGGCATCAAAGCCTGCTGGAGATGAAAGTGACTTACCCAACGCCCAAAAAGCGAACACCAGGCCGACGAACAGAATAACCCCCGTAATACGGTGGGCAATCGACGTCAGTGCCGGAAGTGGGAAGTGTATCGTTGTTAGATCTAAATTTACGGGTCGTTTGCTATTCACGGCTTATACACACTCTCTTGGCCCGCTCTGCGACAGGTCGGGCATAGCCCGAGCGGGCAGTGGTTGCTGGAAGGGGCTCGGCCGTTTGCCAAGTCGGGCACGACCACCTACCTGCCGGTCGCGCGCCGTGGATTATAAGAACCTTCGCCCCTGCTGACAAACCGAACTCGGACCTAACTCAATTATGTTGCAAAAAAAAGCAGCCCGCCCGAGTCGATTTTGCAATGCAGCATCGATATAGTGACAGAGTCACGATAATTTGATAAGCCTGTTAAGGATTCGTCAAATCTCTGACACCTGGTTACTATAGCTATCATTTGCCATATACAAAAATTGTCTAAGATAATAATTTTGCATAACCATACACGCACCACCCATGCCTAGCGCTTTGCATAATTGACAAAATGTCGCGCGCTCTTATAGTGGGCAAACCTTTTCGCCGGCGCGGCATGCGAAACAATGACTTTACGTCCCAACCCGAATCCGAAAGGAGGCCAACATGGCTGACAGGAAAGCAACATTGACGGTAGACGGTCTTGATAAAACGATCGAACTACCCATGTACTCCGGCACCCTTGGCCCAGACGTTATTGATGTCCGTGGCTTAGGTGCGGAAGGCCTGTTCACCTACGACCCTGGCTTTATGGCCACCTCTTCTTGCCAATCTGCCATCACCTATATTGACGGCGGCAAAGGCGTACTGCTGCATCGCGGCTACCCTATTGACCAACTGGCTAAAGAGTCCAACTTTGTTGAACTGAGCTATACCCTGCTTTTTGGTGAACTGCCCAACGACGAGCAGTACACGGACTTCGCTGCACGCATTCGTAATCACACGATGGTGCACGACCAAATCAACAACTTCTTTAAAGGGTTTCGCCGCGACGCGCATCCCATGTCAATTATGTGCGGCGTCGTAGGCGGCCTTGCGGCGTTCTACCATGACCACATGGATATCACTAAAGAAGAAGACCGCACTATTAGTGCTATTCGCCTGATCGCCAAAATGCCTACTCTGGCGGCCATGTCGCACAAGTATAATGTTGGTCAGCCGTTTAATTACCCGCGCAACGACCTGAGTTATGCAGAGAATTTCCTCTACATGATGTTCAGCAACCCGTGCGAAGAGTACAAGATCAACCCGGTTTACGCGAAAGCGATGGATCGCATTTTCATGCTACATGCCGACCATGAGCAGAATGCTTCCACCTCTACCGTACGCTTGGCAGGCTCGACCGGCGCCAACCCCTTTGCCTGCATTAGCGCTGGCATTGCGGCACTATGGGGCCCGGCACACGGCGGTGCGAACGAAGCCGTACTGGCGATGCTTGATGAGATTGGCGACGACTCTGAAGAGAACATCCAACGCTTCATTGATAAGGCAAAAGACAAGGAAGACCCGTTCAAGCTAATGGGCTTTGGTCACCGCGTGTATCGCAACTTTGATCCCCGCGCCAAGGTAATGAAAGAGACCTGCGACGAAGTACTCGCCGAGCTGGGCATGGCGAACGACCCGCAGCTTAAAATTGCCAAACGCCTAGAGCAAATTGCGCTTGAAGACGAATACTTCATCGAGCGCAAGCTTTACCCGAACGTCGACTTCTACTCTGGCATTATTTTGAAAGCGATGGGCATCCCCACCAATATGTTCACGGTAATCTTTGCCGTATCACGCACGATTGGCTGGATCTCCCATTGGAACGAAATGTTGAGCGAAAGCTATAAAATTGGTCGTCCGCGCCAGCTTTACACTGGCCATGACCAACGCGATTACCCGTCGAAATAATTTTCGATGGTTTAATCTTCAAGAAGGCCACCCACGGGTGGCCTTCCCTGTTTAAGCGTCTTTGCTTGTATATGACCGCTCTCCAAGCCTAATAACTCCCGCAAGCCACTCCCTCTAAACACGTTCGAATACGTGCGCTAGACGCGCATTCTGACCTCATTAGCACGACATCCAACAACGCCTCTCCAAACGCGCATGCTTCACCTCATCAATAGACGAAAACGCCAGTCAAAAAGCGAGCAAAAGGCCGTAATAGCGCTTGACTTTTTTAAGAGCCAGGTTGGAAAAATGTTTTCCACACTATCTGTGGATAACCTTGTTCATAACCTCTCACAAATGCCCCTGAATCGCCATGAACAGTGACCTCCCCTTAAATTGGTCATTTTTTGACCTCATGTAAGCCACTGTTTTTAAACAAGATAAGTTAATTCGAATATTTTTCGCGGGTGCAGCACAGGGTTGTGCACAACCTTTAGCAAGGACCACCAAAAGTGGACAAGTCAAGCGAAAATACCACAAATAAAGTGAGGATTTAGCGGCTCAGCTAGATAACAGGCAGGAAAAAACGCAGCAAATGAAAGAGTTCATTACTACATCAATATGGGGATAGAAGAGTATAAAAGAGATG
This sequence comes from Halomonas citrativorans, assembly GCF_014898005.1. Lineage (NCBI taxonomy): Bacteria > Pseudomonadati > Pseudomonadota > Gammaproteobacteria > Oceanospirillales > Halomonadaceae > Halomonas > Halomonas citrativorans. Next base: position 73,317 of record NZ_JABUYX010000005.1, read on the forward strand.
GCGTCCCATAGGGGGTTCGAACCCCTGTTACCGCCGTGAAAGGGCGGTGTCCTGGACCACTAGACGAATGGGACGTTACGACAAACAAACTAAATGGTGGAGCCTAGCGGGATCGAACCGCTGACCTCAACACTGCCAGTGTTGCGCTCTCCCAGCTGAGCTAAGGCCCCACATGTCCTGAAGACGGAGCGTATAATACTGATTACGCTCGTCTTCGTCAAGCGCATTAATACCCCAGAAAAACGCCAGACGCCTAACGTCAATGGAGAATGGCGTTTCCTGCAGCCATTAGCTGAACGACTTACAGATCGCGGTACTCTTTTTCAAAACGTTTCGCTTGTTTCTTGGAAACGCCACCCAGCACATCAATAGCGTTGCGCAGACGCGCACGAGTGATATCGGAACCCAGAATCGCCATGGCATCCATAACAGACGTGCTTGAGCTACTACCTGTAATCGCAATAAAAATCGGCGCCAGGAATGCTTTCATTTTAAGCTCGAAGTACGCTGACAAGCTCTTTACTTCGGCCAGCAGCGCTTCTTTATCCCAGGCAGGTAGCACCTCGAAGCGCCAGACCAGGAACTGCAGCAATTTCACTAACTCGTCTTTCTCCAGCTTAATACTGGCGAAGTCATCTTCTGTAAGCGTAGGTAAGCCTGAGAAGAAGTGCCCGGCTAGCGGCATGATTTGTGAAAGTGTTTCTACGCGTGGACGTACCTGGGGCAAAATTTGCCTTACATAGGCATCATTAAACGCCCATTCGCGCAGCGCAGTAAGCAGCGCATCATCATCCAGGTCCTCGCGGATATAAACGCCGTTGAGCCAGGTAAGCTTCTCAAGATCAAACACCGGGCCGCCCAGCGATACACGCTGAATATCAAACTCGGCCATCATATCGGGTAAGCTAAATTTCTCGCGCTCATCCGGCATGGACCAGCCCATACGGCCAAGGTAATTGGTAACCGCTTGAGGTAAAAAGCCCATCCGACGATAGAAATTAATCGACGTGGGATTTTTACGTTTGGACAGCTTGGATTTGTCGGGATTACGCAAAAGCGGCATATGGCATAGCTCAGGCATTTCCCAACCAAAGTATTCATATAACAGCTGGTGTTTGGGTGCAGAGTTAATCCATTCTTCGCCACGCAGCACATGCGTGATTTCCATTAAATGGTCATCTACCACATTCGCCAAATGGTAAGTAGGCATGCCGTCCGACTTGAGCAGTATCTGCGCGTCAACTTGTGCCCACTCCACTTCAATCGTACCGCGCAGCATATCGTTTACTACACAGACACCTTCGCTGGGCACGTTCATACGCACGACATAAGGCCAGCCTTCCTGCTGCCGGCGTGCAGCTTCTGCGTCATCCAAAGCCAGGTCACCCGGCTTGAGCGCCAGATGCAAGCCTGCTGCCTTACGCGACTCACGCAGCTCATCCAGCTCTTCTGCAGTGCGGTAGCATTTAAACGCATGGCCAGCGTCCAGCAACTGTTGAGCATGCTGCGCATAAATATCGCCACGTTCGCTTTGGCGGTACGGACCGTGTGGGCCGCCAACGTCAGGCCCCTCATCCCACTCCAACCCAAGCCAGCGCAAGGAGTCCAGAATCATCTGCTCTGACTCAGGCGTTGAGCGTACGCGGTCCGTATCTTCAATGCGCAAAATAAACTGCCCGCCATGCTGACGCGCAAAGCATAAATTGAACAGCGCAATATACGCCGTGCCAACGTGGGGATCCCCCGTCGGGGAAGGTGCAATGCGAGTACGAACGGTCATCAAGACATCCTTATAGCGAGAAAGCGTAGCGATATTATACCTACCCTACGCATAACCAACAGCGCTGTAGATGGAACGACTTTCATATTAAAGCGTCTTACAAAAAGTAATACGGTTATAAGATTACAAGATGCGCGACACTGAACAATCGCTTAGTATGGCGCGGCGTCGATGATCGGCGATCATGCTTATAAAAAGTGCTTAAACGCACTAAGCGTGCTCACATCGCTGCAACTGTGGTTGAAGTAAACTTAACGAGCTTACACAGCTCAATTATAGGAAATCGAAATGGAATCGCTAGGCTCACGTATTAAGCAATTGCGTCTTAGGGCCAAGCTCAACAAAGCTGCCCTAGCACGTAACGTTGGCGTGTCGGATGTTACTATTTCCTACTGGGAATCAGGTGCAATTAAACAAATTGGTCACGAGCGTTTGGTCGCTCTAGCCGAGGCGTTGGATTGTTCACTTGCTACCTTGCTGGAAGGCGACACCGCCCCTCAACTGTTGACGTTGAAACACACTGGCCCCCTCCCCTGGGAACAGGTGCAAGCAACGACAATTACCGTTCCACACCATTTAGCGTTAAATATCGACTGGAAAGCACCCTGTGTTATGGCAACGCCAGATTCAGGCACTGACTTTTCACCCGTCGCAGCCAATGATTTACTGCTGCTGGGCCCGACGCACGTATTTCATAAAGCCGGGCATTATCTTGTCAGTCGCGATGAGCGTTTTGTACTTGAGCACTTTGCAAAAGCGCCTTCTGACGTAGAAATACATGCGGTACTGCTAGCCCATTGGCGTTCTGTCTAAAGCATCTACATCCCCGTAAATGTTAATGCACTTCCACCTGGTCACGTGTTCGTCTTGGCTCCTCCCCCACCAAGAAACGGCGTGAGTAGGTGGCCACTTGACCCAACCCATGGCGGGATTGGCTAACCAGCTCTCCCGCCAAATTCTCCCCGCGATTACCGATCACGGCTTGTACGGTTTGAGGCTGCACACTGGCTTCGGAAAGCTGCACCTGTACGATATAGCCACCATCCGGCAAACCGCTTCCTGAACCAAATGGACCGGCAATAAAGCCTCCGTCACTAACCCGCGCACGCGCCCTCCAGCGCACACGACTCACTTCGCGCTCGACAATAACCTGCACCTGCGCCTGATCAGGTAGATTGGTTTCTCCCTCCACCATCAGACGCCGATCAGGGCGCAAGGCAACCGATGTCGAAATAGCGACTTCCAAGGGTACGATGGTCGCAGGCTCTTCCGCTACAGAAGCGTCAGCCGGTTGCGTGCTGGTAGCTGTCTGTTCAGATACATTACTCGGCGGTTCATCTTCGGAACCGCTGCATCCTGCAGCCGACATCGTCACCACCATTAATAGGCCAAAGCCCGTTTGTCGCGTATACCCTGTTCGTAACTTACACATAGTGCTTCCTCAAAAACGGCGGCTTCCAGATTATCACTGCCACCTGCTGGCAGCAGTGAATTCGATCACTCATGAAGCATCAGGAAGAGGAGCGATGGCGGTCATAAGCAAGGTGCCGTTTGGGCTACTTCATTTCAAAGCCACGCTGAATCAAGAAGTCGCGCATATGGGGTCGTAGTTTGTTATCAAACAGCGGCTTCAGGTTTTGTGACCAATCGGTGTCTTTATTACCACTGCTACGCGACTGATAATACGCCTGCATGGTGTCATCAAACGCTTGCACCTGCGCACTGTCGTCGCTGTAGTAGTCTTCTTTTAAGATCGCTTCAACCGGCAGGCGGGGCTTTACCTCCGGCTCATGAGACGGATAGCCAAGGCACATACCAAATACAGGGTAAACATGCTCAGGCAGCTTTAACAGATCGCTAACCGCTTGGGGGTTATTGCGAATACCGCCAATATAACAGATGCCCAGCCCTTCTGATTCAGCAGCTGTCGCAACATTCTGCGCCATTAAAGCAGTGTCTACCGTGGCTACCAACAGCTGTTCTGTCATCCCTCGAACAACGTTGGAACCCGCCCGCTCAGATGCCTCGGTTGGGCGCTTCATATCAGCACAGAAGACCAGAAAGTCCGCACAGCTGGCAATATAAGGCTGGCCACCCGCTAACTCAGCAATCTGCTCGCGATTAGCCGGATTTGTAACATGAATAACCGTATAGGCTTGAACATGACTGGACGTTGCCGCTCCTTGACCCGCCTGGATAAGTTCGATCAGCAGCTCACGTGCAATCGGCTGATCCTTGAATTTTCGAACTGAACGGTGGGATTTCAAGAGTTTAATAACGTCGTTCATGGTACCTCGCCTTTATAAATCAGTATCGCTTATCAACACTAGAGTCGCACAGTCGCACGCTAATAGCCTACTGCTAAACGCTTTTATCCAATAAGCGCAAACATGGGCTTGCTTAGCGAAGCTGGCTGTCTTTACTACCTCGGCGATTATAGCTGCTAGCGTTCGACTGTTTTTTGTCGTGCTCGTTCTGGCAAACAACGCACAGCCGAACCCCGAGGACTGCAAGGCGGCGCGCCTCAGGAATCACCTCATCGCACTCTTCACAATACTTACGGCTTTTACCCTGCGGCAACCGACTGCGGGCAAGCTCGACAGCATCATCCAGTGTTCTTTCGATTTGCTCTTGTTCGGCACCCTCTTTTGCCCATCCGCCTGCCATTATTGAACTCCCTACTCGCTATTCTATCTATCAAGGTAGCAGCTATCGGCAGGTCACGAATATGCCACTAATGGAATCGCTTAGCGTTAAGAAATTTTCTTTACATACAAGGATGTTGTAGCGCTTCAGGCTATACTCTTTGATAATCCCCTGATGAAACATAACGATGCCAGGAAGCTGCCATGAATAACATTAAATCTGATGCCTATGGTCAAGAGTGGAATGCTGGACAATATGCGGAAAATGCCCATTTTGTTCCCAAATTAGGCAGTGACGTCGTAAAGCTGCTCTCGCCACAGCCAGGCCAGCGCATTTTGGATCTGGGCTGCGGCGACGGCGCATTAACCGAACGCTTAATGCATCTTGGTGCTGATGTATTAGGCATTGACTCATCAGAGGAAATGGTGACAGCCGCACGTCAACGCGGCGTTACTGCTCGCGTTGTTGATGCCCATGAGCTTCCGTTTGACCACGAATTTGATGCCGTTTTCAGTAACGCCTCACTGCATTGGATGCTGGACCCTCAGGCTGTTCTTTCTGGCGTTAAGCGTGCTTTAAAACCGGGTGGGCGGTTCGTGGCTGAGTTTGGCGGGCACGGTAATGTCGCGGCTATTTGTACCGCGCTCATTGCTTCGCTTCAGTTTCGGGGTATTAGCGCTCGCGGTCGGCACCCTTGGTATTTTCCGACCACGGAAGAGTACGCGCACCTACTGCAAACGGTTGGTTTTCAGGTAGATTCAATTGAGCTGCTTCCGCGCCCTACCGCGTTACCGGCGGGGATGACAGGCTGGCTTGAAACCTTCGCCAATCCGTTTTTACATGGATTAGAAGATGATCTTCGAGACTCAATTATGGATAACACCATGATTCTTCTTGGTCACAGCTTAAAAGATGGCCAAGGAAACTGGACAGCAGATTATGTCCGCTTACGCGTCTCGGCCCACGTATAACCTGTTACAGGCCGCCTGCCAGAGCAACATGCTTTGTAGCCCTGGCAGGCTCCAACCCCCATTCTTAAAACAGCTAGAGTAGTTAAAACAGTTAAAACGCGTCCCACTCCTCAGCTGCGCTCTCTTTAGCAATACTTTCTCTACCAACGCCCTCTTTGCCAACGCTCTCTTTTATGACGGCTGTTTTCGCAGGCAGTTGGTTTGATGAGGTGGCAGGTGCTTGCTCATCTAGCCGAAACGTCGCTATCAACGTGGCTAACTGCTGCGCCTGGTCTTCAAGCGCGCTGGCTGCACTACTGGTTTGTTGCACCAGGGCAGCATTTTGCTGCGTGACCGAGTCCATTTCAGTGAGTGCGGCATTAATCTGTTCAATGCCCCCATCCTGCTCACGACTTGCCGTGGATATCTCGCTCATCAACGTGGTCACCTGCCCAATCGCCTGCACCGTTTGTTGAATCGTATGTCCACTGCGTTCAGCCTGTTCCGCGCCGCCGTTAATTTGTGATGTTGTTTGCCCAATCAAGTCACGAATTTCTTTGGCGGAGGCGGCACTGCGCGTAGCCAATGAGCGCACCTCACTGGCAACAACCGCAAACCCACGCCCCTGCTCCCCGGCTCTAGCAGCTTCAACCGATGCATTAAGTGCCAGGATATTGGTTTGAAAAGCAATCGAGTCAATAACCCCGATAATGTCGTTAACGCGGCTTGCGCTGGCTGCAATGTCACGCATCAACTGTACCGTGCGCTGCACTTCTTCGCCGCTAGCTTCCGCTGATTGAGAGGCAGCAATCGACAGCTGGTCTGCAGTGTGAGCGGTTTCTGCGTTTTTGCTCACGGTCGCTGACATTTGCTCCATGCTGGAAGCTGTTTGCTGCAGCGCAGATGCCTGCTGCTCAGTGCGCGAAGAGAGGTCCTGGCTTCCCGATGAGATATCGCCCGCGCCATTAAAAACGCTCTCGCTACTACTGCGTAGAGAGTGCACCAGTGCTTTCAGCTTGGCCTGCATGTCCGCCAGGGCGCTGAACAATTGGCCCACCTCGTTACGCCCTCGCGCTTCAATGCGGTCGGTCAAGTCTCCTTCGGCAATGGTGGCAAAATGCGCTATTGCCTGGTTAAGTGGGCGCACGACGCTGTGCATCATGGCCATACGGATAATAGTGGCGGCCACTAACGACAGGATGAGCAGCGCTAACGCAATCACGCCGACCGTTTGGGTCAAACTCCCCACCTGCTCGATCACGCGCTGCCCCCGCGCTTCGGTGTAAGCGATAAAACCGTTCATGGCCTCATCCAGCCGTACACCACTCTCGCCTAATTCCTCCTGGTGACGCTGCACCTGGAACGGCGGAGCCTCCAATAGGGGCACAATGCCGTCGGTAACAAATGCCTCGTAGCTTAAAACAACAGCCTCACGGTAGCCGGCAAGCTCACTCTCTTCTGGCACCGACAGCGCACTGAATTCATCAAAATTCGCTTGGGCCATTGCTACGGCCTCAATCGCCAGTTGGAGGCTTTCCAGGCCTTTATCAGGATTGCCTTGCGTACTGAAGCTTGCAAAACGGTCCAGGAATGTTTGTGCTCTGAGTGCATTGACTTGGGTGCGGTTGGCAAGATTGGTTAACCGAACATTGACATCGGCTAACTCCTCAAGCGCTCGGCCGCTGGTGTGATTGGCATAAAACCCCAATCCACTTATCAGCCCTATCATCAATACCATCAGCGCGAGCGCTGCGGTCAAAGTCCACTTAATAGAGAGATGTCTCATCCAATTGATTCCCTTGCCGTTTATGGTTGTTTATTACTATCGGCAAGAGTAAACCAAGCTGAAGTACTTTATGTGCCACTATCGACCTATGTATAACTAAAAGGCATAAAAAAACCCACCATGGCTTAGGCCACGATGGGTAAGTACCGATGCTTTTTTAAGCAGCAGTATTTTTAAGGGTTGCCATATCAATCACGAAACGATAACGCACATCGCCTTTCGCCATGCGCTCAAACCCTTCGTTGATATTATTGATATCCAACATTTCGATATCACACGTGATGTTTTGCTCGGCACACAGTGTTAAAAGTTCTTGTGTTTCAGCAATGCCACCAATTAAAGAACCTGCCACGACACGACGCTTGAATACCAGATTGAAGGCTTCCACAGGAGGCTCGATAGGCTCCAGCAAACCAACAAGAATATGCGTACCGTCGTATTTAAGCGCCTTTAGGTAAGGGTTTAGGTCGTGCTGAACAGGTACGGTATCCATCATGAAGTCAAAGCTCTCAGCCACGGCTTCCATCTGTGCTGGGTCGCTTGAAACCACCACATGGTCGGCGCCATTACGCCTGGCTTCTTCTACTTTGGCATCGGAACGGGTAAAGACGGTCACTTCTACGCCAAGTGCTTTGGCCAGTTTCACAGCCATATGGCCCAAACCGCCCATACCGATAACGCCCAGCTTATGTCCTTTGCCGATACCAAAGTGCTTAAGCGGCGAATAAGTAGTGATACCTGCGCATAGAATAGGGGCTGCAGAGGCAAGGTCGATGCCATCAGGCATGCTCAACACGAAATGTTCGCTCACCACGATGCTATCGGAATAACCACCCTGGGTAATCGTGTCGTCCTGGCGGTCTTCACTACCGTAGGTCATGGTGGACCCTTCCAGGCAGTACTGTTCAACGCCATCGTTACAGGCACTACAGGTGCGGCAAGAATCAACCATGCAGCCAACGCCCACTAAATCACCTGCTTTAAAACGGCTCACCTGACTGCCTACCGAGGTGACTCGGCCTACAATTTCATGCCCCGGCACGACCGGGTATTGGCTCATGCCCCAATCGTTCTGAGCAAAGTGCAGGTCGCTATGGCAAACACCGCAGTAAAGAATTTCTATGGCGACATCATCGGCACGCGGTTGACGACGTTCGAATGAAAAAGGCGCTAACGGTTTATCCGCCGCAAAAGCAGCGTAGGATTTAGCTTGGCTCATCAGGTAAAACTCCTTAAATCGGTGATCCTCGTAACCGTGAGGACGCCTGACCATTATTCGCCGATTAAACCGCAATAACGATGAGCGAAGCTCCGTATTTTTTGCCTATTCCTCCAAATCAATGTGATGAAATAACAAAAACAAACCGATATTATGGCACTATTATCCGAATCCACCCATTTTTGCACGTTTCTGGCAGGTCTCCATGAGTTCGTTGCTTCCTACCTACCCGCCCTTGGCGCGCACTATTGCAGCGCTAACCCAGGCAGACGGCATCACCCAGACGCATCTACCGGGCGTCTCGCTGCTGTGTTTGGGGCGCCATCAAGCTCGCACTCCGTTACTGTACGAGCCCAGCTTGACCGTTATCGCTCTGGGCCGGAAAGTGGGCTATCTGGGAGATCGTGAAATTCACTACAACCCCGGCCACTACCTGGTACAGACCCTGCCGCTGCCGTTTGAGTGTGAAACTCATGGCTCACCCGAAGCACCTCTACTGGGTATTTCAGTAAAGCTGGATCCGCCCCTGTTAAGCGAGATGGTCATGGCTATGGGCGATGCCGGCGCACCCGCCCTTTCTCCCAAGCCCATGGCATCCGTTGCCATGACAGAAGGTATGCAGCATGCTGTTGCCCGCTTGGCAAACACGCTGAAATGCGAAACAGAGTGCGCGGTCATGGGGGTGTCGCGCATCCGTGAGGTGGTTTTCGAGGCGCTGAAAGGAGAACAGGGACCCGCACTCAGGGCGCTGGTGAACGGCCAAGGGCACTATTCACGCATTGTGCAGGTGCTATCGAAGCTTCACGTAAACTTCGCCGATGAGTTTACGGTTGAACAGCTGGCTCAGCGAGCCAGTATGAGCGTTTCGACGTTCCATCACTATTTCAAGCAGATTACTCGCGCCTCGCCTGCCCAGTACCTAAAGCGGCTGCGGTTGATAAAAGCCCAGCAGCTTCTGTCGCAGCAGGACCATAATGTCAACCAGGCGGCATTGGCGGTCGGCTATCGCAGCGTGCCGCAATTCAGCCGTGACTATAAACGCTACTTTGGTGAATCTCCCCTGCAACATCGCCGCCAAGAGCAGATGTTGCAAGGGTAGTTATCGCTTACTTGGCAAATATTTGGCTCTTGTCCTTAAACGCCTTGAACTCTAGCGCGTTGCCACAGGGGTCGAGCAGGAACATGGTGGCTTGCTCGCCCACTTCACCTTTAAAGCGTATGTAAGGCTCAATCACAAAGACGGTGTTGCGTGACGTCAAGCGCTCGGCAAGTGCTTCCCACTCCTCCCACTCTAAAATTACGCCGAAATGCGGCACCGGTACGTCGTGGCCATCTACCGGGTTGGTATGGGCATTCTCTTGGCTGGGCGTTTTAGGGTGGCCGTGAATTACCAGTTGGTGACCAAAAAAGTTGAAGTCGACCCAGTTGTCACTGGAGCGCCCTTCTTCCAGACCAAAAACGTCGTTGTAAAAAGCCCGGGCTAGCGCTACATCGTAAACCGGGATGGCCAAATGAAAGGGGGAAAGGCTCATAGTGGTCTCCTGCTCGCTATCGTTATGTAATGAGTGACACGAAGTGCCAACCCGCGATGGTCATCCTAGGCCGAGCCTTATAAAAATAAAATCAATATCTTTTTCGCCAATTCACAAATATTATTTATCAATGATACGAGAGCTTAAAACCCTAACAGCCGTCGCTCAAGAAGGTACCTTTGCCTCGGCAGGCCAGAAAATTGGCTTAACGCAAGCGGCTGTTAGCGCACAGATGAAACGGCTGGAAGCACAGCTGGGCGTTACCCTGTTTGCCCGAAAAGGGCGTGCGGCGGTATTAACGGCGCAAGGCCAGGACGTTCTTCAACAGGCGCATACCCTACTCGCCCTTTATCGGACACTTGGCGAAGCCAATACCGACAAGCCTGCCAGCACGCCGGTGAACATAGGCGCTATTGCCTCCATTCAGCGCTCGCTACTGCCCAGCGCCTTGGCTCGTTTTCACCGAGCCTATCCCGACTGCCGGAGCCGCGTGGTGCCGGGGCTCTCCATGGCGCTGGTCAATCAGGTGGATGCAGGCGAGCTTGATATGGCGGCCATTATTCGCCCGCCTTTCTCACTGCACAGCGATTTACGCTGGACACCACTGGCCCATGAACCTTACCGCCTAATCGTCCCGGCCTTAACGGAAGGCGATGATTGGCGCAAGCTGCTCAGCCGCGAGCCTTTTGTGCGTTACGACCGCACCTCGTTTGGCGGCCGCCAAGTCGACCGCTTTTTACGCGCCCAACACTGCCATGTGCATGAGCTGTGCGAGGTGGACGAGCTGGATACCATTATCCAATTGGTGGCCAACGGCGTGGGCATTGCCCTGGTGCCAGAGGTAGCCGCCCTGCAGCCCTGGCCACCAGCGGTGCGCGCCATCCCGCTGGGTGAACATACGTTTCATCGGGATGTAGGATTGACCCATCGTGCAAGCAGCCAGTTAAGTGCCCCAGCTCGCGCGCTTGCCCAGCTGACTTGTGAAGCTGCCAATCCTCACTATTGAATCCAAAAAAAACGCTAGCCCCTTAAAAAGGGGCTAGCGTTATCGACCGCACCTGACATGGCACGCTAGTGCGTTCAGGGCTTAAGCAGGCAAAACCTTACAGAACAACTTCTTCTGTTTCGGCGTCCTGCTCTTCGCTTTGTGCATCAGCGTTTTCGTCAACGCTGCTCTCATCAGAGGCTTCTGATTCAGGCTGCGCGTTTTCAACTTCCGCTTGAACGTCTGTGTCTGTTTCAGCAGCATTCATCGGCTCGTTCAGCTTAAGCGCTTCTGCCGTGTATACCCGCATTTCACGCAGCAGCTCCGGATTTTCAGAAAGACGCTGGCCGTAAGACGGTACGATTTCGGTCAGCTTTTCCTGCCACGCATCGCTTTGCACTTGCTCAGCAAACACGTTTTCCAGCAAATGCAGCATAATGGGTGGCGCGGTTGAGGCACCGGGTGAAGCCCCCAGAAGTGCAGCGATTGAGCCGTCTTTAGCACTTACCACTTCGGTACCAAACTGCAGCAGGCCGCCATGTTCAGGGTCGTTCTTGATGATTTGAACCCGCTGACCGGCGGTCCAAAGCTTCCAGTCATCGCTGTTCGCTTCAGGGAAAAAGTCCTGCAGCGCTTCAAAGCGGTCGTCATCGGACATCATTACCTGGCCCACCAGGTAGCTCACCAGATTAAAGTTATGCAACCCCACCTGGGTTGTCGGCCAGATATTGTTAAATGTTATGGAGCCAAACAGGTCGGTCCAGGAGCCTTCTTTCAAGAACTTGCTTGAGAACGTGGCAAATGGGCCAAAAAATAGCGCAGGCTCGCCATCCAGGTTGCGGAAGTCCAAGTGCGGAACCGACATCGGCGGAGAACCTTCACCGGCTTTGCCATACACTTTGATCTGGTGCTGGGCGACAACCTCAGGGTTGGTGGTGTAAAGGAACTGGCCACCCACCGGGAAACCGGCGTAAGCGTCCGCTTCCGGAATACCGGATTCCTGAAGCAGCGGCAGCGCAGCACCGCCCGCACCAATGAACACAAACCGGGAATCGATGGTGGTTTCATCACCGCTTTCCAGGTTTTTGATCGTCACGTGCCAGGTATCGTCGTCATTACGCTCAAGACCGCGCACTTCACTGTTAAGCGAAAGCGTGAAGTTATCGCTATCGCCCAGGCCTTCAACCATCTGGCGAGTCTGCGCGCCGTAGTTCACTTCCGTCCCCATCTGCATACGAGTCGCGGCAACCGGCGTGTTCTCATCACGACCAGCCATCACCAGCGGCATCCACTCAGCGATTTCCTGGCGATCTTCCGAGTATTCCATGCCTTCATAAAGCGGGTTTTCGGTCATGCGTGCGTAGCGTTCGCGCAGGAAAGCGACATCGTCTTCCCCCCACACCAACGCATGATGCGGCACCGAATTAATAAAGGCTTTCGGGTCACTCAGGATGCCCTGATCGACCTGGTGGGCCCAGAACTGGCGGGAAATTTCAAACTGCTCGGTAACGTTAACCGCACGCTCAATTTCAACGTGGTCGCCATCACCCGGCGTATAGTTCATTTCCATGAAGGCAGAGTGACCGCTGCCTGCGTTGTTCCAGGCATTGGAACTCTCTTCAGCGACCTGGCCCAAGCGCTCGTAAAGATGGATATCCCAGTCGGGTTCTAATTCTTGAAGATAGGTACCTAGTGTGGCGCTCATGATGCCGCCACCAATTAATACAACATCAACAGGCTCATCCGCCGCAACGGGCATCGCTGCAAACGCTAAAAGCGGTGTGCAGAGTAAAAAACGTAAATGTTTATGCATGTCATATCCTGACGATACAGAAATAACTTGCCGAAGCTATAATTGCCCGGCATCGAGGGGGGGTATTGACTTCGACCAAAGTCTAGCAAAATTAGATCTTTTCGGAAACCAATGCGATAGACACGCACAAAGGAAAGTAAGACATGAGACCTGAAGACCTTGAAAAACTGGTAACTCGCACCATGCCGTTTGGCAAACACCAGGGCTGGCTCATTGCCGACTTGCCGGGGCCCTACCTTAACTGGTTTGCGCGGGAAGGTTTTCCATCGGGAGAGATTGGCCAACTGCTGCAGCTAATGCAGGAAATTGACCATAATGGGTTAAGCGACTTGCTGGAGCCGTTACGAAAGCCGTCCAAGTAAGATTACGCGTTTGAGCGCGACGCCAATACCTGCTGATATTCATGACGATACGCCTTGGCATGTTGCGTGGTGTCATCGGGGAAGCGCCCCAGCGCTACGGCCAGCTCAAAAAAACCAGCAGCGGGCATATTATCGCCCCGGCGGCTTACCACCAGCGCGGCGATAAACGGCTGATGGGCAGCAGCATCATCGCGCATAAGCTGCTCTAGCGCCTGAGCCACCCGCTGAATAGTACGTGGAGGTGTCAGACCCAACGCCGCAGCCACTTGCTGATAGGTGATCGGTAATGTTTTTTCGGGTGCCGTGGTGAGTAATTGGCGCACAGCAGTCGCAACATCTGTCATAAAAAATCCTGTTAATGCCTGTATCACGTACTGTCTTTATCGCTACTCACTATCACGCTGAGACGGTCAGTGATTAGTGAACCTGGCGGCGCCTAGAGCGGCCTTCACGCACGAGTATCTCCTCAGCATCCAGCGTCGCAATCGGTATCTCGTGCTGAGTGGGAATATCTCCCGTTAGTTGAAGCGCCTGATAGCGTAGCGCACACACGCGTAAAAACGAGGTGAAGTTGCCCAAGTCGTGTCCGGCATCGATAGATTCATGATACAGGCGAGTAATCAGTTGAGCCGTATTCATACCATCACGCGTGGCGATCTCTTCCAAAATGAGCCAGAAGTAGTGCTCCATTCGCACGCTCGTCACCATGCCATCAATACGCAGTGAATGCGTCGCACTGGACCATAACTCAGGATTGGCGTGAATAAAGAGTTTGCACATGGGGGTGATCTCTTAACGTTCAGATAAGCCGTTAGCATAGCGAGCAAATACACTACGCGCCTAATGTCTGTTAGGTGCATGTCTGTTAGGCGCGTAAGCTTTGCTTTGTATGATGATGCTAACGGCCCAGCGCTCACTGGTTTAGCAGCGCCATAAATTGACCAAGCCAAGCCGGGTGGGCTGGCCAAGCGGGCGCCGTCACCAGATTGCCATCGGTTACCGCCTCGCTTACTTCAATGCTGGCGAAATGTCCGCCTGCCAACTCAACCTCTGGCTGGCAAGCCGGGTATGCAGAACACTGCCTGCCTTTGAGCACGTTTGCAGCGGCTAGCAATTGCGCGCCGTGGCAAATCGCAGCGACAGGCTTATTGGCTTCAAAAAAGTGCCGAACCATCGCCAACACATCTTGATTCAAGCGTAGGTATTCCGGAGCACGTCCGCCGGGCACCACCAGAGCATCATAGTCAGCGGGATCAATACGCTCAAAATCAGCATTGAGCGCAAAGCGGTGGCCAGGTTTTTCAGAATAGGTTTGATCACCTTCGAAATCATGAATCGCTGTCGCCACGGTGTCGCCCGATGCCTTGCCAGGGCAAACGGCATCAACCTGATGACCAACAGCCATCAATGCCTGGAAAGGCACCATGGTCTCGTAATCTTCAGTAAAGTCGCCGGTAATCATCAGAATGCGCTTGCTGGTCATCTCCGTACTCCTTCTTGTTTTGTCGTTGTGCACACGTTGCATGTGCCCAACAAGCCTAGCAAGCGCGTTTTCGATAGCGGTAGTACGCCATTACTACACTGATTTTTTTATAGCGAAAGCACGCGGTCAAACCGGCAAATGCATAATGGCACGCTTTATGTGGCGCTCTTCAAGCCATAATTTGCCAAGGGTAAGGGGAAGCTTAAATCGTTACTATGTGATGCTCAGGCTCAACGCACCAAGTCACTAATACGTTCCTTACCGTTCAAGAGCGTGAACTCCTTGTCTTTCAACGCAGGTGTTTTCACAACGTGCAGCAAGGCATGGGCAACATCTGCCCGGGTAATGGATTGTTCAGGAGATGTCTCCATTGTCCCGGCAAACCCGTGCGTTGCCTTCTCGTCAGTCAAGGGGCCTGGTTTAAGGATGACATGGGGAATCTTGGCAAAACGTAGATGGCTATCCGCTGCAAACTTGGCGGCCATGTAAGGGCGCATCTTTTCGGGTGCTTCAAGCGGATGTTCTGCGCGAATAGCACTCACCATAATATAGCGATCAAGCCCTTTTTCACTGGCGATATCAGCGGCTCTGATAGCACCATAAAGGTCAATTATGAGCGTTTTATCCGGTCCAGTATGCGGGCCTGAGCCAGCAGTAAAAATCACCTGATCGCAATCCTCGAAGGCGTGTTCAAACTCATCCTCAAGATCAGCCACAATGATGGGGATCTGACGCTCGCTGAACCACTCTGCTTGGCTTTCATCCCGGATCATTGCCTTAATCGGCTCCCCAGCCTGTTGGGCGAGTTCACAAAACTGTTTACCAATCTGCCCATTGGCACCTATTACTAATGTGGTCATGTTGCCTCTCTGGTTTAGTTCATTCACGGACTATTGCTTAATCAGTGCAGCCAGCGCCTGGATAAATCAACCCCTGAAACGTAAAACAGCGAATGCACCATGGATGCATTCGCTGTTAGCAAGCAACACGATGGCGCTAAGTCAGTCGTGCAGGCACCTCTTTATAAGGCAAGGAACGTACTTGCTGCCCCGCGTTACCGCTCACCTGAAAGCGGCTTACCAGCAGATGCATATCGCCAGCTCGCGCATCAAGTTCGTGGCTTGCGCTTGAAGCATCCTGAACCAAACGGACATTTTGATGGGTTACCTGATCCAGCTGTGAAATCGCCTGATTAATCTGCTCTATACCCGTCGACTGCTCCTGTGTGGCATCGGCAATTTCTGTTACATAACGAGTCACTTCTGACAGGCTATCGATGATTTCTTGAAGGTGCGTGCTGGACGCATTAACCAGTTGCTCGCCTTCACTGACTTTGGCCACGCTGTCAGCCACCAAGTGACGAATTTGCGCTGCCTCATCGGCACTGCGACCGGCAAGTTTACGCACTTCCTGGGCGACTACGGCAAAACCACGGCCTTGCTCCCCTGCGCGCGCAGCCTCCACAGAGGCGTTTAGCGCCAGCAAGTTGGTTTGAAAGGCAATATCATCAATGGCTTTAATGATCGAGGTGATTTTCTCACTCGCTTCACGTATATCCCCCATCGCCGCCGTTGTACGTTTGGCGACATCCCCCGCTGAGCGTGCCCGCTGATCGACACCGCCACTGGCACCTTTTGCCTGATCTGCATAGTCGGCTGTCTGCTTCACGGTAGAGGTGATTTGCTCAAGACTGGAAGCCGTTTCGGCTAGCGAGGCGGACTGCTGATCCGTGCGTTGCGACAGGTTCTCGTTACCCGAAGCAATTTGTCGGCTGCTTTCGGCAATCGCCTCAGCGCTTTCACGTACTTGGGCGACCATACCTTCAAACGTGTCCATCATACGGTTGAACGCTTGGGCAGTTTGGCCGACTTCATCGTTTCGCTGTAGATCAAGACGTTGTGACAAATTGGTATTTTCGCCACCTGCGCCGCTAATGTTCTCCATTTGCCGACGCATGGCCACCAGCGGGCCAAGTACACGTACCAGCGTACGCCAGCCAAAAATCGCCAGCAGAGCGACAACACCTAACGTGACGGTGATCAGCAGAGTGAGCCCGGCGGCGGCCAGTGTTTCTGCCTGGCCAACCGCATTGTCCGCCTGCGCCGCCGCATATCGCTCTACGTCGCTCAGCGTCTGCTCTATTTGTGCCATAGCGCTTGCCACGTTCGCTAGCGCCTCCTGAACCTGGCGACTTAATTCCAGCTGCTGTTCACGGAGCCGGTAAACTGACACGGCGTCAGCGATCATCACGCTTTCCAGCTGGTTAATGTCCTCTCTCAAGGCATTGACCATCGCTATCTGGCTTCTTTCTGAATCAGGTGCGTCATTAATCGCCGTTAACCAGTCACGCATCTGAGTGAACTGGGGTTCGATAGCGTTCTGACGCAGCGTAGACAGCGCCTCGGCATCTGTGGCCTGCACCATTTGATGGCCATAACCCGCCAGCAATGCCAACGCAGTGCTGACATTCGCGCTGTAACGGCTGATATCCGTGCCTTCAACCACCAGACTATCCAGCACCGTTGTGGGTAACGTGGTCATGCCATCCTCACGCCACGCTTCCATTAACTCACGCTGCTCACTCTGATAGCGCTGCTGGTTAATCACTGAGACGTTAGCCACTTCTTCAGCACTGCTCATGGCATTACTGATTAACGTCTCCATTTGCGTCAACGTAGTGGCCGTGTCTGCTTTTAGGCCAAGCTCCGTCTGGCGGGCCGCTTCAAGCGCTGCGTCACCCACACGTAACGCATCGTACTCATTGTTCAGGTTTTCCAGCTGTCCTTGGAGCCCCTCTTCTCCTAATCCCCGACGAGCTTCCAGAAAACGCTGATTAAGTGTCTCTTCCGTGACAATGCTGTCCAAGTCAGACGCGCTTTCTGCAGCGAGCAGTTCGTTATGACGCTGGCCGAAGGCCGCCACGGTGAGCACCAAACGACGACTGGCATCCTGAAGAGGCAGTACATCGTCGGTAATAGTGTGTTGAACGTTGATTAGCCGCTGGTTGGTAAACCAGCCGGTCACGGCAAGCGCAACCGCGCCCAACATGGCCACAATAAAGAGGCTGATGAGCATGGTACGTATACTTAACGTCTTTTTCATTATGCGTGTTCGCTTGTGTCAGAAGTCATGCAGGAGCGTCTACTTTTGGTGAAAAAGTACCACTAGCCAGGCGGTCAAGGATAACCGTTACAACCAAAACCGGACATTTATTTTCTAAAAAAAACCGTCAGTTAAGGTGTATTTCCCTTTTTGAATTACGTGATCCAGAAGCCTACAGGACTTAATATCGGCAACAAGCGGCTTAACTATAATCGCTCGTTCGCTGCCCCTTGATTACCAAGCAAGAGCGGAGTATCACGTTGTTTCAGCCTCGCTTTAGCGTAAGGCCTTTTAGTGTTGCTACATACTTAGAGAAAAGGAACGATTCAATGAATATCGTGATACCTGATGATTACCAGGACTGTGTACGCCATTTGGATGCCTATGCAATGCTCAACGGGCACAACGTAACTATTTATCACGATACGCTGACCGATGTTGAGGCGTTGGTGGCACGGTTTTATCACGCGGATGCGCTTGTGTTAATTCGTGAACGTACCCCTATCACTGCAGCGCTGCTTGAACGCTTACCCAATTTAAAAGTGATTAGCCAAACCGGGGGCGGCGCGGCCCATGTCGACCTAAAAGCGTGTCAGCAACAAGGCGTTACCGTTATGACAGGTAAAGGCTCGCCCCACGCGGCGGCCGAATTAACCTGGGGGCTGGTACTTTGTGGCATGCGCCACCTGCCTGAAGAAGTAGAAAACCTTAAAGCTGGCCGCTGGCAGCGAACCCTGGGCACCGGGCTAAAAGGCCGCACAATGGGGATTTTTGGCTTGGGAAAAATTGGTAGCCTGGTGGCCCGGTACGCGCAGGCATTTGAAATGAACGTGCTGGTATGGGGGCGAGAAGGCACCAGAGCTCGAGCCATGGACGCCGGATTAACGGTTGCCGAGAGCCAGCAGGATCTCTTTAAACGTGCCGATGTCCTTAGCCTACATCTGCGCCTAAACGATGAAACGCGGGGCATTGTGACCGCTGACCATTTGGCCTGCATGAAACCCACAGCGCTTCTGGTAAACACTAGCCGCGCACCGTTAATTGCATCAGGTGCATTAGTCAGCGCCCTCGAAGCAGGCAGGCCAGGACGCGCGGCGGTTGATGTTTTCGATAGCGAACCGACCTGCGACGATCCTCTGCTCACCCTGCCCAACTGCGTAGCGACGCCTCACTTGGGTTATGTCGAAAAAGATAGCTACGAGCTCTACTTTGGTGACGCGTTTGCGAATGTCGTCGCGTTTAGCAACGGTGAGCCGGTCACTAATCTCGCCTCTTAAATCCTGTCGCTGCGACCACCTCTGTGTCAAGTGTGCTAGCCTTATTACTCACCTGTGACACAGAGGACTTGATGCTCACTATTTCCAACCATGTTGCCTTGGCCGACTGGGAAATTGATATTAGCCAAATTCGCGCTCAGGGTGCAGGCGGTCAGAACGTCAACAAAGTGGCGTCAGCGGTACACCTGCGCTTTGATATTTCACGCTCTACCCTGCCGCCGTTTTATAAAGAGCGTTTGATAGCACTCAATGATCAACGCATCAGTAAAGAGGGTGTGGTGATTATCAAGGCGCAAAGTTATCGCACGCTGGAGCTTAATAAAGAAGATGCCCTTGCTCGCCTGAAAGAATTGATCATCAGCGCGACTCGGCAGCAAAAGGTACGCCGCCCGACAAAACCCACCAAAGGCTCCCAGCGACGCCGCGTTGACCATAAGACCCGCAAAGGTAAAATCAAATCGCTACGTGGTAAAGTTTCGTCTTCGTAAGCGCTATTGAGTCAATTGAATTGCGCATGACCACCGTTTCTCGACCGTTCTCTCCTTGCATCCAGCACTGCCAGCTAGACAGACACGACAAATACGTGCCAAGGCTGTGGTCGTACGCTGGATGAAATTGCCTATTGGGGCCAAATGACCGAGGCCGAAAAAGCCCCGGTCTGGGAGCGCCTGGAAGCGCAAGGCTATATCGATATCGCGTTAACCGAGATTAGCCACCCGACTCAACAGAGCAGTGATTAACAGGGTATTGATTAACAGATTAGTGGTTAACAGAGTGGCGGTCGCTCAAAATATGGTGCAGCTCACCGCAGGAAACCAGAGGGTCATCACAGTTGATCACGATATCCGACTGAGCCAGCACATAGCTGCGCCCGGTAATCGTATTTTCAACCACCTGGTAGGCGCCTTCCTGATGAGTCCCTGTAAACGTGCCAATAAACCCGGTTTCACGTAGCGAGACCGTTTCCAGTTTATCCCCTATGTTGAGTCGACCTTCGTAGTTCATTAACGCGAGCCTGGCGGAAGTGCCGGTGCCGGTAGTACTGCGACAAATCACCCCGGGGTGCACATAGGTTGTTGAACGAGAGCGTACATAGCCTTCACCCACTTGCTCTTCGGGGCCCATAAAATGCAGGAAAGGCAGCGGACCTACATCACCCAGCGTGTAGTGGGAAAAGCCGCGTTGAGCTTGCAAGGCCTCAACAATTTTATGCGCACAGGCCGAAAGCGCCTGCTCTTCTTCACGAATAAGCTTAAAACCAAGCTCGGCAGCATCCACTAACGCGTAAAAGCCGCCGCTATAGGCGACAGAGTACGTCACGGTGCCGATACCAGGCACCTGGATGGTATCGCGGTAAGTATCAATATAGCTGGGTAAACCTTCACAGGTAACCGACTCGACCACGCCGTTATGCACACGCGCCTCGATACGTACCAGGCCTGCCGGGGCCTCCAACGAAAACTGCTGAATGCCTTCCTGCTTAGGCACAATCCCACACTCAAGCACCGCGGTTGCCGTACACAAGGTATTGGAGCCTGAATAGATCGGGTAGCCCATCACTTCCATAATGATATAACCTGCGGCGGCCTCGGGGTGCGTCGCTGGTACCAGTAAGTCCACCGACATCTCCGGAATACCGTAGGGCTCTTCCAGCAGCAAGCGACGCAAGCCATCGGCATCGTCGCGCAGGTACTCCATTTGCTCCCGCACCGTGGCGCCCGGCAGAGCATCAATCCCGCCCGTTACGATTCGGCTGACATCGCCACCCGCATGAGTATCCATTAATTGAAGCGTATGGATATTTTTCAAAGGCGTTGCTCCTGAGCGTTTGTTAGTGCAAAAGGTGCGCCGTGAGTATTCCACTGGGCATCCGGTACAATGACAATTTTGCCGAGATAATTGCTGCCCCGATTAACAAAATAGCGCTCGGCGTCATGCAGTTCAGAAAGCTTGAACGCCGCATGGAGAACGGGCTTGAGTTCACCACTACGAATCCAGGTGATTAGCTGCTCGGCTTCTTCACGAGTACCGTGAGAAACGCCAAATATCTGCACCTGGTAAAGGTAAATACGCGTCCACATGATCTCACTGAGATTACCGCCGCTGGCCCCTGCGATGGAAAGGCGCGGATAGGATTGGCGGTGCTGCATATCAACAATCATGGTATCGATAAACAGATCAGTCATCTCGCCGCCGACCAAGTCCATCACCGCATCAATTGGCTTTCCGCCAGTAGCTTCTAAGACGCGGTTAACAAAGGTCGGCAGGTCGCCACGGTCAATAACGGCTTCGGCGCCTAACGCTTGCAGCGCAGCGGCTTTATCAGGCTGACTGACCGCATAAGGAACGGCACCGATAATACGGCACAGCTGAATGAGCGCGGTGCCTACGCCACCACTGGCACCGCTTACCAACACGCGCTCGCCAGCCTTGATGTGTGCCGAGGTCATCATATGGTACGCCGTTTGATAGGAGCACATGCCCATCGCGGCTAGCTCAGCGTCGCTGAGTTCGGGATTATCAATGGAGTGGAACTGGTCTGCGGGTACCGCAATATACTCAGCGTAGCCGCCATCGGCCCCATGGCCGTAGTAGTCGGGAGTGAGATTGATATCCCGGCGCTCATCCGCATAAATATTGAAATCAAGCAGGCCACGCTGGCCAACCCGCTTAGCATCCACGCCTTCGCCTACCGCTACGATACGCCCGGCTACATCTGCCCCCTGAATACGCGGAAACGTTAAGGTGGGCGTGCCACCCATGGCAAAGGACGTCACGTCGCCTTTCTCTTTGGTGGGATACAGGCCTTCACGCGCTTTACGGTCGGTATTGTTTTTCGCGGTCGCCGTCACCTGGACCAGAACATCACTTGGGCCGGGTAACGGCGTTTTGACGTCTTTACGGTAATGCAGTTGTTCGACGCCACCATGCCCGACCAAGAGCATGGCAGCCATCGTAGAAGAAACGGCGGTAGATTCAGGCATTGTCAGGCTCCTTGATACAAAGGAATAAGACTAGCCGACCATAGCAAACTCTTGCTACCCCTTAAACGCCTGCTGAATTAGAACCAGCCCTTTCGCCTGAACACCCAAATCAGCACGCCACCGATTCCTGCCATCATGCCTAAAATGAAGAAGTAGCCATAGCGATAGTGCAGCTCCGGCATATAGTCAAAGTTCATCCCGTAGATACCCGCAACAAACGTTAACGGAACAAAAATCGCCGTAATGACCGTTAGAACGCGCATTGTAATGTTCAGTTGGTGCGACGAGATTGATATGTAACCGTCTACTAAATCACCGCAAATGTCGTAATACATCTGAGTAAGCGTATAAAGCCGCTCAAAACGTTCGGCAACATCGTTAATGGCATGCAGCGTTTCACTTTCCTCACGCGGGACGTGCTCATAGTCGTAGACAGTTAACTCTTGGGTAATCCCTTTATGATAATTAAACACGCGCCGCATCTTAACCAGCCGGGAGCGGTACATGGTAATTTTGCGCATTAATACATCGTTACCATTTTCATGTAACTCATCTTCTAAATCGCTTAATTCCGCTTCAAATTCAAGCAGGCTATCAATGTAATACCCAGCAGAGATATACATCACCTTGAGCGCCACCTGCTCCGGTGATTTCGCTAATAACGTCTTACCGTGCTCCTTAAAGAGCCGCTCAATGCTCATGGCAACGCCTGGATGTAGCGTCACTAGAAAGCACTCACCAATAAAAAAGCAGACCTGCTGAGGAACAAAGTTTAGCTGGGCATCAAAAGATGAAATACCGCGGTAAATAATCAGTGCGTGGTTATCAAACTCTTCTATTTTGGGTGGTACACGCTCCTTATGGGCATCCTGAATAGCCATGGGGTGACACTCAAATTTACCCAGTAGCCGCTCAGCAGATTCTGCTGATTCCCCCTGCATATCGATCCATATATGACTGCCGGGGGTATTCTGCCATGTGACAAAAAGCTCTTCGTTCCCTTCATGGGTTTCGCCATCAGGGGTCGTCAAAATACTGCGAATCATAACTGTCCTTGGTTCCAGGGAGTTCTTGAATACGCTAATAACACGCTTACCACCGTGGAAGCTAACAACGCACCTAGAAACGGCGCTAGTGTGGGTACACTGTTCGGAAAGCTTGCCGCCATTATCCCTTCGCTTATGCTGGCGTGGCTCATCCACCCAGGCAAGATCGCACCCAATAGACCCGCCATGCCGCCACCGATAGCCGCAAGAGGCGTCATGCGCCGCCACAAGCCCAGCAGCACGGGCACCACGGTTGCAGCGCAGACTAAATCAGCGATTAAAAAAAGACGTAAAACAGACACACCCTGAAGTGCGACAACCACGACAGGCACCATAAGCAAAACGGTCATCCAACGTGTGAGCGCGATAGAAACGCTTGGCTGTTCACTGCGCGACACGATCAGTGAGGCAATACCGCTTTGTAGCGTATCTACGCTGGACGCCACCAATGTAACGGCAAGCACTAGTGCCGTTATAGCTAGCCAGGGTGGCGCGTTATTGAGCAGTGCAAAAAAAGGCATGGGCGGTTCGCCCAGCGGAACACCGTTCATGGCAGCAAGCATACCCAAACCGCCAATCACCATAACGATCATGACCGTGGCGCCCCCTCCTGCCCAAGCCCCGCGGGCCAAACTTTGGTCATCACGTGCCGCCCATACCCGCTGCCAGTAGCCCTGGTGAAACAAGTTCGCTGCGGTAACCGCGATGACAAGCGTTAGTGCCACACTAAGCGCATCAGAAGTGGCGATAGAGGGCCATGTCGCACTGCTCGGCATGGCAGGCAAGTGCCAAAGGGTGACACTGGAAACCACCACTAACAGTGCAAGCAGCAACCATGCCTGCCAACGGTCAGTGGCCAGGCTTGCGCGCAGCCCACCGCTTACCGTGTAAAGCAACGTAGTGAGCGTTACTCCAATAATCACCCAGCTCGACGGAACATCAGAAAGCAGCGAGGTGATCGCTCCAATAGCGGTTAATTCAGCGGCTAAAAAGCAGGCCATATACACCACGGAAACCAGCGTTACCCAGTGGCGTACGCCGCGCCCATAGCACGCCTCGGCAAACTCAGCGATGCTCCGCCCCTCAGGGAGAGCCCGGCGTATAGACGGACCATAAAAGCCAAGGACGATAAAAGGCAGTGAGGAGCCAAGGGCATAGCCTGCCAAGGCCAATGGGCCAATAAAAGCGCCAATTTCTGGCGGCGCAAACAAAATCCAGGCCCCCATACCAGATGCAACAAAAGAGAGCCCTAGCGTGGTGCTGGTTTGTGAATTACGAGCGGTTACAAAGTCATCCAATGAGCCTTTACGCCCACGGGCTTTAAGGCCTAAAAATGCAAAGCAACAGAGCGCCGCGCCCAGCACGGCTGACGTTAGGTATGGCATGTCGCACTTCCTCCGCCGGTACTAACCGGTTCAGGTTCCAGGGTCTGCGTCATAGCATTCTCAGCCACGCAACGTGGCTCCCCTGGCGACAGTGAATTGAGAGCGTATCCTGATGTAAAGCGAGCTAACCGCCAAAATGAGCAGCTACTCGCGCCGTATCCTAGCCGCTAAATAGCTAACAGGAAAACGGTTTACTTCTGCTATTCATTCGCTACAACGTTGTCTAGACTAACAAAAGCTGCTGTACACTGAGTCAAAGCATTACAAAATAAAAGTAGCTTACCGCCATTAGTGTTATAAAACATTAGTGTTACAAGCGTCGCACAGGAGAATAAGCGACGCGCTTACAGGAAACCAATATGTCATACACCGAAGCCAAGGAGCATACGCAAGGGCGGCTCAATACTCTGTTTGCTGACCCCTACCGTGCGTTTGAAAACAATACCGATGAGCGCCAGCTTCACGTTCGCGTAATGCTTTATATGCTACTGGCCCGCCCCATGTCACGAGGAGACATGACGCTACGCGTGATCCATGGCTGGGAGAACGGTAGCTGCGAGCCTGGCGACTTACAGCATGCTGACTACGTTTTAAATACGCTAGATGATGTAAAGCGCGCGGTAAAAGACTTCGACCAGGCCACGAAGCAAAACGCTCCGCTACCCTCTGAAGACCCTGCCATTTTGGCGATGCCTTTAGCAAATGTGATCGCCGATGCCAAAGCCGAAGGGCAAGCGGTCACCGACGATATACCCAAAACGCCCGCACGCTGGTCTGCGCTTGAAGGCGGCTTGGCACTTTATACGCTTTTTAAAATGTATCACCGGTTGGTGTATGGCGAGGACGATGTCTACCGCTGCTCCCAATGCCAAACGGCCTTAGGCCCGCGTGAAATTCATGAATTTCATCTAGAGGAGAGTGAGTTCGCCCTTTTAGTGCCCCTTGTCGGACAGCCAAAAGAGGCGCCGTCTCTACTCGTATTGCATGAAAGCCAACTTAAGCCGATTGAAAAGCTACTGGAAGAAAGCTTGAGCCTGCTGAATGATTTTTAAGCCTTGAGTACAACAACGTCACTGGCCCCCACAAGAGCCAGTGACTGCTTAGTAAGTAAGCGTTAGCTTAATGCAATAGTACTATTGATACCGCTTGAAACGTTTTCAGGCTCAAACCAGCGTGCCGTTACCGTTTTGGTTTGTGTCCAGAAGGCGATCGCCTGTTTGCCATTTGGCCCTAAATCACCGAGCTTTGAAGCACGTGAGCCAGTGAAGCTGAAATAGGCAACCGGCACCGGGATTGGCACGTTGATACCCACCTGCCCCACGTCTATATCAGTTTCAAAGCGTCGCGCCACCCAGCCAGAATTCGTGAAGATAGACGTGCCGTTGCCGTTAGGATTAGCATTAATAAACGCAATTGCTTCGTCGAGTGTTTCCACGTTGACAACGCAAAGTACCGGCCCAAATATCTCTTCACGGTAAATGGTCATCTCCGCAGTCACATCGGTAAATAACGTCGGCCCCACAAAATTGCCCTTCGGATAATCGCGTACCTGGCAGTTACGCCCGTCAAGCAATAGCGTTGCGCCCTCCTTTTCACCGGTCTCGATAAGACCTAACACACGCTCCTTGGCGGCAGGCGATACCAGCGGCCCTAAATCGGCATCCTGTTGGGTGCCAGGCCCCACTTTCATCTGGCCTGCAGCATCCACAATATCATCAATCCATTGTCGCGCCTCACCGACCAGCACCACGACCGAATTAGCCATACAGCGCTGGCCTGCGGCGCCAAATGCTGAGCCCAGCAGATTGTTGATGGCTTGGCTGCGATTTGCGTCGGGCATAACCACACAGTGGTTCTTCGCCCCCATCATCGCCTGCATACGCTTACCCGCATCTGCCGCCCGCTTGTAAAGCAATGAGCCGACGTGGGTTGAGCCAATAAACGATAGCGCTTTAATCGTTGGGTGATCGACAATCTGGTTGGCAACCTCAGGACCGCCGTGCACCACGTTCAACACCCCAGCTGGCACACCGGCTTCATGGGCAAGCTCCACCAAGCGCATGGTCGAGCTGGGATCCTGCTCAGAAGGCTTCAACACAAAGGTGTTGCCTGTCGCGATGGCCAGCGGAAACATGAAACAGGGCAGCATGATCGGGAAGTTAAAGGCCGTAATACCGGCCCCTACGCCTAGCGGCTGATGTAGCGTATAAACATCGACGTCGCTTGCCGCGTTCTCGGCCACCTCTCCTAGCTGGAGCGAGGTAATCGAGCAGGCGTGTTCGACCACCTCCAGACCTCGCCCTACTTCACCTTTGGCATCTGGCAACGTTTTGCCATGCTCTTCGGTGATTAAGGCGGCTAGTTCATCGGTGTTGTCACGAATCAGTGCCTGCAACGCCAGCATAATACGCATGCGCTTTCCAAGCGGTACCTTGCGCCACTCTCTAAACGCATGATGGGCGCTTGCAATCGCATGCTCTACTTCTTCTGCCGTGCAAAAAGGCACCCGGGCAACCACCTTTTGGGTCGCCGGATTAACCACATCACGCCACTCCTGGCTTTGAGACAGGACGGCTTGACCATCAATGATCATGGGAATTTCGCGAACGGCCATTACGCTTGCTCCTGATTATGATTGTGTTTGTAACAGTGGCAGTCTCTATAGCTGCCCCAGGGCCAAGAACAGGGTATATCAGCAAGTAAACGTCAACTAACGATTAGTAACAACCCCGATTAGCGATGACAAGACTCCAATGACAGTGCAAACGCATGTTTACCCCCTTGACCTCCCCTCTCAATAAGGGATGATAATACAGCGCACCCAGGAGATGTCTCTTTGCCTCAGCAATACATGCCCACCGCTATGACGTCTCTCCGGCTTGGCCAAGTGGGCCTATGGAGTCTGGCGCTATTGCTGTGGTGCGCCGCTCCCCACGAGGTGATGCCGCGGGCTGCTGAGCCAAGTCATCACTCAGCCCTGGAAGACCACACCAAACCGCTGATCGTGCTGGCTAACCCACTTAATCGCCTTAGCCTGGACCATGACAAGCGACGCCAAAACCCGGTAGTAATTCAAAATGATACCGGGGTGGCTCTGCCCGCCCATGAAAGATGGCCTGGTATTGCGCCTGCCGTTTATCACTGCGTATTGAATACCCTTGGCTCATCGAACCCAGGCTTACCAGGCGGCCTTCCTCCCTGCAGAGCACCACCCTACGCTTAACAAATAACGACGGTTAACAGAGGTGCATAACGCCTCTTTGCCACATACATGACACCAGGCATTTATTATTAAAAGGTCTGGCCATATCAAGTTATTTCAGGAATCGTGCGTATGTTTCTGGTGGACCAACTTATTTTACTAGCAGCCATCCTGCTACTGGTCGGCATTATTTCAAGCAAGCTGTCAGCTCGCTTGGGTATGCCGGTACTCGTACTGTTTTTAGGAACCGGTATGCTTGCGGGGGAAGCAGGCATTGGCGGTATCGACTTTAATAATCCTGGTTTGGCACACGCGCTGGGCACGTTGGCACTGGCAATGATTTTGTTCGATGGCGGCTTACAAACGCCCCTCGCCTCAATCCGCCTGGTGTGGAAGCCAGCCTCGCTATTGGCCACGCTCGGCGTTTTGATCACATCAATGGTTACCGGGGTCGCTGCTGCTTATATTCTAAACCTCCCCCTGTTGGATGGTTTATTACTAGGCGCCATCGTCGGCTCCACCGACGCCGCTGCGGTTTTCTCATTACTGCGTAATGCTGGCATCCATATTAATCAGCGGCTCAAGTCTACGCTTGAAATTGAAAGCGCATCCAACGACCCGATGGCGATTTTCTTAACCATCGGATTACTTGAAGTACTGGTTAACGATATGCCCCTTGGAGTGGGCCTGTTAAAACTCTTTATCCTGCAAATCGGGGTAGGTGGCGCCGTCGGCTTGCTGGTCGGCTGGGCAGCCGTTCAACTTATTAACCGTATTCATCTGGTCACATCGGGCCTTTATCCCGTTCTGGTTGCGGCATGCGGGCTCTTCGCCTTTGGCGTTGCTGCGAACCTTGGAGGCAGTGGCTTCCTGGCGATTTTTATTGCAGGCGTCATGATCGGCAATCGCCCGATTGCCTTTCAGCGCAGCACGTTTTTGTTTCATGACGGATTAGCGTGGATGAGTCAGATCGTCATGTTCGTGGTGCTTGGGCTGCTGATTAATCCTGTTTCCCTACTGGATGTATGGCTGGAAGGCCTGATGATTGCGGCTATATTAACCTTGGTGGCTCGCCCTCTCGCCGTCACTCCCATTCTTAAACTGTTCGGTTTTACGAACCGCGAAACCGGGCTGGTTGCCTGGGTAGGCCTGCGTGGATCAGTGCCCATTATTTTGGCTATTTTCCCACTGATTTTCGGCCTGGAAGGCGCTGAACTTATCTTCAACGTGGTGTTCTTCGTGGTATTAATTTCTGCCACTATTCAAGGCACTACGCTGCCCTACCTGGCGCGTAAACTGAAACTTACCGAAGCACCGCCTGTTGTGCCTGCCGCCAGCCTGGAGATTACCTCATTGGAGGACGTTGACGCCGACATTGTGGAATATCGGCTAGGTGACTTTACTCGTGCAGCCAACCGTCGTTTATCGCAACTCGCACTGCCTGACGGCACAGTGGTGGCCATGATCACCCGTGGCAAAGACGTTATCCCACCGCGTGGGTCCACCCAATTACAGCCAGGCGATCACTTGTTTGTCGTGCTGCGTCCACAGGTTCTGCCGTTTGTTGACTGTATTTTTGCGGAGGGAGCCACGGTCGACCACTACCAACTCCCCAATCAAATATTGCATCTGAAAGGCAACACCAACGTCGACGAAGTATTTAACTCCTATGGCATTACGCTAGACCGTGATATGCACTGCACATTAGACGCGCTTCTGCGTGAGCGATTGACGGACGAACCACGCATAGGTGACTCAATAGCGTTGGAAAACGTGACCCTCTCCGTTCAAGGCGTACTTGATGGGCGCATTACCACGGTAGGTTTGACCATCAGTCAGCCAGAACTCACTGTAGAGCAACACCCCGCCTGATACCCATACGTAAAGGCCACCCGCTATTAACGGGTGGCCTTTTGAAATACTTCAACGTGCTGCAAAAATGTCCTGCAAGAATCGTATTTCAACCAGTCCTGCTGGACCAGCACTGCAGAAACAACTCAGGCAGCTTCGTAGGCAGCTTTAAGCCGGTAAAACTCATCAACAATGGCGGCCATTTCAGCGGCGTCATAATGACAAAGGCCACTGACCACCAGCTTTTTAGAGCCGACACCGATTGCAACGCCCTTCGATTCAATGGAAAACTCAAGCAATGCGTCTGCTCGCTTCCCCTGCACATCAAGCGATGAGCGCGTTAAGGCAAGGCCTGGTGTAAACCCATCCAAACGCTCTAATGAAAACCCCATGCTATCGTAGATAACCAAAGGGCGTTTAGGGTTAAACATTACCCCATGCTTTTCCATTAGCGGTTTTAAATAATGCGGGAAATTTTTGCCTGAGAACGCCACATAGCAACGAGCAAATGCTTCAATAGCAGCGCTATCGTGGGTCGTCTCGCCATCACGAACCACCTGTAAATAACATTTTCCACTCTCATCACTTACGTGAAGCTCACCATTTTCTGCTTCACTAAAGAGCAGTGGCGTATCAGCACTTACCATATTGGTGAAGCGAAATTCCATTTGCCGCGACAGCCCGAACTTTACCAGTATTAGCGTAAACAACAGGTCACCAGGCACGCAGAAACGTCGCGCACCCGGATTATGGATCGGGTTGTAATCACCTGCCACGCCTTTAGCGAAACGGCTGGCCTGCTCGGCGGAGACCACTACATACTCTCCGTGTTGCGCGTAAAAATCCTTGAACATGGCGTTTGCTGCCTGCCTAGCGTTGAAATCGAAAACCCATAACTATCCAGCGTCGCGCATAATGCCATAAAACACGCGCCAACAGGAGTCACCTGCCAGGAAGCGAGTATGTCAAACACGAACATTACTAAAAAGCGCTTATCCCGCGTTGTATTGGCTACCTTGATCAGTAGCCTGTTTATCATAACGGTTTGGCTGGTGGGCAGCTACTGGTTGCTGAATAGTCAGTGGTTACCGGAAAGAATTTCTCAGTTTGAAGGTATTGAGGTTCGCTGGAGCCAAGGAACTAGCCGCCACCCTGGACGCTGGGAAGTAGACAACCTTTATCTTGCCCGTGAAGACGATGCGCTACCGATGGCAATTGAGGCCGAGCATGCCACGCTCACACTCTCGCTATGGTCGCTACTGCGCGGCGAGTTACATATCAAGGCATTAGAGGCCGAAGGAATTCGCCGCTTAACGGTGGGTGATATCGCCCTTGAAGCGCAGGGCACGCTAGAGGTGGCTGATACAACCCTTAGCCGTGAAAACCTGGCCATACCTCATGTGAACCTGGCAATCACAGAAGGCCGCCTGATACGCCCAAGTGACCACGCCACACTGGTTAACGCCATAACCCTTGAAGCCACCGCAACGCTTGATGAGATCACGCCCACGGACCCGGCCACGGGTGCACTTAACCCTGAACTGCTAGCGGCACTTTCCGCAACACTTGATATTAAGGCGCAGGCAGATGCCTGGAATGTATTCATGCCCTACCTGGAGGCCATTCCGTGGCTTTTCCTGGACGGCCGCGGCGCACTGGAGGGCCATATTGAACTTGCCTCAGGCACACTTAAACCAGGTAGCCTGCTTACTTTGAAGGCACCTGAATTACGTTTAACGCTGGATGAGCGAACGCTTTTAGAGCACGATCAACCAACGACTTGGAGAGAGGCAGATGCACCTCCTCCACGTCACACAGCAACCGGTAGAGGAAGCGTCCAGCTACGCGTAGCCGATCACCATATTGATTTTGAGACTCGCCTACAAGATGTCACGCTGGCAGATACACAGCCCTATGCGGTAAATACCGCCTTAAGCCTTAAAAGCGATATGGCCAACCAGCGCTTGGACCAACTAACTCCACCCACGGATGCTGAGCTAGCGCTTGAAGGCACCATTACCCGGCTGGACATGATGGACCGCTACCTCGCCAATACGCTGGAGGGTCAGGGCATTCGCTTATCCGGCAATGGCCGTTTAGAGGCCAGGGTTAGCGTTCGCGACACTCACGCCCATAGCGCCCATTTGCGGGTCGAGGCAGACGCAATCGCGGTCAACGCACTGGATATGACCGCTCAAGGGCAAGGCATACTTAACGCTGAGCTAAAGGACGCCTCGATGGTGGACGCGACACTTGGTTTCTCCCAGGCAACGCTTTCCCACGCCAACCAAACACTGCTTAACGACGCGACACTTGACCTGGTAGCACAAAGTCCTATCGAACCTGTATTAGCCCGCAGTCACGCCACCGCGACACTTCACTGGCGGGATGCCCGCATGGCCAGTATTAGCGCCCTGCAACCGTATATTGCCACTTACCTGCCGGCCCCGGCTCCGTTTAGCCTGGTCAGCGGCCAAGCGCAAAGTAACGGAACGCTCCATATTACCCCTAAACAGCTTAGCGGAGAGCTTACCTTAACCGGCGATTCGCTCACTACCCGCTGGCAGCGTGATGAGCAGAGCACCCTGCTCACCAGCGATATGCAGCTTTCACTGCAACTACGCGAGGCAGCTACCGATGGCACAAGCGTTGATATCAGTGGTAGCCGTTTACGCTGGCAGGTCGCTGATGACACACAGCCCGAAGAGCGCCTGGAAAGTATCTTGGTGATTCGCGAAGGCCGCTTTCAGCGGCGTGGCGAGATTCCCAGTGGGCAGTTTCAGCTAGAGGGCAGCGTGCAGCGCTTGAGTTTTCTGAACGCCTTTTTACCCACAGATCACGGCGTTTCGTTGTCTGGCAATGGGCAACTGTTCGCCCAAGGCTCTTTTAGCGGTAAGCGCCTGTTGGCACCTACTCGGCTGCGTATAGATGCCAACCAGCTTGAAGTCGCATTTTTAGACTACCAGGCCAGCGGGCGCGGCGAGCTAACCGCGCAAATCGACAGCCCCGAACAGGCACAACTTTCGCTGGGTATTCCGCGCTTTTCGCTACAGCGTAACGATGATGACAGGCCTCATGTAGAGGGGCGTCACTTTGCCTTAACCACCCAGACAGACCAGCTCAGCAACGTGCTCATATCGCCAGAAGCAGAATACTTTGTTACCCGAATAGCCTTGCCGATTACCGAAGTGCCGGACTTTACTCGCTATAACCGCTACCTGCCTGAAGATGCAGGCCTTCGCCTGCTTGGCGGTCAGGCAAACCTGGGCAGCGAGTGGCTACTGGAGGGGATGAGCGCCCAAGGCAACATGACCCTGCGTGCGTTTGGCGCCGACCTCGCCCTTCTTGATCAGCGGCTACGTGGCGATATCGAACTCTACTTACAACTTACTGAAGGCGATTTACAGGCACGGCGTTTTACGGCTAATGACTCATTTCTGCGCTTGGAAAATGTGTTCCGTATCAGCGAGCAAGGCGCTCAGGACGCAGGCTGGTGGGTGCAGCTCTCCATGGATGACGCGCAGCTTACCTGGGATGACCCCATTCGCCTGTCCACACAGCTGCGTCTGGCCATGCGCGACACCGGCTTGGTCGCCAGGTTGTTTTTAGCCCGTGCCCGAGAAAGCGACTGGCTCGGCAGGCTACTCAACGTGCACAATGTTAATGGCACCGCTGAACTTGCGCTTAATGGTGAACGTATCCAGCTGAGCAACCTTGTACTCACCGGCGGCCCACTACTGCTGCTTTCCGATGTCACGCTTGAAGAGCAGAGCGCCAATGGCGCGCTCTATGCCCGCCTTGGCGCACTTGGCATAGGCGTGGAGCTTGTTAACAGCGAACCCAGGCTACACGTACTGCAACCCAAGCGCTGGTTTGACCGCTGGCGGCAAGCGGTTCGTTACCCTCGTCCTGATTAGCGCTTTTTGCGCTGGCGCCGAATCATCCTGACCCGCTCTTTGGCTTTAGCCGGCGTCGAAAGCGGCGCTGCTGAATCCGTCTCTTTGGGCGGCAAAGTGACCCAAGCAAACACCGGCAATGCCAAGTGCCAGCGAATCGCGGCTAACCGCAGCCCCAGCGTAATCGCCAAGGCCATTGCGATACTAACGCTCAGCGGCGTATTCAAGGTGTTCAGCGCGACATATACAGTGCCGCCAGCCATGGCAGCGGTAGCGTAGATCTCTTCACGCAACACCATCGGTACGCGCTGAGCCAGCATGTCGCGGATCATTCCGCCGGCGACACCGGTCATCATCCCCATCAATACCGCCACTACACCGGAGGTTCCCAGCAACAGTGCTTTATGGGTGCCGATGACCGTAAACAAGGCAAGGCCAAAGGCATCCGCAATCGGCAAAAACCTTCGCGACAAGCGATGAATATAGTGGAACCCCACCAGCGAAATGCCCACCGTTGCCAGGATAACCCATAAGTAAGTGGGATCAGCGACCCAAAAGACAGGCCGCAAGCCCAGCACTAAATCACGCAGTGTACCGCCACCAATCCCGGTCACAGCGGCCAACACCAGCATGCCAAACGGGTCCATTTTTGACCGACACGCAAGAATAACGCCCGATAGCGCAAAAACAATCACACCCATCATGTCCAACCAATACACCACACCCGTCACGTGATTCCCCTTTGTGCGCTATGTTTTTTAAAGCGGTTTCTTAAAGCAGGCAGAATACCACTAATGCGTTTTTCGCCTATCGCTTGCTCATTCGCTAATTAACCCGACTTAACGCCGTGGCTTAGGGTACGCTTGTGAGAACTTTTTAAAAGGAGGTGCTATGGATTGGAACCCTGCTTATACATGGTTAGTACTGGCGCTACTTCTCAGTTTAGGGGAGTTAACCTCTGGTGCAATGGTACTACTGGCACTGGGTATTGCTGCCGCGCTTACCGCGGCGGTCACTGCCCTTGGGCTCTCTCTACCTTGGCAATTGCTGAGCATGGGCATTTTTTCTGGCCTATTAGTTCCCTTGGGTGTGATGGTGATTCGTCCGCGCTTTTCTCCTCGCGGCGTTGCCTA
Organism: Halomonas citrativorans; assembly: GCF_014898005.1. Lineage (NCBI taxonomy): Bacteria > Pseudomonadati > Pseudomonadota > Gammaproteobacteria > Oceanospirillales > Halomonadaceae > Halomonas > Halomonas citrativorans. The sequence goes on from NZ_JABUYX010000005.1 coordinate 107,749, forward strand.
CGGCACCACCGGCACTGGGGTCGAAAAAGGCAATCATTACCACACGTTGCGCCGCGATTATGATGATGCGACCGGTATCAAAATTAACGGCGACTTTTACCGCTTGCGTGTTATGGACACAGGTGCCACAGAACTTCCCCCCGGTACGTCCGTTATCTTTCAGCGCTTTGAAGGTACCACAGCGCTGGTTGTCCTCCCCTCGTCAGCCCCTGACCCTTTGCAAGACAATACCACCCTACGCAAGGAGCCTTAATAATGGATTTACCTATTAGCCCCGGTTTATTAATAAGCCTGATTATTGTCGTTATCGGCATTGTGATTATTTCCAAAGGACTGGTGATTGTACGTCAGTCGGAAGTAATGGTAGTTGAGCGCCTCGGCTCATTTAATCGTGTGCTCGAAAGCGGCATCAATATTATTGTCCCGTTTATTGAGCAGCCCCGCGCAATCACCATGCTGCGCTATCGCAAAACGGGCGAAGAGTACCAGGCGATTACCACTGATGAGGTTCGTATTGATCGGCGCGAAACGGTGATGGATTTCCCCGGCCAGCCGGTAGTGACCACCGATAACGTGACCGTGCGTATCAATGGCGCGCTTTATTATCAAATCATCGACCCCAAGCGGGCGGTTTATGAAGTCGTCAACATGAGCCAAGCGGTGGAAGTACTGGCGAAAACCACGCTGCGCTCGGTGGTCGGCAAAATGGAACTGGACAAGCTGTTTGAATCTCGCGCAGAAGTGAATAACGAAATTCAGGCCGCCATGGAAGAGCCCGCGTCCAAGTGGGGCATCAAGATATCTCGGGTAGAAGTACAGGACATCGCCATGCCCGAAGAAGTAGAAACCGCCATGCGCCTGCAAATGGCCGCCGAACGTAAACGCCGCGCTACCGTGACCGAAGCAGAAGGTGAAAAATCTGCGGCTATCGCCATGGCCCAAGGGCAGCGTGAATCATCCATTCTCAACGCCCAAGGTGATAAGGAATCGGCCATTCTGCGCGCCCAGGGCGAGCAGGAGTCCATCAAACTGGTATTGAATGCTATTGGCGACAGCGAGGAAAACAAACGCACCGTGGTGGGTTATTTACTCGGCCAGAGCTATATCAAGGGTTTGCCCAACATGGCGAAAGACGGCGAGCGCGTTTTTGTGCCTTATGAATCTTCTGCTCTGCTGGGTTCCATGGGCATGTTCCGCGAACTGGCAGGCTCACCTGAGGATGCGGTAGGAGAACATCTAAAACACCGCACCGACAATACCAACCCATCCAACAGTTTTCGCAGCGGCGTGGTAGGCGGAAGTATTAGCAGTTAATAACGATTAGCTGATAACACTCATTAAAAAAGACCAGGCCAAGTCGGGTAACAATAAACCCGACTTTTTTCCGTAGCCAACATGACATAAAGTTGCTTTAATTTGCGCAATAACAAAACTTCGATACGCGCCTTTTTATACAGCCCGCAGAATGACCAACTTCATTTCACCACGAGGAAATGAGGTTTATCAGCCGGTTTTTAAGCTAGCAGGGGGCTCCTCCCCCTGCCAAGCCGAGCATCATCAGCCGCTTTCACTATGTATACACTGGCTGGCCGAGCGGGTTTTAGCATCACTTCATTGACTTATCATCAGTGATGATGCGTTTAACAGCCGCATAACAGCGACCAGGACAGAATTTTGTTGCCGCTTGGGGATGGCAAATATAAGGCTATTCTGTGGAGCATTACACTTTGCGTGTGGGTGCTGTATTCGGGTGTTTTACAGGCTGACTCAGCCCCCCAACCTCTGCATAGCTGGGAGTACCACTGGGGAGACCTTCCTGCGGGAACTCAAGGCACTCTTTCCCAGCCGCCCGATACATCACTCACCTGGAACCCTATCAACTTTCCTGCCGACCCACCGGAAAGAAACGGCCAGGAACAGGTATGGTTCCGCGGTGTATTGCCAGACGGTAACTGGAATGACCCCGTACTCTACATCACCAGTATTAACCTGATTGGCCAGATCTATCTGGATGATGCACTGATCTACCAGTACGGCGAATTCGATGCCCAAGGGCGGGGAGATTTTGCAGGCTGGCCGTGGCACATGGTTGAACTGCCTGAGGATTTTTCCGGCAAACCGCTCAACATCCGAGTATTTTCCTATTACACCAATATCGGCCTGTGGGGCGAAGTAAAGGTCATGGAGCGTCTTGAGGTATTGGAAAGTATCATCCATATGTCCGTCCAAGACCTTGCAGTCAGTGCCCTGGTATTTGTTTTAGCGTTTATAGCAACTATATTCGCCGTTATTGGCCCTGAAAGGCGCGGCTTTTCAGCTATTGCTCTGTTTGCCTATGCTTCTGGCCTAATGTTGCTGGCTGAAGCGCCAGCTCGCCAGTTGATCGTTGATAATGCCTTGGCTTGGGATACATTGCGCGCGGGCAGTTACTACACGCTACCCATTGCTCTTGGGCTACTACTAAGCCATTGGTTTAACGGAAAAACAAAGCGCTGGCTGACCAGTATTTGGGCGCTACACTTAGCCTATCTCGCCATAGCGATCAGCCTGGTTCAATTAGGGTTTGTTAGCCTTTCTATCACTTTTCCCGTATTTGATGCATTACTCACCGTCACCCTGCCCACCATGCTAATACTCGCCCTGTTTAGGTTCCGAGAACTAAGTACTGAGCAGCGATTATTAGCACTTTGCTTCACTTTTTTCATACCACTCTTATTGACCGATATGCTGGTAGCCCACGGCTTTATTGCCTGGCGCACCATACCATTAAGCTACGGCACGCTGATCTTTTCACTGGCTAACGCGGCGATCTTTCTTTGGCACTACCGGCATACTCAGCAGCAGATGTCACTTGCGAATGAAACTCTGGAATATCAAGTGGCATCAAGGACCAAGAAGCTTGGCCGCCTCGTCCAGGAGCTAGAAAACCTCTCTTTTAAAGACCCCCTCACTAACCTATATAACCGACGTCATTTTGATAGAGTGTTCGAGCATGAATGCCTCCGCGCGCAGCAAAACGCCAGCCAACTATCGCTACTCATGCTGGATATTGACCACTTTAAGCAGATCAACGATCACTTTGGCCATGATGCAGGCGATAGCGTGCTGGTGGAAATGGCGGAACTGCTAAAGCATCACTTTCGTGGCCTTGATATCGTTTGTCGGTTTGGAGGCGAAGAGTTCGTTGCTCTACTACCTGGGACATCAGTTCATGCTGCCGAGTCTCGTGCTAACGCGCTATTGACACTGGCATCAGAACTCTCTCTAGCATACCAGGGAGCGCCACTAACAAAAGTGACGCTTTCTTGCGGAGTAGCGACTTATCCAGACCATACCCAGGACCCATTCAAACTGCTAAAAATGGCTGATGAGATGCTATATCAAGCTAAAAACGGCGGCCGCAATCGCTGCATTGTGTGGCCTGAAACGCCTAAAACGCGCGATTTTATGCTGGGGCAGTCGTAGCCCAGCATAACCCCCCCTCTCGCTGTCCAGCGATAAGCTGATTGCCAAAAAGCAATCAGTAAACACGCCATGCTACAGGTTGATATGACCTGAGACGCTACAGTGCTGCCTTTTTCCCAAGCCGGGTTAAACCACGCGGCGCCGCAATACGAAAAAAACGCTCCACGACATCCGCTTGTGTGGCCGGAGTCACTAACGACACTCCCACAAATATCGGCAAGTTGATGATTAGCCCCCAGAACCCCGCGTGGATTCCCAGCGGGTGTGGCCATAGCGTAGTAAACGCCACGGTAACCAAAAAACCTGCCACAATGCCCGCCATAACGCCCAAGCGTGACGCGCGCGGCCAGAAGAACATGCCAACAAAAGCAGGCAAGACTTGCGAGGCAAACCCCAGCCCTACCAGCAAAATCATCACCAGACTGCCCGGTTCAGCAATCGCGAGCGGTGCAATCACCAAGGCCATGATGGGTAAGATCATAAGCCTGGCAAGTCGACCAGTAGTAGCATTTGAAAGCTTTAACAGCGGTTGCAGTACATCCTTACTTAATGACAGCGACACCGAATGAATAAACGGCTCACTTGATGACATGGAAGCCGCCAGGGTACCCGCCCCCAGTAGCCCGACCAGCACAACAGGCAAATGCTGCATGGCATATTCAAGGGCCACCGTGTCTGCCCGCGCCAGGTCAGGTAGCGAGTAAATACCGATAAAGCCCACAACCACCATGGGTAAAATCACCACATAGTACGTTGGCAGCCAGGTAGCGCTGCGCCGGATAGTGCGTGCGGAAGACGCACTCATCCACTGGGTCCATACCGGGGGCATAAACGAGAACATCGAGACAATAATCGAGGTGGTCCAGAAGCTAAAACTCATATCCCCGCCAGCCCCTGGTAGGGTTAAAAACGCCACATGCTCAGCCTGAATACGCTCAAATACCGCTGCAAAACTTAAACCGCCGGTGGCGCTATGCACTGCCCACAAGCCTACAGCCCAGGCAACGACCAACATTAATACGCCCTGAAAGGCATTGGTACGCCCAATCGCCCGCTGACCGCTGGCGTACAAATAGACAGCAATAGAGGCAAGTACCAACACAACGCCTAACCAGACAGGAATGATACCGCCGCTCATCACAAACAGAATATAGGCCGAACCAACCGTTTGAAGCACCGCGTAAGCAATTGAGCCAACCGCCATTACCAGCGATGCCAGCGCCCCCAAGGCAGGGCTTTGATAACGGTCAGCAATCGCGCTTGCCTGAGTAACGTGGCCAAACTCAGCGCCAAACTGCCATACCTTTGGGCCAAAGTACCAAGCGATCAGGGCCAGATATGCCAAATAGATAGCGACGTAAAAGACCGCGACCCCCTTCGAATAAGCCCAGCCCGGTGCGCCCATAAAGGTATAAGCACTGACGCTCCCTGCGGCAATCAGCAGATACAGCGTGACCGGCCCCATGCTACGCCCAGCAACCCCCCACTCTTCCAGGCTATTCATATTGGCACGGGTGGCCTGACCACCGCGGGCGCGTAAGCCAATCATCATGGCAATGGCCACATAGATAAGCGTAATCAGCAGAGGCCAGAGGCTATTCATGGTTATCTCGCTCTACGATACGATTGCCTATCAGCATAACTACCACGCAAGAAAAAATAACCAGATAGCTCCATACCACCATCAAGGGCAGGCCTAGCACTAATGTTGCCCGGTTTACCCAACCAATCATCGGCCACGTTCCCATAGCGATGAGTGTTAAAAACGCAATTAATAAACCCCAACCCGCACGCGAGGTGGGCAGTACCAGTAAACGCCGCATGGTGATTCCCTAAAATTTTGTTAGCCGTCGTACCACTGGCCTACCTATTTTCATGTTGTGTGATCGGCAAATCGTCGGCCGATCAACGACTTGTCGCCAGGTATTCCAAAGCGGCAGCGTGCGACGGTACCGAAGTAGTACACTCCGCGTCCACTGCGTCATCAACGTCTTTACTCCGTTAAGAGGCGTCGCATGAGCGTCACGGTTTCGCCTCGGTATTCAAGCGTTTCTATCGCTTGCCAACCTAGCCGCTGATAAAGCGACTGCTGGTCAGGGGTATAGAGATAACATTGGTGAATACCGCTATTGCGCACTTCTGCCTCCACGCGTTGCACCAGCGCGGAAGCAACACCCTGCCCGCGCCACTCAGGCGCTACGAAAACAGAGGCCAGCCACGGCGTTAATTCGCGCCGAATGCTCATATCATCGTCAATTAAGCAGGCAGTGCCGACAGGTACGTCGTCTTGCAAAGCAATAAATACGGAGGGTACACCTAAGATACCGCACTCAGACATTGTGTCATCAATGGCTTCTTCTAGCGTTAGCCCTGGGTATAAATTCCCCCACGCTGCAAACGTCCAGCGCACTACGGTGGGAAGATGAGGACTATCTGCGCTAAGTCGCTGGATAGTGGTGTCCCGCATCACTATTTACCTTATTTTGCTGAAATTAACACCGTCACGGCAATCCTGTAGCCCACCTCGCACCATCATGCAAAAGCTCGCACCTGCGGCGATTAGCGTGACGAATCGCGCAGCAGCGCATCAAGAGGACCATTCTCAAGCAGCTTCCCCCAGCTATCGCCATGTACCAACTCACTTAACGGTAGCCTGGAGCGCCAGCCTTTGGCTTCAAGCTCCGGCTGATCCAGAAACTCGCTGACATAGCCAAGGCATAGATAGGCCACGGGATATACGTGTTCAGGCAGGTTCAAGGCGGCACTTAACTGAGCCTGATCAATAATACTTACCCAGCCAACGCCAACCCCTTCGGCCCGCGCAGCCAACCACAGGTTTTGCACCGCTAGGCACGTGCTGAACAAGTCAGTTTCGACAATACTGTTGCGGCCTAGCACGTGTGGTCCACCCCGGCTGCGGTCGCAGGTGATGCATAGATTCAGCGGGCTTTCGACAATCCCTTGAAGCTTGAGGCTACGGTAAAGATCATTACGCTCACCCTCAAAACGCTCAGCGGCTTTCTGGTTTTCCTGCTCAAATAACGCAAGGATAGACGCCCTGACCTCGTCACCTTCAATGACCATAAAATCCCAGGGCTGCATGAACCCTACCGAAGGCGCATGGTGGGCAGCCTGCAATAGACGCGCCAGCACGTCAGCGGGAATCGGGTCAGGAAGAAACTGTGAACGCACATCACGGCGCTCATAAATGGCACGATAAAGCCCGTGGCGTTCACTCTCTGAAAAGCAGGCATCTGAAGCGGTCACGGGTATCAACTCCTCTCGCATTTTGGTTTAAGCGTGGGCGGCGGGTTTGATCATATCAATATTCGGTATGCCGTCCTCATCGTAGGGCTCACTGATGCCCATGCCAGGATAGTTTTTTTCGGTGAAACGGATAGCTTCGCTCATAAACGCCCGGCTATATTGGCGGCCCCGGAAAGCCTTAAGTGTCATCACCCATCCAATAGAAGGCTCAGCGAATTTACCACCCGGCCGCCCCACCCGGATATACGCCACAAGCAGGCCATCAACCGTAGCGGAAAGATACCTAGCAAGCGGATCCAAATCATCAACCTCTTAATAGACACATTACTGCTCCACCACTAACACCGCTTCACGTGCCCTTACGATGTCATAAAAAACGTACGTACTTAATTCATCCAGCCGCGACCAGCTAAAACATAATGTTGTGGATCAAAGGTTCTCATAAATAAGTAGTTACTAGCCTGAATAAAATGGGTGCAGCGTTAATAGTTTTGCCAACAAGAAAAGCCACCTAACAACAAACGCTTAACTTTGTTAACATTTTACACGCTGAACGAGAATCAAGCAGCAATTGTTCTGTACTAAGTGCTTGATCTGAAGTGTCGTGTTGTCAGGTAGCTATCACGGATGAAGCCATGTTAAAACGCTTCATTGCTCCGCTTACTGACCCTGAATAGAGCGCACTGTCTTCCGCCTACCACTACAGTGAGAAACATGCACTACGCCGTCGTGCGCATGCCATCCTGCTGAGCAATCAGGGTCATACAATTAGTCAAATCAGCCAGATACTACAGGTTCGCCGCGACGCCATATCACGATGGCTAAAACAAACCTGGGTGAGCATGAGTTCTATTACTTTGGTGAGTCCGGCTTTCACAATCGTCATCGATACCCTATGCGTGGAGCCCTATCGAACAGCCCTTTGAGGTGACCGTCCACTCACCCGGCCGAAGTCTGAACACATTGGGATTCCTCAGCCGCACTGGAAAACAAATCTACCGAACCACTACCGTATCGGTGACCTCCGAGACGGTTATCGAAGCGTTTGACGTACAGAAAAACCGGATACCTTCGCTGTTGTGTTGCTCGAAAATGCCAGCATGCATCGCTCGCAGGCCTTCGGCGAAAGATAATAGAGTGGATGTCACACCGTATGCATCTATTTTACCTGTCGGCCTACTCGCCGGAGCTGAGTCTGGTTGGGATACTGTGGCGTTAGATGAAGTACGCATGGCTGCCGTTGAGTGCTTACCTTTTATTTGGCCACCTCTGTGAAGAGGTACACACCGGCTATTGGATAGCTATGAAACTGACCGCACGATTAGTTTTGAATAAGCAATTAGTATGCGACACGCTTTTATAGAGATGCAGGATACCCCCACATACCCAACAACGTTTTTAACTTTTAGACAAATCAATAACCTGGCCCTATATTTTCGTCATCCAAATAAATATAGCTGTTTTTTTCAAATATTATTATCTGCGCGCATACTTTCAAAACTTTCAACCTGCCCCATTAACCACTGCTTAAATGCGATAACACGAAGATTTTCAACTTCAGCCGGATTTAAAACTAGATAATAGGCAAACTCATGTATACGCCATGGCATAATTGCTTGTACTGTTCTATCCAAAATAAGCTGACTAACAATAGAGTAACGCCCGATACAAAGGCCAAGCCCCTCAGCACAGGCTGCCAAGGTCAGATTACTGTCAGAAAACTGTAATTTACGTAGGGATGGATGAAACTCAACCCCAATTTCACGGAGCCAAGGCTGCCATGTATTCCAGGGTTCTGTTGGTTGAATACTACTATCTTCCAACAAAAACTGAGTACGCAATAAACTTTCAGGACGAATATCGCGAAGGCCGCTTACTCGTTTTGAAGGAGCCAGTATCGTCACGGCATCGCTCATTAGCTGTTCAGTATGTAGGTTTGGGTAGTTACCTGTACCAAAACGAATTCCAATATCTGCCTGATTATTTCGAAAGCTCAATAAATCACTTTCACCGCGCAACTTCAGTTGCAGACCAGGATAAAGAGCCTGGAAGCTTGCAAGCCGCGGAATCAGCCAGCAACGGATAAAAGAAGAAGGTGCTGATAGCGTCAACAGACCATCAATCCCCTCCTGTCTAAGCTCTTTTGTTGCTCGTTCGATTTGGGTAAAAATACTCGATAAACGCTCATAGTAACGACGTCCTGCATTTGTCAGAACTACTCCACGGGGTTGACGTACAAATAACAAAATATCGAGCCTACTTTCCAGCTCTTTTATACGGTGGCTAACAGCGGCTGGTGTCAGGTTAAGCTCCTGAGCAGCAGAGGCAAAGCTGCCTAATCGTGCAGCAGTTTCAAAGGCGCGAAGAGCGTTTAAAGGAGGGAAATTGACACTACTCATGGCTAAATTTTAGTAACCCTATAGGTGAGAAAAAAGAAGTTTCCATTATTTTTTTTGACGTCAAAATGATACTACCTTCCCCACCTTCAAGAGGAAAAGCCTCATGAGTAGCCTGTTATATCGATTAACTGCCTTTTCTGATGTTCCTTCTGGTGGTAACCCTGCAGGAGTATGGATTGGAGATGAGCTACCTAAAAAAAAGGAAATGCAAAATATCGCTGCAGAGGTTGGATACTCGGAAACAGCATTTATTGCACCATCAACAGGAGAAGTTAGAACTATTCGTTACTATAGCCCACTGGCAGAAGTTAGCTTTTGTGGGCATGCAACGATTGCAAGCGCCGTAATGCTGGGCCGCTTAAGTGGTATGGGCATTTATCAACTGAATACATCGGTGGGGCGCGTGCCAGTGAAAGTCGATATGATCGATGGTCAAATTCAGGCAGCGTTAACCTCAGTTGAACCTGACCATAGGCCTGCTCCTGTAGAGCTTGTTAATGAGGTATTAGAACGGCTTAATTGGTCTCTTGACAAAATGGATCCATCTATCCCTCCAGCTTTAGCCTATGGAGGAGCATGGCATCTTGTGCTGGCAGTTGGTTCTCGACACACATTAAGTCAACTTGATTACGATTTTAATGAGCTGAAATCTCTGATGTTACGAGAAGGGCTAACAACGCTACAGCTTGTTTTCCGCGAGAGTAATAACCTTTTCCATTCGCGAAACCCCTTTCCAGTCGGTGGCGTAGTAGAAGACCCGGCGACTGGAGCTGCGGCTGCAGCGCTAGGAGGATATCTACGCGAAGCCAAGCTGATTAACGCTCCTGAGAAATTTCTTATAAAGCAGGGTGAAGAAATGGGACGGTTAAGTCTTCTGCAAGTTGAAGTACCAGTGCAAGGAGGAGTCGTAGTGGCTGGCACAGCCGTAGAGATTACTACTCAATAGTCTACTACGCAGCCCTACGGTGATGTTGCTCCAGCGATACCCAGCAACACCATCTTCGAGACGGAACAGAGCGGTCGATAGCAACAGGTATTATCGCGGTTTTGCCATATCAATATGTGGTATGCCGTCTTCATCGTAGGGCTCACTGATGCGCTCGAACCCAAACGACTCGTAGAAAGCGTTTAAATAGACTTGTGCGCCGATCTTAATGCCCATACCAGGATAGGTTTGCTCGGTAAAACGAATCGCCTCGCCCATAAGCGCTCGGCCATACTGATGCCCTCGAAAAGCCTTAAGGGTCATCACCCGGCCAATTGAGGGCTCAGAAAACTTATCACCCGGCCCCACTACTCGGATATACGCCGCGAGCTGACCATCAACCGTTGCGGAAAGATGCCAGGCAAGCGGGTCCAGCTCATCAACTTCCTGATAGGCACACCGCTGTTCCACCACAAACACCGCTATGCGTGCCTTTACGATTTCATAAAATTCGCGCGTGCTGAGCTCATCAAACCGTGACCAGCGAAAATCCAAGGACATACCAGCTACCTTTTACCCGTGGCGTTATTTTGCGAACGCCAAGTGTACACAAGATTAAGTAGCGAAGCCTTTAGCACGGACATCGCCCAGTATATGTACCTAGCCTAGCCGCCAGCGAAGAGGTGCCGTTTTACTTAGCATGCCTTCTTCATCCCAGTCTTCCCATCCAGCAAACGGTATCGGCTTTTCACGCTCCCAGTGCGTTAGACGCTCGGCCCAGCGCTGTTTACAGACATTGAGATGTTTGCGTAGAGCTTCCTCATTCTGATACTTAATGCCGCCACCCTGCACGCCGTAACTCAGTTGAGGCGCCAGTACGTCAAACCCTACGTAATAAAGCGATGAGTGAATGGGCCATAGCCAGGCCGCCATATTGCCCGCCCGGCCAAAGGGTTGAAAAGCGGCTTCCGGTGAGCCTGCGGTCACCGACAGCATGGCGCGTTTACCTTTAAAGTAACCTTGATCGTAACGCATGCGACTTGTGTAGCGCCCGCCATAAACCAATACCCGATCAAACCATCCTTTTAGTACAGCAGGCTGTGCATGCCACCATAGCGGGAACTGAAAGATCACCAGATCGGCCCACTCCAGCCTTGCCAACTCGCGCTGGATATCCGCGGGCAGTGCTGCATTTTTGTGATGATGGCGCTGCTCATCTAGTGGTGCGAAATAGTCTTGATCAACTCGTTGGGAATAGTGTTCGGCGTGCTCTATCGCGTTGAAGCGTTCAGCATAAAGATCATCCACATCAACCGAATGCCCTGCTTTTTTCAATTGATTGACGGCGGTATCGACCAACCCACCATTAAACGAATGTGGCTCTGGGTGAGCCGTGACAATCAATGCGTTCATGAAGCTTCACACCTGTCGCTGGATTGAATGACAGGCTACCCTGTTCATATTTGCTCAAAAACCCCCTAATTATGAGAATTAACTTTGCATGAATGAACAGCAGCTAAAGTGGGACGATCTTCAAGTGATATTGGCTATCGCTCAAACAGGCTCTTTATCCGGCGCCAGCCGGCACCTGCGTATCAGCCACGCCACCGTATTTCGCCGTCTCAACGCGATTGAAAAACGCCTGAACGTCACTTTGTTTGAGCGTCATCGGCATGGCTATACCCCGACACTGGCAGGAGAAGATCTGGCGGCAACGGCAACGTGTGTTCAAATAGAGGTTGATAGCGCTGAACGCCGCCTTATTGGGCAAGATCTGAAGCTTTGTGGAAGCCTTCGCATCACCACTACCGACACGCTTTTTGCAGGATGGCTATGCCCTCTATTAACAAAGTTTCGTCAACAGTATCCTGATATTACGCTGGAAGTGGTGATCTCAAACCAGTTGCAAAGCCTATCGCGAAGAGAAGCGGACATTGCCATTCGACCGACACTCAGCCCACCGGAAACTCTTGTAGGCCGCAAGCTAAGCGATATCCGCTTAGCCATTTACGGCCAGAAAAACCGTTGGCAAATGGCACCTGTACCGCTGGATCCTACATCGCTCGACGGTGAAAGCTGGATAGGGCCAGATACGCATATGGGCGACGCAACGCTCGAAAAATGGATGATGGGTAAAAGCACGGGCTACAAATTAGATAGCATGCTGGGAATACAACTGGCAGTGCGTCAGGGAGCAGGTATCGCGGTACTTCCTTGCTACCTTGGGGATAGTGACGAGGAGCTAATCAGGCTTACCAAGCCAGTGGAAGAACTGACTACCCAGCTCTGGTTCCTGACTCACCCCGATTTGCGCTATGCGGCCAGAGTGCAGGTTTTCATGAAAGCGATAACGGAAGCAGTGCGCGAGCAGACAGACTAACCAAACAGCTAATACGCCTTATATTGGCTCAAGCCCTGCCAAAAACTGCTTGAGCAGTTCATCAAGCTGCGCCCGCTGGTCATCACTCAAACCACTGACCAGCTCTTCCTGTGTCGCCACATGAGCAGCAACGGCTTCATCAATTAACGCAAACCCTTTCTCAGATAGCGAAATCAGAAATCCTCGCCCGTCGGCGGGGTTTTTGACACGCTCAATCAACTCCGCTTTTTCCAACTGCTGAAGCCGATGTGTCATGGTGCCGGACGTCACCATGGTGGAGGCCATTAAGTCGCTGGGAGAAAGCGCGTAAGGTGGGCCTTCACGGCGCAGCGTGGCCAGTACGTCAAAGCTTGAGTCGTTAAGGCCGTACGCCGCCCACGTCTGCTCCATGCGCCGCATCACGCTATGATTCAGTCGTTTGAGTCGGCCCAGCGTGCCCATTGGGGCCACGTTCAAGTCGGGCCGCTGTTGCTGCCACTGTGTGAGTATTTTATCGACATGATCCATGGGGTTCATGCTTACCGCTTTTTAGCTTGACGTCAAGGTAAAAAGCCATATACCTTGACGTCAAGCTATTTTGAGAATCATATTAAAGATCAACCACAAGAGCCACACTATGCAACCATCCAAGGCAAGATCAGGGGCACTTCCCAAACAGAAGCGACTTGCCGCATTTATCTATCTTTTGGCAGGTGGCGCGCTGCTGGGACTTTCGACCAACGTGGCCAAACTGGCCGGTGATGCGCAGCTGTCGCCTCTCGCCTTTCTATTTTGGTCGATTACTGGCGCGGCTTTAATTCTGCTGGTCGTAGCAGCACTACGCAGCAATTTGCCGCCTGTCACGGGTCGTACGCTTGAGTATTACCTGGTTTCGGCCTTTATCGGCGTGGCGGGTTCTAACCTGATTTTCTTCTCGGCCATTCCGCATATTGGCGCAGGTTTTGTCGCCCTTGTGATTACATTGCCGCCGTTGCTTACCTACGTTGGTGCGCTGATAGTAAAGCTGGAACGCTTTCAGATGACGCGGGCGATAGGCGTTATGTCAGCGCTTGCGGGCGCCGTCACTTTGGCAGCTCACAAACTTTCCGCGCCTGATGCCGACTATGTGTGGATTTTGCTGGCGTTGGCGGGGCCGGTACTGTTGGCCATCGGCAATCTTTACCGAACGTTGCGCTGGCCAGCGGGTGTCTCAGGCGACGCTCTTGCGCCCGGTATGCTAGTCGCTGCGGCAGCCCTTCTGTTCAGCGTCAGCCTGCTGCCTGGATTTTCGCTTGGTATTCCAAGTGGGCAACGCCTTCCACTTCTCCTAATTGCCCTTCAATCAATGGTATTTGCAGGCCAGTTTTTACTGCTATTCCTGCTTCAGAAAACCGGCGGGCCAGTGCTTCTCAGCCTGTTGGGTTCCGTCGGCGCCGTGGTTGGCGTTCCGGTGGCGATAGTGCTCCAAGGAGAAGCCGCGCCGGAGGGCTTACTACCCGGCGCCCTGCTGATAGGCACAGGTATCGCTCTGCTTAACATCGGCAAAGCCAGGCAAATTTCCTAAATAAACAAAGGCATATCTGGCAGGTATCACTTAAACAATACGCCGTTCCATGTAGTGAGTATTGCCTTCCGTTTTACGAATGTGAAAGCCCATGCGTTCATAGAGCGCGACGGCAGGATTAATGCAGAACACCCGAAGGCGCAGCGTATCGATATTCGATTGCCGCGCCCTGTGTACCATATGGTGAATGGCTGCCGTACCAAAACCCTGACGCTGCCACTGCGGCGCGATTTGCAGCTCGCGAATATAGCAAGCCTCGGTAGCCTGGTTGATACACAGCAAGCCCACCGGGTGCGTATTGATGACCAACTGATAGCTCTCTAGGGTGCGCCACTCATTTTCAAACAAAGCGCTGTCCCAGTGCATATCCAGCTGTTCATAGTAGCCGGACATATTCTGGCGGATCAGTTGCTCTGCATAATCCTTATTGTTAGTCGGCTGAATGAGCGGCTCCATATTTACTCCCGGCGCTCCTGTCGGCACCTGTTGCGAATGTTGTTCCTGGAGAAGCTGACATCATAAATCATTACGTTGCCAGCGGTTTACAATATGACTCCGCTGTTAAGGTGAGAACCGCCCCCTTAATCCGCTATACTAGGCAGTAGCGTAGATAAATAACGAAGGAGGGAGTATGAACAACGTCTCTTTGGAAGCAAAGCGCCGCTATTATGCACAGGTCAGGCGTTCAAATTACCAGGCGAGCATGGCACTGGAAGGGATTATCGTTGATTCTCAGGCGTCTAAAACCAATAAAACCGATGTATTAGTTAAATATACAAAATATAAAAATTGCTAATGGATAAGTACGGCGTCGGCCAAGACCCTTATTGCTATCCCGGCACTGATATCTTGCGTAATAAGCTGGACATTTCCGACACGGCTGAGCTTGAAGAAGCGGAGCGCGATCTATCGCTTATTAACGCGGATAGCATTGAGTTTTTGCAGCCACCCTATAATTTTGCGTACTTGAAACACCTTCATCATCAGCTATTCCATGACCTCTATGATTGGGCAGGTAGTGTGCGCACTATTGATATAGCCAAAGGCGATACGCGATTTTGCCACGTTAATCGCATCATTCCCGAAGCTGAAAAGCTGTTTACCAAACTTGCAGAACACGATTATTTTATTCAGCTTGAGAAAGCAGAACTCATACCGGCGTGCGCTGAATTGTATGGTGATTTAAACGTTGTTCATCCCTTTAGAGAAGGTAACGGTCGCGCACAGCGATTACTCTTTGAACATCTCATCATCAACTGTGGCTATCACCTTTCATGGCACCCACTCGAGCAGAATGAATGGATAGCGGCCAATATCGCCAGCTACTATTGCGACTATCAACCGTTAGCATCCATTTTTGAGCGCTGCATCGGCTCACCTCTGACAGGCTAACGTCAGGGTAATGCCTGACGCTCTACTTTATTTCTGCCTTACCCCCTACCCCAACTGAAACGGGTAAACCGACCCTATTTGCAGAAGCTGCGTTAACTCATCCAGTGCGCTGAGCGACTCTTCTGCCAACTGCGGATCAGCGAGGTCATCAGGTGCCAAGCGATCCCGGTAGTGGCGGTTGACCCAAGCAGTAAGGTCTTCGTAAAGATCATTGGTGAGCAATACGCGGCCGGTCAGTGCTGCGCGCTCGGCTTCTGAAAGAGCAACGCGCAGGCGCAGGCAGGCGGGGCCGCCGCCGTTGCGCATACTTTGCTTGACGTCTTTCACCACCACGTCACTGATGGGGTTATTGCCTGCCAGCAGGTAGTCTTGAACGGTGCGCCAGACGGCTTCACGTTCCTGACATTCGCTGGGCACGACTAGCGTCATGGTGCCATCAGGGTTGGAAAGCAGCTGCGAGTTAAACAGGTACGACGCCACTGCATCTTCCAGGCTCACTGCTTCGATGGGTACGCGGACAGGAATCAAGGGCGTCGTCATCTTGCGGCGCAGCTCGTCGAGCGTGCCCTCTTCGTCCAGGAAAGCCATTTCGTGATATAGCAGCACGGGGCCGTTGCCCACGGCGATGACGTCGTTATGAAATACGCCCGCATCAATAGCGTCCGGATGCTGCTGAGCAAATACCGTTTGCGACTCAACAAGCCCATGCTGGCGGGCTACCGCTTGGCTGGCTTCCAACGTTTGGCGGGCGGGGTAACGAACAGGCTCGCGCTCGCCGCTACGCACGTCACCAAACGCTTGGCGGCCATACACAAACAGATGAACGCCCGGCTCACCGTACTCACCACACAGGCGAGTATGATTGGCAGCACCTTCATCGGAAAACGCCGGCGTGGCGGGCAGCACTGGGTGGTGGGCGAAGTGCTGTTCGCTGTGAAAAATGGCTTGCAGCACACGGCCCGTGGTTTGCGGCTCAAGAAAGCGATGAAAGCTTGATTGCAGGTTGGCCGGAGTGAAGTGCACCCGGCGGTCCGGCGCGTCGATGCTGGGGGTAACGGTGCCCGCATTGGCCGTCCACATGCTGGAAGCCGAGCAAACGGCCCGCAACAGCTGCGGTGCATCGGCGGCAGCACGGGCCAGCACATCATGATTGCTGCCGCTAAAACCCAAGTCGCGCAGCGCGCCGATATCCGGGCGCTGCTGAGGCGGCAGAACACCTTGGGCGTAGCCTGCCTCCATCAAGGA
The DNA here is from genome assembly GCF_014898005.1 of Halomonas citrativorans. Classification (NCBI taxonomy): domain Bacteria; kingdom Pseudomonadati; phylum Pseudomonadota; class Gammaproteobacteria; order Oceanospirillales; family Halomonadaceae; genus Halomonas; species Halomonas citrativorans. The sequence goes on from NZ_JABUYX010000005.1 coordinate 124,365, forward strand.
TTTCATTTTTAAAAGCCCTTGTAGCGCCCCCTCTTTAGGATTGGACTCAAGGCCGCCGTGGCTCATGGAAGCCACATTGCCTACGGCGAGCCCTGAGTAGTTATGCGTCGGGCCTACCAGGCCGTCGAAATTGACTTCCCTAACGTTACTGATCACAGGTATTCTCACAGACTAACTCCCGGCGGCAGAGTATCGGGCATCTCCAACGCCTCGGCTTCCATGGAAGCCACCGGATAGGCGCAGTAGTCCGCCGCATAGTACGCGCTGGGGCGATGGTTGCCGCTGTCGCCGACGCCGCCGAACGGCGCATCACCCGAAGCCCCGGTAGTCTGGCGATTCCAGTTCACAATACCCGCACGGATGCGCAACAGAAAATCGTCCCAGTCGGCCTTTTCGCCGCCAATCAAACCCGCCGAGAGGCCATAGCGCGTGTTATTGGCAAGCGTTAACGCCTCGTCCCAATCGTGGTAACGGTGCACCTTCAATAACGGGCCAAAGTACTCCTCGTCAGGCACTTCCAGGCCCGTCACGTCGATTAACGCAGGCGTGAGCAGACTGGTATTGTCTTTAACACGCTGCATACGGTTAATCACCGTGCCACCCAACGCCTCCAGCGCATCCTGTGCTTTTAGCAGGCCATCAGCCGCCGCCACACTCACCAGGCCGCCGTAAAACGGTGTGGGCGACTCATCAAACTGCCCGGCCACATGAAGCCTGGCAATCGCTTCGGAAAGCGCGTCAATTAGCCGGTCGCCAACCTCGCCCTGGGGTACGATTAAACGGCGTGCACAAGTGCAGCGCTGGCCGCCAGACAGAAAGGCGGATTGCAAAATGGCCAGCACGGCGGCGCGCTCATCATCCACGTCCTTGACCACCAGCGGATTGTTGCCCCCAAGCTCCAGCGCGAGGATTTTATCCAGCTGCCCGGCAAACTGCTGTTGCAGCATGCCGCCAACCTTTGCACTGCCGGTAAACAGCAGGCCATCGATCCCAGGGTGTGCAGAGAGTGCCTGCCCCACCGGCACACCGCCTTGAACAAGATTGATGACGCCAGCAGGCAGCCCGGCTTCTTGCCAGCACTGCAGCGCCAAGTCCGCGGTTAGCGGTGTTTGATCGCTCGGTTTGAAGACCACCGTGTTACCTGCCAAGAGAGCCGGCACCATGTGGCCATTAGGCAAGTGGCCCGGGAAGTTATAGGGGCCAAACACCGCCATCACGCCATGCGGACGGTGGCGCAGCACCGCTTTGGCACTGCCTACAGCTTTTTCGCGCTCGCCGGTGCGCTCCTTGTACGCCTTGAGCGAGAGCGCTATTTTCCCCACCATAGCGCCCGCTTCCGTACGCGCCTCCCAAAGCGGCTTGCCGGTTTCAGAGGCAATGGCGACAGCCAGCGCTTCACTGCGCGATTTAAGTACCTCAGCAAAACGCTCAACCAACGCCTGGCGTTCGCTAAAGGGCGTTTTTGCCCATTCTGGAAACTCCTTACGCGCAGCGGCTACCGCTTCTTCAACCTGCGTATCACTGGCTGATGCCCCTTGCCAGAGCAGCCCGCCTGAGACGGGGTCAAACTTACTAAACGATGCTGCAGCGCCATTCACCCAGGCGCCGTTGATAAGCTGCTGTTGTTGGGCGTGCATCATGCTCTCCTACCTGTTCAGGTTTCCAGAAGCCGCACGGCATCACCTGTGGTAACCCCTAGGCGCTCAGCTTCTGTGTGGCTTAAAACAATCGTATCGCGGGTGGGTGCACGGCCTATCCACGCGGCGGTAAAGGCCTGCATGGTGGTGGTCGCAGCCAACCAGCGGCTAACGCTCTCATCAGGTGCCTTGGTCGATACTTCAACGTGATATAGCTGCGAATTGCGCACAGCCCGCACATCGTCGATATAGGCTTCAACCGTCGGGCCACCGTCAAAAATATCGATATAGCCTTCCCAGCGCAGCCCCTCTTTTTTAAGCATTTCAAGGGCAGGCCGGGTATGCCGATGCACTTGACCAATACACGCGCGCGCCTCCTCGGCCATAAACGTGGTGTAAATGGGAAAGCGCGGCATTAATTCACCGATAAAGCTTTTCTGCCCAAGACCGGTCAAGCGGTCGGCTTCACTGAAATCCATGGGAAAAAAGTGTTTTCCCAGGCTCTCCCAGAAGGGGCTGCGGTTCTGCTCATCGAACACGCCGCGCATTTCAGCGAGCACTTTCTCAGGAAAACGATCACGAAACTGTGCAATAAACAGCCAGCGCGCCTTGGAGAGCAGCGCACCGTTACGCAGGTGTTTATTGGCCTCACCCCGGTATTCCGGGCGCAAAAACAGTGAGCAGACTTCGGCATCGCCGGTATGGTCAGAGCTTAAAAACAGCGTATCGATGGTGCGGTGTAAATCCAGCTGTACCGACGAGTGCGCCAACGTACCCAACCGATAGTTATAAAAAGGCACTTCGTGCCCTACCTGGCCTTCAATGGCACAGCAGCCGGCCAGCTCGCCATTAGCCTCATCTTCCAGCACAAAGAAGTAGAGCCGATTGTTAACCGGGGTACGCTCTTCAAACGCGCGGACAGACGTTTCAATTTTTTCTGCCAGAAATTCTCGGTTATTGGGCAGCGAGGTAAAGCCCACGCCCGCCTGCTGCGCAAGCGCCAGCAACCCATCAACATCTGCACGGGCGATAGGACGAATGCGCATCATATTTCTCCTTCATCAAAGGCATCCACCGCGCTGGGCAGAGTAAGTGGTGCGGCAAATACAGCTCGCCCCTCCTCTACTCCCAAGCGTTTGGCATCCGCCTCTGAAAGCATCAGTTGCCCAGTGGCTGAAAGCGCGTAACGGGCGACAATGCAGCGAAAATCACCCAGCGCCTGATTAGCGATCAAGGCAGGTTCGGCATCGGGAAGCGTTTCGTCCGGGCGAAGGCGTACCGGATGCCAAGCGGCACGGTTGAATGTCGCCAAACGCTCGCGTTCGGCTTTCACAAGCGGCCCCGCGTCGAAAATGTCCACATGGCGCGAGCGCACGAAGCCTTCGGCAAGCATCTCCTGCAAAGCTTCTTCATGCGCAGGATGCTCCCGGCCAATCGCCGCCCGGGCCGGTGGCGTCAACAGCGGCAAATAGAGCGGGAACTGAGGCATCACCTCGGCAATAAAGCTTTTAGAGCGCACACCTGCGATGTGGTTGATATCGTGAAAACTGCGCGCAAAAAAGTGGTGGCCCACACTTTCCCAAAAGGGCGATTCGTTCTGCGCATCCAGGTAACCGGGAAACGCCACGGCCAATATGCGCGAAAAGCGCTCGGGGTACTGGGCAATAAACATCAGCCGAGCACGCCGCAACAGGCTTTCGGCGCTGGTCCCCTTGTAACGCGGATTTAGTGAATACGCGCACAGCAGCGTAGCGTCAGAAACTTCATGAGAGAGCGCCAGGGTTTGTACTTCGCGACGTACGTTGAGCTGTTGAGATGCATGAATCAACGTTTCCTGGCGGTAGGTGTAGTAGGCCTCATTGGCGCCCGCCTGGGCACGAATAGTGGCCGTTCCCAGTATTTCACCATGCCCCGCCTCATCCACCAGCGCGCTATTTTCAAGCACAAAGGTGTAGTGCTCGTTACCCGGAAACTCGATCTCATCATTAAACGCCGCCAGGGAGCGCTCAATGCGCTCCTCTAAACGTTCGCGGTTAGCGGGCAGGTTGGTAAGCTTGGGCGTCGCATGCTCTGCCAACACGACCAGCGCTTCGAGATCCGCCATTTTTACCGGACGAATGACCAGCATGCTTGACGCCCCCTCTCTCAATGTCGCCGTGGTCGAATTCATGCGTTGGCAACAAGGCGCTCAATCGCACGCTCCAAACGGGCCATACCTTCAGCAATGTCTGCCTCCGGCACCACCAGTGAAGGCGCCAGGCGAAGCACGTTAGGACCTGCAATCAGTGCCATTACGCCTTCTTCGATGGCCAGCGGCAGAATATCCTTGGCGCGGCCTTCATAGGCGTCCGACATCTGGGCACCTATCAACAGTCCCATGCCACGAATTTCTTTAAACACGCCATGCTTGCGATTAATGGTTTCCAACTGCTCACGGAACAGGTCGTGGCGCTTTTGAATGCCTTCCAGTACGTCTGGCGTATCGATAAATTCCAGCGCAGCCAACGCAATCGCGGAGCCCAAGGCATTACCGCCGTAGGTAGAACCATGGGTTCCAAACGCGAGGGATTTGGCGACGCTGTCAGTTGCCAGCATCGCGCCAACCGGGAAGCCGCCACCCAGCGACTTGGCACTGGTGAGAATATCGGGCGTTACGCCATAACGCTCATAGGCATACAACGTACCGCAACGGCCAACCCCGGTTTGCACTTCATCAAATACCAGCAGCGCATTGTGCTGATCGCACAGCTCGCGCAGGCCGTCTAGAAACTCGGGCGTCGCGGGCAAAATACCACCTTCACCCTGCATGGGTTCGACCATCACCGCACACGTGTCATCGCCCATTAGAGCGCGCACACTGTCAAGATCATTAAACTCAGCGTGCAAAATACCGCCAGGCACTGGACCAAACCCCTGGGAGTACTTGGGCTGACCACCCACGCTCACGGTAAACAGCGTGCGGCCATGGAAGGATTGGTTGAAGGAGATGATCTTGTCTTTCTTTTCGCCGTAATGGTCTACCGCGTAACGGCGCGCCAGCTTCAGTGCGGCCTCGTTGGCTTCACCGCCAGAAGAGCACAAGTACACCTTGTCAGCGAAGGTCCGTTCAACCAACTTTTTAGCCAGCTTAAGCGCGGGTTCATTGGTATAGATATTGGAGAGATGCCAAAGTTTTTCCCCCTGCTCTTTTAAGGCATTCACCAACACGGGATGGCAATGACCCAGCGAGTTCACCGCGATACCGCCCGCAAAATCAATATATTCACGCCCCTGCTGATCCCACAAGCGGCTGCCTTCTCCGCGCACCGGAATAATCTGCTGCGGCGCATAGTTGGGAGTCATGTAGTGATCAAAATCCTGCCGGGTTGGGGTCGTGCTCATGGGTCAGTCCCTCTCGTTGAGTCAATCAGTTATATCAGTATACGGGGCGAGCAAGCTCACCCGCTTTCAGTAATGTGACGGTAAATTATGTAATGCTGCCCATATTTCAGATTATTTCTGAAGGGAGGTCTCTGGTGCTAATGCGTTACTGCAGGTTTTGCGACGTGGGCGTGCATCAGCTCAAACGCTCTTCCCGTGGGGTTAATCCAAAATGATTGCGGTAAGCCGTTGAGAAATGAGCCGCCGAGGAAAACCCCGTCGCAAACGCGATATCGCCTACCGAGCGATCACTTTCACGCAACTGTTTACGGGCATCCTGCAAACGCAAATTGAGGTAATAGCGGCTAGGCACCGCCTGAAGATATTTTTTAAACAGGCGCTCCAACTGGCGGCGGGAAATGCCTAAATGCTCAGCCAGCTCCAGGGTCGAAAGCGGCTCTTCTATGTTGGCTTCCATCAGCGTCACAGCGTCTACCAGGCTCTGCGGGGCGTGACCCAAGCGGTGGCGCAGCGGCACATGTTGGCGCTCATCGGCCATGCGAATTCGCTCACACATAAAGTGCTCTGACACCTGTTCAACCAGATGATTGTTCTGCTGTTGGCGCACCAGCGTCAGCATCATGTCCATGGCCGCCGTACCGCTGGCACAAGTGATCCGGTTGCGGTCGATCTCAAAAAGCTGTTGCGACAGCGCCACCTGAGGATACGCTTGGGAAAAGGCTGCAAAACGTTGCCAAGGTAAGGTCGCTCGATAGCCTTCCAGCAATCCCGTGCGGGCCAACACCTCAGCCCCTCCCGCCAATCCGCCCAGCATCGTTCGGCTTGGCTGGTGGCGCAGCCACTCCATTAGTTTGGCCGGTAACGCATAGGGCAGAGGCGAAGGCGCGCAGATAAGCACCATGTCCAGATGAGGCGGTGCCCCTTCCAGGGTGTAGTCAGCATGACAGGATAATTGAGCGCTGCTTCGCACCGGCTGCTCATCGGTACTGAGCGTAAACACCTGATAGAGCACCTGGCCGCTAAGCTGATTAGCCATCAGCAGCGGCTCGACGGCACTGGCATGTGAGAGCATGGAAAAGCCAGGCAGCAGTAATACCCCAATGCGCTGGCGCGCAAGTGTTAACGGGGGAGACAAAGAGCTGAGCTGCATGCCAAAACGCCATCAGTAAATGAAACGTCATCTTACCCAATTGTGACGTTTTGGGCAGTGCCTGATAGCACCCAATAGAAAAAGGCATCGCCGTACGCTGGGCTGAGGCTATGAAGATAAAGCGCTGAGGCCTGAGAGACCGTAGCGATCCTACTCTTTAAAACGGTCTTGAGGCCCGTTCTGGGAAAACGTCTTAGGGTCTGTCTGAAAAGTCGACGAGCGAAGACAAGACAAGGCAAAAATTGGCGAAAAAACGGAGTTTACATGTGTAAATGAGTATTTTGATCGGACTCGCGCACGAGCCAATTTTTAACGCCGTATTGTCGAGCGCAGACACCTTTCAGACAGAGCCCAGGAAACCATCGCAGTAACGTTCTGCTGAACGGCGTGATGCCTAACACGTGCTTGAAGCCAGGCACCCGCTTCACACTCTAAACATGGCGTATCAATCACACCCTGTACAGTTGCTTGTGGCAGCAGGGTGGCCCTGGCATGCGCTTTCAGCGTGCCTGAAACATGGCCATCAACGGTGACAAAACCACCTTCTATATAGGGTGCTACTTGCCCTGATGCATTCACCGTTAAAGAATGCTGCGACGCGACGACTCTGCCCTGCACGTTCCCTTTAACCAGCACGGGCTCGTTGGCGGTGATATCCCCCGTAATCGATGTGGCCGCCCCAATTCGGCTGCCCTCTTTTAACGGGGCCACCAGTGGTGTAACGGTGGCTTTAGGTGGTGACTGTTCAACAGCGATGTCAGAAACGAGAGAGACAGCAGGCGACGGTTGAGGCACGTCACCTGAAGAGTATGAGCCTTCAGCGCGCTGCCTTGCCTTACGGCGCCTGCCATCCCATACAATCAGTGTCATTGCGCTAACACCAATAAGAATAAACCATGCTTGAATACCCATACACCGGTCCCGCCACTGTCAATATTTTGCCCAGACTAAGGTTATATGCGATTTATTTTTATGGCGGCGCGAATAACCTCCCCCACTCGGCTTAATTCTGAGCTTTATCCAGCCGTTAAGCAGATTAAAGTATTCAATGACTTTTTATGCTCAACGCGTGCGTCTTAAAAGCGCCAGGCCGACATTTACCAGGAGTTAACGATGTTTAATAAAGCCAAGAATGCAACTGCCGAGCAAAAAACGACGCCGCCCAGCTCACCAGACTCAAGTGACACGCTTCTAACGGGCACGCCAACCAGCAGCAATGCGCGCCCCAGCACCTCCATTATCGGTAGCCATACGCAAGTAGAAGGCGACATCAATAGTGATGAGGATTTGACCGTAAAAGGGCGTGTTAGCGGCACTATCACCTGCAAACAGCACACCGTCACATTAGGCGCAAATAGCTATTTTAAAGGCGATGTGTTTGCTCATACCTTGCACGTATCCGGCGAAGTAGAAGGTAATTTAATCGCTTTACACCGCGCAACGATCCACAAGGGCGCCCAAGTGACTGGCAACATCGTATCGCCCTGCCTTGTGCTTGAAGATGGCAGCGTTTTCCACGGCAGCATTGATATGAGCGCCGACAATGAAATGCTAAAAAACAGCTTTAATGACGCGCCCACCCATACCAAAAAGCTACCGGCGAAAGGTAATGCATCAGGTGTTAGTACGCGAGCGACCACCAAAGAGTCATCTGCTGATAAAGAGACCAGCCTTGCAGAGCAGGAAGAGGTAAAAGCCTAAGTATCGAAACCCACAGTCGCACCTGGCTAGCGCTGATCGTATTTGAGGGCCGAAGTGATGGGCATAGCGATACATCGTATTGATGGACAGAGCCATCAATAGAAAAAGGGCAAGGCGCGAACGCCCTGCCCTTCCTGTCAGCATCTAAGCCGCTTATCGATCAAATCGCTTATTGGTTTTGATTCTGCTTCGCTTCGGATAGCGTCATATCGCTATCGACCTGCGTATAATTATCCTCGACATAATCCTCTGAGGACGCTTCAATCTCGTCACTGCCATACGTGGTATTCATGATGAGCTGTTCATCCTGGAACTCCACTTCATCCATCGGCAAAGCGATTTCTGTCGCGCCGAAGCCCCAGATACCACCGACTGAGATAATGGCAAACAGGTCACCAGAGTCGTTGTGCTGAGCGATATGTTGAATATCACCGATCTCTTCGCCATCCTGGTTAATGACGGCCATACCTTCCAGCTCGCTAACCGGGTGAGACATCAATGAATTATTGCCATCCTGGTCGTTACAATTATCCTGGGCAGCCTGCTGGCGTTCTTGATCGTCATCGCTATTAACGTCGACCTGTGCATCATCGGCTTGCTCGACGTTAACGTCAGGCTCGCCACCCTGCTCAACAGTAACGTTAGGCTCAGCGTCTTCAACGGTAACGTTGGGCTCGGGCTGTTCAATCGTCACGTTGGGTTCAGGCTGCTCGACCGTCACGTCCGGCTCTGACTGCTCTACTCGAATATTGGGAGAGTCTTGTTCAACTTTTACTTCAGCAGGCTCCTGGTCGACTTCAACGTCCATCGTTTCGTCGCCATTAGGCTGAGACTGAGCACGGCTGTCAGTTTCTGTGCCTTGTGGCTGCGTTTGCGCCGTAGCATCTTGCTGCTGCGTCATTTGATCGGCATTGTCAGTGTCGTTCTGGTTAGCGTCTTGAGCCAGAGCGCCGCCTGAAAGTCCTGCACAAATCGCACCAATAGCAATGGCTAGTGTTGTCCGTTTCATAATATTGCTCCTTGTGTTGGCTTGCACTTAAAAAGCTAGTAGACCTAAGCGCCTAAGAGCAAAGCTAACGATGAATTATAATAAAAATTAACACGTATATTATCACCGCTTACTTAGTAAAACTCGTCAAGAAACAATGGTGAGGTTTTATACTATTCAACCGTGGTCTGGTCGGCATCCTCATCTTTCAAAACTTCCAAGCGGTTACCACCTTGTTCATTCTGCGTATCGTCGCTGTCTATATCGGCCTGGTCAGGCATATCCAGGTCGTCGCTTTCGGAACTCTGTTGAGGCCCTTGGGTACCGGTTTCACGCTCGGTATCATCCTGTTCCTGGTTACGGGGAGTGTCCGTACTTTGCTGCTGTCCGGCTGTTGAGTTGTCCTGCTGCTGGGTCATCTGACCGTCGCTCTGTGATGCATCATTTTCATTGGCCAACACGGCTGCTGAAATGCTCGTAAAGATAGCACCGATAGCAATGGCTACTATTGTCCGGTTCATATGATGTCCTCCTTGGATGAGTCACTCTTCAAACGTTAGCCAACGGAGGAAAAAAGTAACAATAAAAAACCATCTTTCTTAAAACTTGTATGAAAGTTAATAACGATCTTAATAATCGTTTAACGACCAAAAAAACGCCTTGCCTCATTATACAAGGCAAGGCGAACTCATGAACAAAGTGTTATGGCCTTTCAGGCATTAGATGGCCATTCTCATGACAGTATCTTAATCAGGATGCTGCTGGGCCTGCGTTACGGTCATACTGTTATCTATCTGGCTGAAATTGTCTTCGTCATACTGTTCTGCCGTCGCTTCTATCTCTTCACTACCGTAGGTGGTGTTGGTAACCAGTTGGTCGTCCTTCATCTCAATTTCATCTAATGGCAGCGCCACTTCATCGGCACCGATTCCCCATACGCCACCAATGGAAATAACCGCATACAGTTCGCCAGACTCTTTATGCTCAACGATCCGGTCAATACCGCCAATTTCTTCATCCTGCATGTTGACCACTGTCATGCCTTCGATATCACTTATTTGGCGAGACATTAGGTCGTTCGGATCATCACTCTCCTCCTGGTCAACATCCGAGGAAGACGCCGCGTTGCCACCTGTCATAGCGGCGGGCTGCTCATCCTGAGCGTCGTCCTGCTCATCGACCGCCTCTTCCTGTTGTTCCAGCGCACCTTCTGATTGACCATTCTCTTGCTGGTTATCCTCAGCAAACACGCCACTGGACATTCCAGTGCAAAGAGCTGCAATTGCAATCGCTAATGTAGTCCGTTTCATGCTGTCTCTCCTTGAGTGCCACACTCTTACAAGTTAGTTGAGCGAATTGAAAATCACCAATACCCGCCAGTTGCGGGATAATCGCTGCCTGTTTATCCAATCAGTTTCATGACATCGTTTGTGCATGGCATCTTCTGACCCGCAGCTGAAACGACTCTGTTACGAAACGTCTTTGCCTGCGTTGGGATCAGACGCATCGTAATCCTGAGTATCATCAGGCGCTGAACCAGGTTCGTGGGCAGTTTCGGCTTCAAAGCGGCGCGCTGCCTCAATTGCTTGCGGCTCAGTGTCGTGGCGGGATATTTCTTGAGGGGCATCAGGCTCGGTAACATCGACAACGCGCCAACCCGATACGATGATCGCGTCGCCCTTATCTTCGCTAACTGGCTCCACTCGTGCGGTACGGGTCATATTTCCTCCATGGTAAAAGCGAGTAACACTCTGCTTTTAACCATGGCAGAACCTTCAAGGACTTGCGTATCCAGCAGTAAACATTTAACAGTGATTGATTTTGCGCCTGCCGCTAGCGGACTTTACGCGTCAAACGCAAATTGCCGGGCACAAAGGCCCGGCAATTCGTTAAATCGGTAAGCAAGTCGCTTACCGATTTAACGGTTTATAAATTAACCACATCGAACGCAACGTTAGGGTTCACGTCAGCGTCGTAATCAACATCATCACGCTCAAAGCCGAACAGTTTTAAGAATTCATGCTTATAGCCAGCGTAATCAGTGATATCAAACAGATTCTCGGTAGTCACTTCCGGCCACAGATCCTGGCAAGCCTGTTGGATATCGTCGCGCAGCTCCCAATCATCCAGACGCAGACGGCCTTTATCATCAGTGGCCATATCACCGCTCTGACCTGCAGCATAGAGCCGTTCACCGAAGAGTCGATTGAGCTGATCAATGGTGCCTTCGTGTACGCCCTGCTCTTTCATGATGCGATACACCATGGCGATATACAGCGGCATCACCGGAATAGCTGCACTGGCCTGGGTAACAACAGATTTGAGTACCGCGACATTAGCGCCGCCGCCGCTAGTTTTAAGCTTGTCATCAATCGCCGTGGCCGCGCGATCCAAGTCTTCCTTGGCTTTACCCAAGGCGCCGTGCCAGTAAATCGGCCAGGTAATTTCCGTACCGATATAGCTAAACGCCACGCTGCGTGCGCCTTTGGCCAATACGCCCGCCTGGTCCAGTGCGTCCATCCACAATTCCCAATCTTCGCCACCCATCACGGTGATGGTATCGTCGATTTCCTGCTGGGTGGCAGGCTCCACTTCTGCCTCGATAATCCGGTCTTTATTGGTATCAATAGCCGTAGCGCGGTAGGTCTCACCGATCGGCTTCAGGCTTGAGCGCTTGAGTTCACCGCTATCCGGCAGCTTACGCACGGGGGATGCCAGTGAGTACACCACCAGGTCGATTTCGCCCATATCCTGTTTGATCAGTTCAATGGCTTTTTCACGCGCTTCGTTAGAGAAGGCGTCGCCATTGATAGACTTACTGTAAAGGCCTTCCTGCTTGGCAAACTTGTCAAACGCTGCGCTGTTGTACCATCCCGCCGTACCGGTTTTGGTTTCACTGCTGGGCTTTTCAAAAAACACGCCCAGCGTATCAGCACCGTAACCAAAGGCAGCGGTAATCCGAGCAGCCAAGCCGTAACCGCTGGAAGCCCCGATCACCAACACTTTTTTGGGGCCGGCGCTTTTATCCAAACCACGCGCGCGGGTTGCTTCAATCTGCTCGAGCACGTTTTGCTCGCAGCCTTTAGGGTGAGTAGTCGTGCAGATAAAGCCGCGTACTTTGGGTTTAATAATCACATCGAACCTCACTATCGGATTGATTTCATTATCAGCATGACAATGCTGTAAGCATGGCGGCTATTTTAGCTTGCCAGGCGGGCGCTGTCCGCTCTTGAGCTTATTTGCCTTTCACGGCAGGATAGTGCCCCTTCTTTTAAATGCCTGCGAGGCCATCATGAACGCACAGCAACTAGTCGACGAGCGCGGCGACCTTTGGCTTGCCTTGGCCCCCTTATGGCTAGACCGCGAACCCAGCGAACGGGATTACGCCCGCATGGTCGAGGTCATTAACCAGTACGACATGCCGCTGATGGAGCTTGAGTGGATGTTTCGCCTGGAGCTAGCCCCGGTGATGTCGCGCCATCAACTTTCGATTGCCAGCGAATGGCGAAAATTTGATGACCATAAGCTGATGCAACAGCTAGTGAGTCATAACCTGCGCTTAAAGGGGTGGCGGCGCAAAGGCTGGGCGCTTTTTTCCGGGCTAACCACCATGATGGTACGCCACCGCTGGGTCGAGCTTATGAACCGCGTTAAGGTTGCCCGTGGAGAGCATTAAGCCGCCGTCAACACTCTGATTCGTTGATGGCCAATGACCTATTCACGATCCAGCGCCGCTTCCAATGCCAAGCGTAAGGGTTGCCCATGATCTCGCGGGCCAAAACGGGCAATGACCCTGCCATCGCGCCCAACCAGAAACTTGGTGAAATTCCACTTAATGGCTTGGGTACCCAAAACCCCGGGCGCCTGTTGTTTCAGCATGACAAATAGCGGGTGTGCGTGGTTGCCATTAACACTGATTTTTTCCATCAGAGGGAAGCTTATCCCGTACGTTTGCTCACCAAACGCACAAAATGCTTCGGCACTTTCTGGCGACTGACGGCCAAACTGGTTGCAGGGAAACCCCAGCACGGTGAAGCCGCGGTCACGATAACGCTGGTATAACGCCTCAAGCTCTTTTAATTGCGGCGTAAATCCGCACTGGCTGGCCACATTAACTACCAACAGCACTTGCCCACGCAGCGCGCGTAAATTAAACGGCTGCCCTTGGTGGGTGTAACAGTCTTGATCGTAAATCGTCATTATTAAGCCTTACACCTTCCAGGCGATATAAACACTACCTTGCCACGGCTACAGGGATGGCACCAGCGCCTTATATCGATTATTGCCAAGCACAACGGCCTATTAACCTATGGTAATGGGCCCCATGACAACGCGCAGCGCCAGCGCAATCAGTAGCACGCCGGTTAATCGATTTATCCAGTGCGCATGGCGCTGCAACCAAGGCAGTACCCGCGAATGCGACAAGCCGACCGCCACCAGCACGTACCAACCACCATCAATAAGCATAGCGGTTAGTACGACGATCATCTTTGCCATACTACTCATATCAGGAGTAACAAACTGGCTCAGCAACGCTACAAAAAAGATAATCAGCTTGGGATTACCCAGCGCCACGAGCATCCCCTCTTTGGCCGCCTGACGGCGAGTGGTTACCACCCCCTGTTGACTCATCACCCCCGCCCTGCCAGCCCGTAACGCCTTGATGCCTAACCAGGCTAAATAGGCGGCGCCCGCCCAGGTAATCAGTTGAAAAACGTCAGGCGAACGAGTAACTAACGCGCCCAGCCCCCAGACAGTCAAAAGCGCATAAAACCCGACGCCAGCCGCATGAAATAAAGCAGCGGTAATACCTGGCAACCGCCCACCGCCCAACGTGTGTTTTAAAACCAGAGCGAGGCTGGGCCCGGGCGACATAGCCCCCATGGCGCAGATAGCCGCGAGTGACAACCAGAGTGAAAACGGCATTTTTTCCTCTTTGTACTTGTTAATGAATCGTCGTCTACATGCGCCAATGCCGTTACCGGCTGAGTTGCTTGCTGTATAACGTCGTCTCTCTTAAATAACGCTGTTAGCATGGTACGCTGTTGGGTAAAATTTGCCCCTTTTTCGATGAAAATGACGCCTGCTGTCAAAACAGGCGTGGCACGGCTAATAAAGGACTCCGATATGGGTAGGGCGTTTCAAAACCGTAAAGAATCGATGGCTAAAACGGCCGACGCAAAAACCAAGGTTTATAGCAAATACGGGCGTGAAATTTATGTCGTTGCAAAAGCAGGCGGCTCAGACCCGAACGGTAACCTTGCCCTGCGCGGTTTAATAGAGCGTGCGAAAAGAGATCAGGTTCCCTCGCACGTTATTGATAAAGCGCTAGACAAGGCCAGCGGCGCAGGTGGCGAAGACTTCTCTCCAGCACGCTACGAAGGCTTTGGCCCCGGTAACGCCATGGTGATTGTCGACTGCTTAACCGATAACCCTAACCGCACCTTTGGCGATGTACGCGGTTGCTTTACCAAAACGAAAAGCAAGATTGGCACCCCCGGCAGCGTTAGCCACATGTTCGATCACTGCGCGATTTTTGCGTTTGTCGGCCAGGAAGAAGAGGCGGTGCTTGAAGCGCTGATGGAAGCCGATGTTGATGTGACCGACATTGAGCAGGAAGAAGCGCGTATTACGGTTTATGCGCCACACACCGAATATTCTAAAGCCAAGCAAGCCCTGCTGAATGCGTTCGGTGAGCTCGATTTTGAAATTGATGAGATTCAGTTTCTGCCGCAAAACACCACGCCGCTCGAAGGCGATGACGTGGCGCTATTTGAAAAATTTGTGGGCATGCTCACCGATCTGGACGATGTACAAAACGTCTTCCACAGCGCTGAGTTGCCAGAAGAGACAGCGTAAATAGCACGATCGGTACGTTTAAAGTGGCCGTCAGCGTATTGCTGACGGCCAGCGCAGCATTTGGTGACAACAGCGCAGGCTTAATACCGGCATCGCTCAGCACCTGCTTCCCCCGCACGGTTAGATCGGTAATAAACCAAAACTGCTGCCACACCCAACAGCCCCGACAGTACACCGCTAAACGCTGTCGCTCTTTATGGACAAGCGCTTGATGAGGAGGCGCCATCAAACAACGAACGCCCTGAGGTTTACGGTCGATACACTAAACAAGAACAAGGTTAGTATTTTGAGGATAAATCACTGCGGAGCTATTCGAACTTATCGACTAAAATGACATCTTCAGAGATAACCATTATCCGCAACCATTTCATGTTACGCAGGAGGCGACCATGAGTATTGTTCATGTTAGCGAGGCAGAGCTCTACGCCAAGCTTGAAAAATGTATGTCGGGAGAGCGCGTTCTCATTGACCAGGCTGGCAACCGGTTTAGCGCGCGCATTCAGCTCGCCCGTAAAATGGATGCAACGGTCATTCCCGAAAAACAGCTACACAAAAGTCACGATGATCCTGATGAAGTGGATAGCATCACCGTGCCTTATGAGCATATCTGGGAGCTTGAAATTAAGGGCGTGGTGTATAGCCGTTTAGCAGAATAATCGCATCGTTCTACCAGCACCCCCTTACGGGCAGTGCTGGTAAAGATCGCAAGCGAAGGCCTTTAGAACGTTAAACAAATTTTTCCTAAATGCTTGCCCGCCTCCTGGTAGCGAAAGGCATCCGCAATCTCGGCTAATTCAAACTCTCGATCAATAATGGGGCGCATATCGTTAGCTTCAATAGCCTTGATCATCTCTATCTGATGGCGGCGACTGCCCACAATCAGGCCCTGCAAACGCGCCTGTTTTGCCATTAGCTTCGCGGTTGGAATGTCTCCCTGGCGGCCAGTCAGCACACCAATCAATGAGATATGCCCACCAATTTTGATCGCTTCGATAGATTGCGGCAGCGTTCCAGGTCCGCCTACTTCGACAATATGATCAACACCTTGCCCATCCGTCAGTTCATTAACCTGCTTGCCCCATTCAGGGGTTTCCTTGTAGTTAATCGTATGGGTAGCGCCCAATTCACGTAACCGCTCACGTTTCGCGTTGGAAGACGACGTCGCGATAACGTGGGCGCCCATCATGCGTGCAAACTGCAGCGCAAATATGGATACACCGCCAGAGCCCAGCACCAATACCGTATCGCCTGCTTTTAAGCCGCCATCCACCACAAGCGCACGCCATGCCGTTAACCCTGCAGTAGTGAGCGTTGCCGACTCAGCATGGCTATACCCCTTCGGCTGATGGGTAAACCACTGCGCAGGGCGAACCACCTGTTCACAGGCGTAGCCATCGACACCATCGCCAGGCGTCGTCGTAAAATCCGCAACGCGTGCAGGGCCTTCCAGCCAGTGAGGGAAGAATGTCGATACTACGCGATCACCCACTGAAAACTCGGATACTCCCTCACCTACCTCTTCAACAATACCCGCTCCATCCGACATGGGAATACGGCCGTCAGTGGTCGGCATTTTGCCCGCCACTACGCCGTAATCATGAAAATTCAGCGAGCTTGCATGAATGCGTACGCGAACCTCACCCGCTGCAGGTGCGCCAGGTGCCGTGGCATCCTGCACATTAAGTTTATCCAGCCCACCTGGGGCTTGTAGCGTTACCACTTGCATTGTCGATCTCCCGGTTTAGCTGTCGTCTGGAACACGTTAGCAGAGGATCAGAAAATTCACATATCAACCCCAAGAAAGCCGCCCGACTGGCGCTTCCATAGCCCGGCATAAATACCGTCTTGAGCGAGCAATTCCGTATGCGTGCCGCTTTCTACAATACGCCCCTGCTCAACCACGATCAGCCGATCAAGCATTGCGATGGTGGAAAGACGGTGGGCAATGGCAATAACCGTTTTGCCTTCCATTAACGTATCCAACTGCTCTTGAATGGCGGCTTCCACTTCAGAGTCCAGCGCCGACGTGGCTTCATCCAATACCAAAATAGGCGCGTTTTTCAACAGCACGCGCGCGATGGCAATACGTTGGCGCTGGCCACCCGACAGCTTAACGCCGCGCTCGCCCACATGTGCGTCCAACCCACGACGCCCCTGAGGATCCACCAGGTCGTTAATGAACGCATCCGCATGGGCGCGGCATACGGCGGCCCATACTGCCTCATCGTCTGCCTGTGGGGTGCCGTAGCGAATGTTATCGCGCAGCGAACGGTGCAAAAGCGAGGTATCCTGGGTCACCATGCCAATCTGGTGACGCAATGAGGTTTGCGTGACCTGAGCGATGTCCTGATCATCGATAAGAATGCGCCCGCCCTGAACATCATAAAAACGCAGCAGCAGGTTAGCGAGGGTCGATTTACCCGCGCCTGAACGACCAATCAGGCCAATTTTCTCACCGGGGGCGATTGTCAGATTCAGTCCATCAAACACGGTTCGGCTTTCGCCTTTGGCCTGCTCATAGCCAAAACGCAGCGCGTCAAAATGAATTTTACCCGCCGGTACATGGAGGGCTGGCGCATTGGGCACATCACTGATGGTCGGTTCGCGGGCGATAGTGTTCATGCCATCCTGTACCGTACCAATATTTTCAAACAAGCCCGCCACTTCCCATAAAATCCAGTCAGACATAAAGCGGATCCGCATCACCAGCGCAATCGCGATGGTTAATACGCCTAGCGAAATGGCATCGTAATACCAGGTGCTAATCGCCATACCTGCCGTGCCTACCAGCAGCGCGGTATTTAGCAGCGTCAGGCAGACACTCATAATGGTGACCAAACGCATCTGCTGATGCACGGTTTCCATGAATCCTTCCATGGCATCGCGTGCATAGCGCTGCTCACGCTCGGTATCCGCAAATAGCTTTATGGTTTGAATATTGCTGTAGCTGTCGACCACGCGCCCGGTCATCTGCGCGCGGGCGTCGGCCTGCGCCATGGACACATCACGCAGCCGAGGAACAAAAAAGCGCATGATGGCCAAATACCCAATGAGCCAAAGCCCCAAAGGGAGCAATAGCCATAAATCGGCCCGCCCCAACAAAATCGCCGCACCGGTAAAATACACAATCGCGTAGACCAAAAGGCCCATCACCTTAGTGACCGTTTCGCGGATCGCCAAGGCGGTTTGCATCACTTTTTGGGATACCCGCCCGGCAAACTCGTCCTGATAAAAAGCCAGGCTTTGGTTAAGCATATGACGATGCGAGAGCCAACGGCCAATCATCGGATAATTACCGAAGATGCTTTGATGAGTAATCAACGATTGAGCCAGCACCAACAGCGGCAGCCCCACAAGCATCAACACACCGACCCCGGTCAACCAAAGCCCATTCGCAGCCCAAAAGCCTTCACGCTCTACATTGCCCAGCCAATCAATCAGTTGCCCCATGTAGTTAAAGAAAAGCACCTCCGCGGATGACACCAGCGCAGTAAACAGCGTCATGGCAATCAGCAACGGCAATACCGGGCGCGAGAAGTGCTTGATGAAGGGCAATAGGCCTTTAGGCGGTGTTTGAACATCCTCCATGGGGTAAGGATCTACGCGCGTTTCAAAGTAACGAAATAGCGGCTGCAGCATACGAGAAAACATGAACGTTCCTTACGTTACTTATCGATCATTAGTAGGGTTAGATGCCTGATGCCGTAAAAGCCAGCGAGCCCAAAATGGCGCAAAGACCATCAACGTCACCATGCGAAGAAGGTGGTGAAATGCGACAAATACCGGATCAATATTAAGCGCCACCGCCAAAATGGCCATCTCGCCAACCCCGCCGGGTGCCAGCGCCAGCAGGGCTACATCACGGCCAACGCCCACAAACTGATGAATCAACTCAGCAAACAGGGCCAACACCATAAGCGCCAACAGCGTGGCAATGCCTGACTGCCATAAATAGCGCCCCCATAACCGTCGCGTCATGCCTTTAAAGCGAGAACCGATTGCGCTGCCCAATACCCAAAGCATCAGGTTCATCCCCCAGTCAGGCAACCGAAGACTTGCAATATCAAACCCTGAAAGCAGTGCAGCGGTAAGCAACGGTACCAATAAGGCGGGGGTAGGAAAGCGTAGCCAGCGCCCGAGCGGCAGTAGCAGAGGGATAAGCAACAGCATCCAGGCATGTTCAAACTCATTTGCCCGCAACGCCATGTCACCGTCCCCGCCCTCGTAGGCCCAAAAAAGAGGAGGTAACACTAAAATCACCAAAATCACGCGAATCGACTGGGCAATAGCAATACGCTGAGGGTCGCCGCCACATTTGTCGCCCAGAATAATCATCGCGGTCATGGCGCCGGGAGCGGCGGCAAACCAGGCGCTGACGGAATCAAACCCACAGCGCCGATACCAGGCCGAGGCCGCCACCGTAGAGGCGCTAATGCCCGCTAACAACAGCACGGCTGATATTGGCCAATCGACCACCCGCTGAGCGAGTTCCGGTGTTACCTGGCTGCCTAACACCAACCCCATAACAGCGAGAAAAACATTACGCAGTCGCTCCGGCACTACAACGTTAACGCCCCGAGAGGAAACCAGCAAATTGGCAACCAGAGGGCCAAGCATCCAGGCAAGCGGTAAACCGGTAAGTTGGAAAATCGTGCCGCCTATCGCGCCAACGATGAGCGACGTTAACAGCCCTTTTGCACTTCTTGTACTTACAACACCTTTCACACCAGCCCTCGCTACCGAAATCTGCGCTAGCGGGTTAATTTATTAACCCGCTAAATATAACGATAGTTTATCACTGACCAGGCTATACAAGGACACCAATAGCAAGGAAGCCGACGCTGCTTGCAGGATTGCCAGCGCTAACGCGGTGAAGACTGACGTGTATCAGGCAGGCAGCAACGCTACGCTGGCTATCAAAATAGCTCCGCTGCCTTGGAATATAAGCGCTTACTCTATCGAAAAAGCAGGCGCTTTCTTTTGAGGGAAGGAGCGTAATGTCTGCTGATTCCAGGTCTCAAAGTGGTCGTGCATAGCTTGGCGTGCCAACTCGCGATCACGGGTTTTAACAGCATCAACAAGCGCGATATGCGTCTCGTTGGTTTTCTTTTGTGCGCCCTTTGACTGCCTGGCAAGAACCCTGCGCTGATGAAGTACTTTTTTAAGCACCGATGACAGTCCTTGAAAAATAATCAACACAGCGGGATTTTTGGCCATAATCGCCAACAGCTCATGAAACTCGTAATCCGCCTGAATACCTTCAAGTACATCGGTGGAATTAACGATCTTGCTGCAGAGCCTTTCAAGCTGCTCTAGCTCATGGGCTTGATGGTTGACCGCGGCTGCCTGGACAATCTCTTTTTCAAACATTTCCCGGGCAGTTTCAAGATGATCAACAGAGATATAATTAAGTTTTAGCGCCAGCTCAAAGTAGAGCTGAATAAACACCGGCTCCGGCATTTTGAGAAAGGTGCCACTGCCCTGCTTGCGCTCAATGAACCCAAGGCTATGCAATACTGAAAGTACATTTCGTACCGATGAGCGGTGCATATCAAAGTGCTCACAGAGCGCTCTTTCTGGCGGGATCTTTAACCGGCCATCCCGGGAAAGTTCGGAGACAGAAACAAACTCCTTAAGCCTATCCAAAAGATTCGGATCCATTTGGCTCATAGCGTCATCCAAGTGCTACCCCTATACCGTATTTTAAGCATAAGGGTAGCTTATCATAGTCAATGAATGTGCATACCGCCGTTCACATCCAGGGTTGTCCCTGTCATGTAGCTTGAGAGATCGCTTGCCAGGAAAAGGAAAGCGTTGGCAACATCGGCAGGCCCACCCAAGCGAGCTAGCGGAATACCTTCCAGAATTTTAGCCTTCATTTGATCATCAAGTTTGCCAGCAGTAATGTCGGTGGCAATCAAGCCAGGCGTTACGGAGTTAACGCGAATGCCAGATGCACCGAGCTCGCGCGCCATGGCTTTGCCAAGCCCCAGCATACCGGCTTTGGCCGCACTATAATGTGGGCCACCGAAGATACCTCCGCCTCGCTGTGCAGAAACCGATGATGTATTGATGATAGACCCAGCTCCGCTCTGTTTCATGTGCGGCACGACAGCTTGCGACATATACATCATGCCACGCAGGTTAACGTCCAAAATACGGTCGTAATCTTCTGGCGTAATCTCTTCAAACTTAACCGGCTGAGTGATACCAGCGTTATTGACCAACACATCAATTCTGCCAAACCTTTCCATCACGGCTTTCGCTAGGCTGAAGCAGTCATCACGGCTTACCACGTTACCTGTTACGACCATCGAGCGGTCAGCATCAAACTCGCTGCGTACCTTCTCGCAGGCTGCCTCATTGATGTCGGAAATAACAATGGAAGCACCGTGCTCGTAGAAGAGACGCGCCGTTCTAAGGCCAATGCCTTTTTCACCTGCAGCACCAGTCACGATACATACTTTACCTTTAAGCAGCATGACGTTTTCCTTTTATTAATATTGGGTAAGTAAAGCCAGCTCCTCAAGGGAGCGTAAAATCTGCGATTCGATTCTATCGAGCGGCAGTGGTTGTTCATCGCGCCACGGCTGAGCGCCAGCATCGCGATGCAGTCGAAATGGAAGCTCCAGAGAGAACGGCTTGTCTTGGTCAAGCAGCACAGCAGCGAGTGCTTTGTCGTCTGTATCACCTTCGCCAAATGAAACAAAATCAAACCCATCACTGCGTCGAGCACAGGGCTTGAGATGAAAGTGATCGGCGATAGGCATGGCCGCTCGGGCATCAACAAGGGCATTCTGCCCAGGGCAGTGTGAGAGCAAATTCCCCATATCGTAGTTAATACCGAAGGCCTCATCACCCAACCGTTCAAGTAACGCCAACGCATCCGCCGAGCTATCGAACACGTTGGGCACCCCGTTACCGGGGTTTTCAAGCAAAATACGCACACCATACTCACGCGCTATGGCGGCCAGTGTAGCGGCCTGCTTAAAGAACGTGCTTTCATGCTCACACGTGGCCGCGTTAGTAATGACAAAACTCGCGCCTAGCGAAGCCGCAAAACGGCAGCGCGCTTCGAGCCTGGCAGCCGCGTTTTCAAGCCCAAGATCAATATGGCCTGAGAAGTAATGACACTGCTGACCATAGCGGCGCATTTCGTTTTTCAAATCGTTGGCAAATGACTCGGTAAAGTCGCTATCAGTAAACGCCTCTACGTACCCATCGATAAACGCGAATTCGACATTTGTCACCCCGCACCACGCAAGCGAAGGCAGGATCACATCGAACCCATAGCCATCGTAGGCAGCGGTACTGACGGATATAAAACTCGTTGCCATGGGTCGCCTCATCCCTTGCCGTTGAGCAGTCGGTAGGTGCGGATGACCTGGCTATCATCAAGCTTGCCCTCCCCCCGCTCGGAGCTTGCCACGAACATCTGCCGGGCGGCTTCCGCCAGCGGCGTGAACGCTTTGGCGCCCTTGGCGGAGTCGCAGACAATGCCCATGTCCTTACAGAAGATATCGACGACGCTGGTAACCTCGCCGGGTTCGGCAATCATGCGTGGGCCGCGGTCGCCCAGCATCCAGCTCGAAGCGGCCGAGCCCTGCACCATCGAAAGCATGACCGACGCCTCGATGCCGCTCTTTTCAGCAAGCGACAGCGCCTCGGCGGCCGCGGCAATATGCACGCCGCACAGCAGCTGATTGACGGCTTTCATGGCCGCCCCCTGGCCCGGCGTGGGCCCGGCGACGAACACCGCCTTTCCCATCACATCAAACGCTTTCGAGCATCGGCCAAGAGCTTCCTCGCTGCCAGCGGCCATGATGGTCAATTGGCCGGCTTGGGCGCCCACCACGCCACCGGACACCGGCGCGTCGACGTAGTGAAGGTCTGGACGCACCGCCGCCACTTCGCTGGCGATACCAGCGGCGTCGTCCGGCGCGATGGTCGACATCTGCACGATGCAGGCGCCCTCTTTCAGCGAACTAATCACGCTCGAAGCTTCGTCATCCGTTGGGTTACCAAACAGCACGGCGCGTACCTGCTCGGCGTTTACCACCATGATGAAAAGCGCCTCACTTTCGCTCAAGTGGCGGTGCTTCGTCTCATCTGTCGTGGTCTGGCCGTTGAAGACGGTTTCCACCTGCTCGAAGGCATCGACCCCCAACACGCTGAAACCGGCGTTTTTCAAGTTCGTGGCCATGGGGCGCCCCATGGCGCCGAGTCCTGCAAAAGCAATGTTATGCATGCCAAACCTCAGTAGATGATCAGTGCCGGTATATAAGAGACCAGCAACAGCACGATAATGGCCACCAGATAGAACGGAGCGAGCTCCTTGACGACCGCGCCGATGCGCTCACGGGCAATCGCCGCTGAGACGAACAGCGTAGTGCCGATGGGCGGTGTAAACAGACCGATACTCAGATTCACGCACATCATGATGCCAAGCTGCACCAGATCCAGGCCGATCGCGTTGGCAATGGAAACGAGCGTGGGTCCCAGTAGCAGGATCGCAGCGGGTAGATCCAAGAACATGCCGATTAACAGCAGGAGCAAATTGATCGCCAAAATGATCAGAATCGGGTGTTGAAGATACTCGACGGCCCACTGGGCCACGGCTTGCGGCACACCACCCGAGGTCAAGATATAGGCGATGATATTGGCCGCCGCGATTATTAGCATCACGATACCGGTGGTGATCACCGTATTGGCCAGTGCGGCCATCACCCGCTCGCCGGTCAAGTCGCGATAGATGATACCGCTGACCATCAGCGCGTAAGCCACAGCGATAATGCTGACCTCGGTGGGCGTGGCAATACCGGCTCTTAGCAGTACGACAATAAAAACAGGCATCAACAGTGCAGGTAGTGCGGTAAACAGCGTGCTGCGCATCTCGGCACGCGTGTGCTTGAGCTTAAGACGAGGAAACCCACGGCGCTTGCCCACAAAATAACAAGCCAGCATCATACCGGCCGCCAGCATCAGGGCGGGAATCACAGCGGCAATAAACAATGAGGCAATCGAGCTGTTGGACACCGTGGCAAACAGAATCAGTGGAATCGACGGAGGCATTAGCCCGGCGATGACCGAGGAAGCCGAGGTGACCGCTGCGCCGAACGCACCGGGGTAGCCTTCGCGTTTCTGCCAAGGAATGAGCATTGAACCCAGCGCCGAAGCTTCCGCTACGGACGAGCCGGATACCCCGCCGAACACCGTCGAACCAACTACGCTGACTTGGCCCAGCCCGCCAGGATACTTGCCCACCAGCATCGAAGCCAACCCGACCAGTTTCTGGCCGAGTTTGCCCGACATCATCAGGCTACCGGACAGAATGAAGAAAGGAATCGCCAGAAGTGGGAAGCTCTGCGTTGGTTGAAAAATCTTCATCAGCGCCATACTGGAAGGCATGGGCCCGAAGACCGACAATGCCGCCCAACCGCTAATGACTAGCGAATACCCCACGGGCATTGCCATCAGCAAGAAAAGAACAAACGCCACTAGCATTTGAACTGTCATATTCCTTCCTCCCCGTGCGATACCTGCGGGTCGGACTGCTCCTCACCGCCCACCAGAACCAATGCACTATTGATCAGCGAGACAAGCGCGAGCCCTGCAAACCCAGCAACCACCGACCAATACGCCCAAGACATGCCAAGACGCGTAATGGGAAAGCGCTGTCCGCCTGCAATCTCCACCACATTCAAGCCGTGATAAGCCATAGTGCTGAAGGCCACCAGCGCGATCACATTCACAGTGAGTGTCACAACTTTCCGGGGTAGCCTTGGTAGCTTCTCCACCACCAGCTCAATCCCGATATGCTCGTTTCTAGCCGCAGCCGCCACAATGGCGCCCATCGTTAACCAAGGAAAGAACAGGTTGGGAATTTCCGTCGCCCAGCCAAGGTTTGTCGAGAAAAGATAGCGAACGACCACCCCAGAGAGCAGGGACACGAAAATGGTCACGATCGAAATGATCGCCAACCACTTGGATACTTGATAAATCAAGTTCTTCGAGCCGATTAACAGCGAAGCCGGTAAGCCGGCTTCGCTGTTGCGGCTCTCGTCTGAGAGCGTCATGAAAAACCCCTCCGGTTCGTTACTGCTGCTCGTTTTGAGCGGCGTTAACTACCATATCCACAAGCTCTGGATATTCTTCCCGCCACAGATCGTAAACAGAGGAGGTCGCTTCGACAAAAGGCGCCTTATCAACCTCATTAATATTCACACCGGCATCTTCGATCAAGCTACGAAGCCGCTCATCCGCTTCAAGAGAAGCCTGGCGATTGAATTCACCTGCCTCGTCAGCCGCTTCCTGGACCGCCTGCTGCTGCTCAGCAGAGAGCATGTCCCACATCATCTTGCTCATCAGAAGTGGTGTGGACTCATATTTATGCCCGGTCAGCGAGATATAATCCTGAACTTCATGGAGCCTTGACGAGTAGGTATTCATCAAAGGATTTTCCTGGCCGTCTACCACACCCTGTTCAAGCGCGATGTAAAGCTCGGAGAAATTCATGGGGGTAGGATTGGCTTCCAACGCCTCAAAGATATCCACCGTCATTTCATCCGGCGGCGTGCGAATCTTCAAGCCTCGCAGGTCTTCCGGGGTCTCAATCGGGCGTACGTTGTTGCTGACGTGACGAATTCCATTATCCCACAGCCCAAGCAGTACCAGGTTCTGCTCTTCGGCCAAGCGTTTCAGCTCCGCACCCACTTCACCATCCATGACCTCCCAAGCGGCGGGCAGCGAGTCGAAGAGAAAAGGCAGACCCAGCACGGAGAATTGAGGCACTACGCTGGAGGTTGCGCCTTGGCTATTGGTACTGAACGCCAGAGTCCCCATACGCATGAGCGTCAAGGCTTCCATATCGTCGCCGTACTGGGCATTACCACCAACATCAACTATCAACTCACCATCGGTTTTCTCCTCAACCAATTCGGCAAAAAGCTCGGATGCCTCCCATTTGGGGTTTCCCTCTGCCGCATTATGCGTTAACTGAAGGGTCTGCTGGGCGGTGGCACTGCCTGCAAAGAAAACAGCGCCGGCGATGGCAGTAGCAAGAACAGTTTTTTTCATGACGTTTCTCTCAATTCGATTATTTGTTGTAAGTTGTAACTAGCGTATTAAGCTTCTGAATCAATTAACGTTTACAGCAACATGTTGCTCAATGGTTTTGACTACCTCCTTGGTAGAAATACCGTAGCGGTCATGTAGGGTGGGCAACGCACCGGCATCCAAAAACTCATCCGGCAGGCCGATCTGGTAGAACTTGACGGCCACACCCTCTTTCATTAGAAGCAAGGCCACGCTTTCACCCAAGCCGCCTACTACCGAGTGGTTCTCGGCGACGAAGACGGGGCGGTCCGGGTGGCGGCGCACTTCTTCCAGAATAGTCTGGGTATCCAGCGGCTTGATGGTGGCACAGTGCAGCACGCCCACCTCTTTGCCTTTCTCCTTGAGCTCGTCGGAAGCCTCGATAGCCCGCATAGTCATCAGGCCTGAGGAGATAATCAGGGCGTCTTTACCGTCGATCAGTTGCTTGGCCTTGCCAATTTCGAACTTGTAACCTTCGAAGCGGTCCAGCACGCGCGGCACCTTGCCCCGCAGCAGGCGCAGATATACCGGGCCGTTGAAATCCACCATCGCCTGAACGGACTGCTCGATATCGACCGCATCACACGGGTCGACGATCGTCAGGTTCGGCATGCCGCGAAAGATGGCAACATCTTCGGTGGCCTGGTGGCTCGGGCCGTAGCCGGTGGTCAGGCCAGGCAAGCCGCCGACGATCTTGACGTTAAGATTCTCTTCGGCAATCGCCAGGCAGATAAAATCATAGGCGCGGCGCGAGGCGAATACGCTATAGGTGGTCACGAAGGGAATGAAGCCTTCGCGAGCCATACCGGCACCGGCCATCATCAAAAGCTGCTCGGCCATACCCATCTGGTAATAACGATCCGGGTAGGCCTTGGCGAAAATATGCAGGTCGGTGTACTTGCCCAAGTCCGCGGTCATACCGACGATCTTGTCGTTTTTACCGGCGGCCTCGACCAGCGCGTGGCCAAACGGCGCCGAGGTAGTCGGCTGGTCTTCCCCCGCAATGGAGGCGATCATGGCCGATGTTTTAAGCTTCTTCTTGGCGCTCATCTTATTTCTCCCCTGACTGGATACCGTAAACGTCATCAAGCTCTTTGAGCGCCACGCTCCATTCGTTTTCATCCACACGAATAAAGTGGTTCTTATCCCGTTTTTCCAAAAAAGGCACGCCGCGGCCCATCAAGGTGTCGCAAATGATCACGCGGGGCTTGTCGGAGTTACTTGCCAAGGCGCTATCGAAGGCTTCAAGTACGGCTTCAAGATCGTTGCCATCAACGCGGTAGGTTTCCCAGCCAAACGCCGTCCACTTATCTGCGACGGGCTCGTAATTAAGCACCATTGAAGACTTGTCGTCGGCTTGCTGGTCGTTAACATCAACGATGGCAATCAGGTTATCCAGCTTCCAGTGCGCCGCTGAGGCTACCGCTTCCCAAGTGGAGCCTTCGTTCAACTCACCATCGGATAACAGATTAAAAATCCGTGAAGTGCTCTGTTTGCGCTTAAGTCCAAGCGCCATGCCAACACCGATACCTAAACCGTGCCCCAAGGAGCCGCCGGTGATTTCCATGCCCGGGGTATAAGCAGCCATGCCGGACATGGGCAGGATGCTGTCATCACTGCCGTAGTCTTCAATTTCGTCTTCACTGATAACGCCTGCCTCAATCAGAGCGGCATAAAGAGCGATGGCATAGTGGCCAATGGACAGCAGAAAGCGATCCCGCTCTTCCCATTCAGGATTTTTAGGGTCGATTTTTAAAGCGTGAAAGTAGGAAACGGCCAGCACATCGGCGATTCCCAGAGCTTGACCCACATAGCCCTGACCTTGCACTTCGCCCATACGAAGAGCGTGGCGGCGAATACTATAAGCCCGCTGTCGAAGCGCTTTTACGGTACTGGCTTTCGATGCGGTAGCTGTTTGACTCATGCAAGTCACCTCCAATTGGTTGACCAATTGAAGATAAAGGCAATTTATATTCCTCGAAACAGAACTTTAGTCTATGATAAATAACATTAAATTTAATAAATATAAAAAAAAGAACAATAAAAAACCATATAAAAGTCCAACAAAAACAAAAAGATAAACGAAAAACACTGCCTTACTATATAAAACAGACGCGCCAAATCAATGCCGTATCAACAGCCGCAGGCAATATAAATAAAACCATGGACAAATGGTCAACCAATGGCGAAGCGCAGAGAGAAAGGCAGGGTGCTCTCAAGGTCTGAGCATGTACGAGATAAACACACACTCAAACCCAGGATGTGGAAATACTGAGAGGAAGAAAAAGACCGGAAGATCAGCGAAAAAAATAAAAAGCCAACGAGCGGAATATCATCGCATCCAATTAATGTTAGCCACCAATACACATTGGTGGCCGCATCCCTACGTGTGTACAGGGCGGATAAATCTTAGCCATCAAAATATTAAAAAAGCACTTTATATCCCTTCTTGCCGCATCAACCGATCGACTTCTTCTGCCCTTGGAATACTGCTGGCAGCACCTCGGTACTGAACGGCTAACGCGGCGGCTGCCGTTGCTCTTTTGAGGCACTCAAGTGGCTCAGCGCCCGCCTGGCGAGCTGCGAGAAAATAGCCCACAAAGGTATCACCTGCCGCTGTGGTATCAATAGCTCTCACCGGTAAAGCGGCTTGAAAATAAGTTTTACTATTATATGAATACCATGCGCCCTCGCTTCCCAAGGTCAGTACTATCTCGGTACTGCCCAATTTATCCCTTAACTTTCTGAGCAAATCTGATGCGCTCGACTTTATCGGCATTTCTAATAAAGAAGCGGCTTCAGTGCGATTAAAAAAAAGTAACTTGCATTGATCCAAGGGTAGTTTTGATATATCTGCGGTCATGGGTGCGGGATTAAATATAACGTTACAACCACGGCTAGCTGCAAGCGGAATAATATAGCCAAGCCCATCACACTCGTTTTGAATAAGCAGCATATCTCCCGACTTAACCTTGGATAGCAACAATGCCAAACGTTCTTTTTCAGCACCGTGATTAACACCAGGGAACAAAATTATAGAATTCTCCCCTTGCTCATCAATCTGAACAATAGCATGTCCACTAGGCTGCTGGGTTAACTCTATATCACATACATCTACTCCTGCACTTTTCAGCTCTTCAACCGCCCAAGTATCTTTTAAAGACACTCTACCCCAATGGCTTACCATACCATTAGCGCGTGCTATTGACAGCGATTGATTTGCCCCCTTACCACCTAACCCTACACTGTGTTCATCGCACCCAAGTGTTTCTCCGGGACGAACAAAATAAGGAACGTGATAAATATAATCGATATTAATTGAACCATAATTATAAATCATCAACTCTTCTCTTTATTAAAAAGGCCAGCCAGTATAAAACTGGCTGGCCTTTAGGTCACTTTCTGATCATCTATCCTTTTAGTACAAAGGGTGCGATATAGTCATCAACATTATCTGGTGTAATAAGAATACAGTCATACAGCTGCTTTTCATTGTCCAAGCCAGTTTCGCCAGTACTAATATAATTATCAGCAATTCTGACGGCATCTTCTGCAAAGACAGCTACAGGCTGCAATACAGTATAAGACAACTCACCAGAACGAACTGCATCAACGGCATCAGGTGAACCATCGAACCCACCAACTAACACACCGTCAAGCAGGCCCTCTTGTTTGAGAGCCACAATAGCCCCTAGTGCCATTTCATCGTTACCGCTAATGACACCATTAATATCTGGGTGAGAACGCAGCATACTCTGCATCTTATTGCGCCCTTGGGTACGATCCCAATTAGCGATGTCAGAGGCTACTTGGGTTAGATCAGGATACTGGCTCAGGACAGTCTCATACCCATTAGAGCGTGTTGCTGCATTATTATCTGAAGGCGGACCTTCTAATTCTATATAGGTCCCTTCCCCGTTCAACTGCATTGCCCACTCTTGCGCACCTAACGCAGCCCCCTGAGCGTTGTTTGAAACTAACTGAGCCTTAGCTAATCCTTGTTCATTTATCTCAGCATTAATTATAAATACAGGAATACCTGCATCGACAGCCCTTCGGACAGCGCCAATGGAGCCATCTGCATTAGCAGGATCCAAAATTATAGCCTCAGCCCCATTGGTAATAGCCGTATCAACCTGATTACTTTCCGTATTTGTATCACCTACATGTGAGCTGACATTCGCTGTGTATCCTAATTCTTGTGCGGTGCGCTCAGCAATTGCTCCTTCTGTTTGCCAGTAGGGGTTAGACATATCATTCACGATAATAGATATTAGCCCTTTATCCTGAGCTACAATAGAGCCACTTACTAGCATTGACATGCTGGCAAGCGCTGTTAGAGCTAGCTTTTTACTTTTTGGAAACATACATCACCTCATAGTTATGATTATTAGAACTTCTGCGTAGTCCTTCGCAGGCCATACTTCTAAGCAAAACCACGCTAAGCGGCTGTTGCTTCAGAACTTTTATCTTTTGAATCTATTTGTTTTGTCTCTAACTTTTTAGAAGACTTATTTTTGGCACTGTACTGAATGTTATTAAGCATGACGGCAAAAACAATAACACTTCCTGTAAACACCATTTGCCAGTAGGCAGAAACCCCAACGATTACCAGGCCATCTGCCAGGAAGCCAATTACAAATGCACCCAGCAGAGTATTTCTTACTGAGCCGCGCCCACCCATTAGTGAAGCCCCCCCTATAACGACTGCAGCGATTGCCGTTAATTCATAGGTTGTTCCTGCAGTGGGCCCTGCTGACGTTAATTGAGAGGCAAGAACAATCCCAGCCAAGGCAGCGCATACACCGGAAATAATGTAAACAGAGAGCTTCACTCTATTAACAGGCACACCTGATAACTCTGCCGCCCTTGCATTACCACCCGTTGAGTAGACCCAGCGGCCAAACGGTGTGCGACTTAGCGCCAGCATGCACACAATAGCCACAAAAAAGAGGATCAGAACCCCCACAGGAATACCCAATAATTTGTTAAAACCAAGCCACTCGAACCCCGTATTACCTAATGCAGGATCACCACTCAAGCGATTAAAAGTCAGGCCATCAGTCAGCAACAGCGCTGCCCCACGAGCAACATACAACATGCCCAATGTGGCAACAAAAGCAGGCACTTTAAAATAGGCAACCAGAACACCGTTAATACTACCGACTAGCCCACCTAGTAAACACGTAAGCACTACAACAACCCACACGGAGGGAAAGAACGCTAAATTAAGCGCCTCAATCTCAACCCCTTCTAGCAGCATGCCGGCAAATACTCCGCACAGCGCCAACGTAGAGCCTACCGACAAATCTATACCGCCTGTTAGGATGACAAACAGCATTCCTATACCTAGCAAACCGAAAACAGCTACGTGCGAGGACATCGTCAAAAAATTGCCTGTCGAGAAATAAACAGGCGAGAGAATAGAGAAGACGATAATAATCGCGATCAATGCAAAAAAGGCCCTTCCTTCCAATAATATCTTGATGATATCAATATTGCCCTTTTTGACTCGTGATCCGTTGTTGTAATGAGACATGTTAATCACCTATCCGATTGAATACTCACGCGGCAACTGATTCGCCTGAAGCGGCCATAATTTCTTCCTTCGATACGCCAGGCCCGAATTCAGCAGAGATTCGCCCCTTGCTCATCACTACAACCCTATGCGGTATGCTTAAGCACTCGCTTACTTCAGATGTTGTAAAAACGACTGCCAAGCCCTCGCGCGCCCCTTCACTGAGCAGCTTGAAGACCTCTGCTTTCGCGCCAATATCAATACCTCGGCTCGGTTCATCAAGCATGAAGACGTCAGGATTGGTTGCCAGCATTTTACCGATAACAACTTTCTGCTGATTGCCTCCAGACAATGAGCCAATTTCAGCCTCACCACCATCTGTTTTGATATGTACCTTATTGATGGCTGAAGCAACCATTCCCTCCTCTAAGCTGGATGAAGTAAGTCCTTTGCGAGTAAATGCATTGATGCTAGCCAGCGACAAATTACGCCCGACTGTCATGGTTGCCACCAATCCATCCCGTTGGCGGTCCTCCGGTACTAGCACCAAACCTCTTTCTATTCGCTGTGCAATGTTGTAATGCGATATCTCTTGTGACTGGAGTCGTATTTTCCCCTCCGACTGCCGTACTCGCCCAGCAACACACTCTAGTAGCTCTGTTCTTCCTGCCCCCATCAATCCATAAATACAGACTATTTCTCCCGCACGAACATCAAGTGACAAGTCATCCACCACATAGCGATCTGCGACATTATCGTCACTTACGCAAAGGTGCTGAATAGAAAGCGCTATGCCTCCTTGCTCATACCCTTCCGGGGGTGAGCCAAGATCAAAGCTCTCGCCCACCATGTGCCTTACAATCCACTGAAGGTCGATTTCGCAGCGCGGGGCATAGGCGGTCATAACGCCATCACGCAGAACAACAGCATGATCTGTAATCTGCAGCGCTTCCTCTAAGTGGTGTGAGATATAGACAATCGATACACCCTTGCTTTTGAGATCCCGGACTACTTTGAACAGTGTCTCGACCTCCGACGCGCTTAATGCAGAAGTCGGCTCATCCATGATGAGAATGCGGGATTTTTTGGACAGCGCTCTAGCAATTTCAACGATCTGTTGTTGACCAACACGCAGATCTTCGACCGGCGTTAAGGGATGAATGGGCTCATCCAACTCTTTCATTAATAGCTCAGCCTGACGTGCCTCTTCGCTATAGTCGACGCTACCACTAACTTTAGTAAGCTCACGCCCCATGAAGATGTTATCGCGGACATTCAAATTAGGAGCCAAACTTAGCTCTTGGTGAATGATAGTAATACCTAATGCTTCCGCATCAGATGGTGAAGAAAAGCAAACGTTTTTTCCTTCAAGAACAATATCTCCAGCTGTCTGAGGGATGACGCCAGACAAAATTTTCATCAGTGTAGATTTTCCCGCCCCATTTTCGCCAAAAAGCGTAGTCACCAGCCCTCGGTGTATATCGAAATTGACTTCTTTAAGGGCTTGCACTGCACCAAAACGTTTTTCAATATTACGTGCAGAAAGGATCACCTCACGTGAAGTCGTTTTAGCTGTCGATTTCTGATTGTTATACATAGCTACTCCTTAGTCAGTGATCGCTATGCTCACCGGAGTAATTAGCCAGTTCTTTGGATTAATCATGTTAAAGGAGCCAGCGATCACTAAAGTTTTTCCCGTTAAATCCTGCCCTGCCATTTCCGAAAGTATCTGACGCTTCATTTCTTCATTTAAAGCAGCACCTGCATTTTGATATTCAATCTGGTTGGTGAAATCACTAAACTGAATATCCCCAGTGGTATCGCGAAGCGCGGTGCCATTAATCGCCGACCCAGCTTGTACCCGAACAACAATTTCATCGGACATACCAGCGACATTAACGGTATAAATGCCCGACTTTTCGTCTACAGCCACGCCTGTTAAAGTCACCGGTATAATATGGCCAATACCAGATGGAATACCGTATTTCTCTCCTGACGCAACGGCACTTTCAAGAGCCTCTGGCGCCAACACGGTTGCTTCTACTGCATTGGTTTCTACGTACTCTTTAATCTCAGGAAAGCTTTGTTGTGCAAAGTTTTCTGGTGAAAACCCCATTTCACTCTCAAGCTCGGTCAGGCTTACAATTTTGGTATCAAATGCCATTAACACAATAAGCGCTATGGCACAAACACCTACCACATAAACCTTTATACGCTTGTTAGCGGGCAACGAATTTAATGTCGCTGACATGGTCACTCCGGCATATTATTATGCTTATGATAAAAATCTTTAATGGCTTACTTCCAGTCTGGAATTAACACCACTTTTAATGCATCGGGATCATTGCGCATAAGATCCAGCCCCTCATGAAATTTATTCAATGGAAGCTTATGAGTTACTACACGATCCGTCGGAAAATCATTATTACCAATACCTTCAATAACCAATGGGTAGCAATAGGGACCTAAATGAGCACCCAATATATCCAGCTCTTTACGGTCACTAATAATACTCCAATCAACAGTAACAGGTTCTTTAAAAACACTAAACTCAACAAACCGCCCAAGTTTACGAATCATATAAAGCCCCTGCTCTACCGACTTAACTGCTCCCGTAGCCTCAATATAAATATCGCAGCCGTATCCCTCTGTAATACTTTTCACATAGTCGACAACATTAACCTCAGCTGGATTCAGAACGATGTCCGCACCAAATTCTTTGGCAAGCTCTAGCCGTTTATTATTGAGATCCAGGACTACCAGTTTCGAAGGGCCGGATTTTTTAATCGCGCCGATCATCCCTAACCCAAGCGTACCTGCACCGGAGAGAACCACGACATCACCCAGCTCCACCTGTGCACGTTTAACGGCATGCAGTGAACAAGCATAGGGTTCAATGAGGACCGCTTTTTCCATCGGGATTTCATCGGGGAGCTTATGGTTAATGGCTTCTTTGGGGAAGACCATGTATTCAGCCATACCACCATTTACATTGTTCTGAAACCCATAGACATCATGCTTTTCACACATCCAATACTGACCCCGGTTACAGAATCTGCATTCCCAGCAGGGCACAATTTGCTCAGATATAACGCGATCACCAATTTCCAAGTGTTTAACGCCGTCGCCCAATGCCATTACATGACCTATAAACTCATGCCCCGGAATCATAGGAGCCTTTATATAAGCGGGCTGAGTATCATCTCCCCAAAAGCTGGGTGCGCCTTCGTATGCCTTGAGATCACCTGCGCAGATGCCGCATGCTTCGACCTTAATCACCACTTCTCCCTCTTTCGCCTCTGGAACAGCAACCTCCTCAAGACGATAATCACCTGGAGCATAGGCCACGACAGCTTGCATGGTTAGTGGTAATTCAGCGTGCTTGTTGTTATCGGCATTACGCATTGCTCACTCCTAATGTCTCTTATTATGGTTTACAACCTTTCGTGCATTACAAAAGATATCACCGTGTACATATGAGTTAAGTACTTTAAGGATAGTCGAGTCAATTTATATTGTAACTTTTCATGCTAATACTTTAGACTAATACCATAACAAATTGATTATTAACAA
The DNA here is from genome assembly GCF_014898005.1 of Halomonas citrativorans. Lineage (NCBI taxonomy): Bacteria > Pseudomonadati > Pseudomonadota > Gammaproteobacteria > Oceanospirillales > Halomonadaceae > Halomonas > Halomonas citrativorans. The sequence continues at coordinate 159,266 of NZ_JABUYX010000005.1, forward strand.
TAAAAAATAAAAATCCTATAAGACATAAAATCTCCCTATATAAGAAATACGTAAACCACCCTCGATCATATGATCATAGGACTATTAAATGCATCGCCTAACACATGACATCCTTGGCATACCAAAATGCATACACCATGGACAAAGTGATAAACAAAGAAGTGGCTGAAAAAGGGATTAAGCAGATAACCAAAGCTGCCAAGCAACTGAATAAATTGGGCGTTCAAGCCAGCCAAAAAGCCAATAGATAGGCATCTGCTTATGTCACATTGCGCTGAGTCGCTTCATCAAGGCGCAGAATAGTATGAGCATTAGTGACGCTGGTCGCTAATGTATCAATCACGCCTGTGCGAAGCGCACCCAAAATACCCACAGCTTTGGTATTCTCACTAGCGATAGCAATAACATCGGGAATTCGCGTAAGATCCTGAATATTAAGGCCTACTACACGCCCCTGCATGCGTGTATCAGAAGGCTGACCGTGGATATCGATAAAGTCATAACCCATCATATCCCCCACCGTCCCAGACAGGCGCGCTTCGGCTATCTCTTGGGCAGAAAACCATCCCATGCGTACCATATTGCTATCTTCACTTACGTCGCCCACGCCAATTAAAGCGGTATCGGCGCGTCGCGCACGGTCCAGCGTCTGGCGAACAGTGGAATTTTCGTACAATGCGTCCCTTACATCGCCGTTTTGTACCAAGGCAGGAGCGTAAAGTGTCTCACTATCGCCGCCAAACCGGCTCGCCAAGCGTCGACAAATATGATCAGGGTTCATATGCTCACCTGCACGCAGCGATCCGCCAATTGCACAGACAAAAGAAACCTTTAATACCTCTGCCTGAAAAACGTTATCTGCCACGGCGGCTACATTACGCCCCATACCAACGGCGACAATCTGGCCATCAATCAAGCTACGCGATAAGTGATCTGCCACCAGGCTCGCCACACCTGAACGCTGCGCATCTGGGTCCGCGTTATCCAGGGCAATTAGCGCCCGCTTGAGGCCAAAACGTCGCTTAAGCTCTTGCTCAATTTCAATGCTAACAGCGGGATGCACTCGTACTCGAACATCAACAATTCCCTCTGCTTGTGCCTTTTTAAGCAGACGTCCTATTCGTACTCGTGAATGACCAAGCCGATTAGCGATCGCTTCTTGGGTTTCCCCCTGTACATAGTAGAGAGTCGAAATCTCTGTCATCAAGTCAATGTCAGCAGTATCTTGACTATTCATTCAGCATCCGGGAATTGTTTAAAAGCATGGCACGTACTTAAAAACGAGGCGCTCCTACTTAAGAGCACCTCGCACGAGAACGTATAATGTCAGCTAGGCTCACACTTTTTCAATACAGGGATAAGCGCTTGAATGATCAGCGCGAGCGAAACAGCCCCTGCATCACGCGTGCCCAGACTTTTTTCTGCCAACGGGCGTGCCCGCCCCACTCGGGGTAACAGTTTCGCCGTTTCGTCAGCCGCTTTGCTAGCAGCGCGTGCGGCAACTTCCCAGCAAGCCACCAGCCCACCGCTCTTCTCAACCTCTTTGGATAAAGCATCGGCAAATGGGACCAGCACATCAACGAGCGTCTTATCACCCAACTCCGCCTTACCAAACGCCATTACCTGATCACGCGCACTTATCACACCTGCCGCAAGGCGCTGGCCAGAGAGCGGCCTATCATTACCTAGCGACTCTCCCATTGCTTTCAAAATCACCCGCCAGATAGCCCCTGATGTACCGCCCGCTTTATCTGACCAGCGCTGCCCTGCCCATTGCAGCACTGTTTGCGCGCCTGCACCCTTATTAAAAGCCTCGTTAGCACCTTCTAGCGCAGCTTTACTACCACGCTGCATACCGATGCCATGATCGCCGTCACCCGCGACGGCATCAATCTGACCCAATAAATCGCAATGGCTGTTCACGGTATTGGCAAGGACCTCCAGCGACTCGATAACGCCCCGCGCTAACTTACGAGAAGACTCGCTGGCCTCAGGAATAGTATCCTGCACCACGACCTCTACCTCAGCCGGGTCTAACGCCTCAGCGGGCTTGACACTGCCTTTTCGATAGCCAGGCGCATCAGCTGCAGCGGTCCAAAGCGGCTCCATTTGTTGATCAAGCCAGAAAAATGTCAGTGAAACCCCCGCCATGTCCAGGCTAGTCACCAGCTCACCCACATCCGGCTCTACAATATGTATGCCTACACTCTGCAATAGCTCATCGACTTTGCGATAAATAACAAATAGCTCTTCGTACTTTACGGTACCCAACCCATTAAGTACCACGGCCACGCGGGCTCCGCTGACTGCAATACCTTCAGGAACCTCTTGCAGCAATCGATTAACGAGCATTTCTGCCAGTTCATCGGCGGTGGGAACATCAGCCTCACTAATACCAGGCTCACCATGAATCCCCAACCCAATAGCCATCCTCCCCTCAGGCACATGGAAAAGGGAATCATCCGCTCCCGGCAGCGTGCATCCCTCAAAGGCAACACCAAAAGAGCGCGTGCAACGGTTTGCCTCTTTCGCCACCACGACGACTTCTTCAAGCGACAAGCCGTTTTCAGCAGCGGCAGCAGCGGCCTTAAAAACGGTTAAGTCCCCCGCAATGCCACGACGCTTATCTATCTCTTCTAGCGGTGCACTAGCTACATCATCAGTCACCAGCACGATTTCACAAGGAATGCCCTCGGCAATGAGGCGCTCTCGTGCCTCACCAAAATGCAGTACATCACCCGCATAGTTGCCAAACGAAAGCAGCACACCTCCACCGTTATGGGCTGCTTTAGCCACTGAGTAAACCTGCTGAGAGGAAGGAGAACAGAACAGATTCCCCATGACGGCGCCATGCGCTAACCCCTGCCCAACCAAACCAGCAAACGTGGGGTAGTGGCCGCTCCCACCCCCAATTACAACGGCTACCGTACCGGGTTCACTGCGCGTACTGCGCACAACACCACCGGGTACGGCCATCAACTTATCGCGATTAGCAGCCACTAATCCTAAGCGCGCTTCTTCAGGAAAATCACTCGGATCATTAAACAGGCGTGTCATTATTATACCTCCGGAGTGAAGACATACGGCGTCATCACAGCTTGCATAGTGGTGTTATTGTTAATTTCTGGCTATTAATCAGTCTCGCCATCTCATCAACTTATGCTTAGCGGGTTGTTAATCGAGACTCGTACTCATCAATTTTTGCTATTTTTAACTCGGAAGCACCACCAGAAAAATGATTACTCAAAAATGTGGAGACAATTAGCTTGGCTAATTCTGGCCCCACAACTCTCGCCCCGAGGGTCACGATTTGTGCGTTGTTACTGGTTTGAGCTTTAGCGGCCGAATAAACATCATGCGTTTGAGCAGCCCGTATACCAGGCACTTTATTAGCAGAAATAGCTACTCCAATACCTGTCCCACAAACCAGTACTCCACGATCAAAACGCCCTTCCTTAATGGCCGTTGCTACCTCAAATGCGACGTCAGGATATAGCACCGGCTCAGCATTAAACGTGCCAAAATCTTCAACCTCGAAGCCTAGCTCACGAACATGGCTAATCAGCATTTCCTTTAAGCCGTAAGCAGCCTCATCACCACCAATCGCGACCCTGAGAGTAGGCGTTTTATTAGACATTTTGGTTCTCTCCGCACAAGCAATAGAAGCACGGCGACCGATAGCAACAAATATTCAGACACTCTATCCAGCCGCCTACTGGTGCCTTCAATCTACCACCAGATGATCATTTGTAAATAGATTGATCATAAGAACATAAAGTATATGTCAGCGCTTATACAAAAGAGATAAAACATAAATATGGTAAGCGATTGAATAATATAAATTATTAGCCAAAAAAGCTGTAGAAGCATAATACTTATACTTTTGTATAGTAACCATCCATCCAAAAACTCCGTCACCATGCTTGACGAAAGACTCTTAACTGCCCAATCATTTGATCACAGACTGTTCATTTTAAAAATAGCAAAAATGACAAGCGAACACTCGCTGGCAGATGGCGTTCGGCTGTTGACATCGACTAACAGGACCAGGCGTCATTGATCTCGTAGCGCCTTATAGCTTGCAGTGTCATTTAATCAACAAGACCAAGGCATGATTCTTATGAAAAATCGCTCTGCCCTCGCCAATGCCATTCGCGCCCTTTCCATGGATGCTGTTCAGAAGGCCAAGTCCGGCCACCCTGGCGCCCCCATGGGCATGGCTGATATCGCCGAGGTGCTGTGGAATGATCACCTCAAGCACAACCCCGAAGACCCAAAATGGGCCGATCGTGACCGGTTCGTGCTGTCCAATGGCCACGGCTCAATGCTGCTCTACTCTTTGCTGCACTTAAGCGGCTATGAGTTAAGCCTGGAACAACTTCAGAACTTCCGTCAGTTGCACTCGCCCACCGCCGGCCATCCGGAATTTGGCTACGCGCCCGGCATCGAAACCACTACCGGCCCGCTCGGTCAGGGGTTTGCCAACGCCGTCGGCTTTGCGATTGCCGAAAAAACCCTGGCAGCGCAGTTCAACCGTCCGGGCCACACCATTGTCGATCACCACACCTGGTGCTTTTTGGGTGATGGCTGCCTGATGGAAGGCATTTCCCATGAGGCGGCGTCGCTGGCGGGTACTCAGCAGTTGGGCAAGCTGATTGCGCTCTACGACGACAACGGCATCTCGATTGATGGGGAAGTGGAAGGCTGGTTTACCGACGATACCGCCAAGCGCTTTGAAGCCTACGGCTGGCACGTGGTGCCCAATGTCGATGGTCACAAGCCGGAAGAGATCCAGGCCGCCATTGCACTTGCCAAACAGAACGATGACAAGCCCAGCCTGATTATCTGTAAAACGGTTATCGGTTTCGGGGCGCCCAACAAGCAGGGCAAGGAAGAGTCGCACGGCGCGCCGCTGGGCGAAGAAGAAGTTGCCCTGGCACGCAAGCAGTTGGACTGGCCCCACGCGCCGTTTCATATTCCCGAGCCCGTGTACGCTGGCTGGGATGCGCGTGAAGCAGGTAAAACCCGCCAGCAGGAATGGGAAAAACGCTTTGCCCGCTATGCCGAGGCGTTCCCGGCCGAGGCGCAGGAATTCAAGCGTCGCATGAAAGGCCAACTGCCGGCTGAAATACCGACCGAAGCCCTCATCGAGCAGGCCCAGGAAAAAGGCGCCAGCATCGCCACCCGTAAAGCGTCGCTGGAAGCGCTTAACGTGATTGGTCCGAAAATGCCGGAGCTGCTCGGCGGCAGTGCGGACCTTGCGCCGTCCAACCTGACCTTCTGGAAGGGTGCCAAAGCGATTACGCCGGAAGATGCCAGCGGTAACTACCTGCACTATGGCGTACGTGAGTTCGGCATGGGCGCGGTGATGAACGGTATCTCCCTGCACGGTGGTTTTGTCCCGTACGGCGCAACCTTCCTGATCTTCATGGAGTACATGCGTAACGCGGTTCGCATGGCGGCATTAATGGGTCAGCAGGCGATCTACGTATTTACCCATGACTCCATTGGCCTGGGTGAAGATGGCCCGACCCACCAGCCGATTGAGCAGTTGACCAGCCTGCGCACGACGCCGAACCTGAACACCTGGCGCCCGTGTGACGCGGTGGAAACCGCCGCGGCCTGGGATGCAGCCATCAAGCGTCACTCGGGCCCCACGGCGCTGATCCTGTCGCGTCAGAACCTGCCGCACCAGGCCCGCACCAAAGCCCAGCTGGCTTCCATTCAGCGTGGCGGGTATGTGCTGAAAGACAGCGACGGTACGCCCGAGCTGATCCTGATCGCCACCGGTTCGGAAGTGGGACTGGCCATGGACGCTGCCGCCGAGCTTGAAGCACAGGGCAAAGCAGTACGCGTGGTCTCCATGCCGTCGACCTACCGCTTCAACGGTCAGGACGCCGAGTACCGGGAAAGCGTCCTGCCCAGGGCGGTCACCAAGCGCATCGCCATTGAAGCCTCACATGCCGACTACTGGTACAAGTATGTAGGTCTGGACGGCCGTGTGATCGGCATGACCACGTTCGGCGAATCCGCCCCTGCGGGTGAGCTGTTCAAGCACTTCGGCTTTACGGTTGAGAATATTCTTGGCACAGCAGACGAAATGCTAAACAGGTAAGAAAAATAGCTGAACGACGTTCTACTCAGAGCATGGCTAGCGTCACCAAAAACGCCATGCCCTGATTATCCACGCTGACGACCAATAAGCTTAATCTTCATCCTCGTCATCGCGCATCCGCGCCTGACGCTCAGCCTCTTCTTCTTTGGCGTCATCGATCACTTCCATCAACTCATCGACATTGGCGATGTGGGTGTCGAAGTCGAAGTGGCCGGTCAACTTACTCTCTGGATGCAGCTCGCCTGCCTCATAAAGCGCCCACATCTCTTTGCCATAGTGGGTCTTTAGCAATTCAGGCGCATAGTGGCCAAAGTAGGCGCGCATGTTATTAACGTCACGCTCTAGCATGGCAGCGGCGCTATTGTTACCAGCAGCATCCACGGCCTGGGGCAGGTCAATAATGACCGGCCCCTCGGCATCTACCAGCACGTTAAATTCCGACAAGTCACCGTGGATCAGGCCAGCGCAGAGCATGCGCACCACATCCTTGATGACTTTATCGTGATAGCGCAGCGCTTGCTCGTGGGTCAGTGTTACGTCATCCAAGCGTGGCGCAACAGTGCCCTCGGCATCGGTAATCATCTCCATGAGCAGCACGCCATCCACAAAACCGAAAGGCTTGGGTACGCGTACTTCAGCCGCGGCAAGGCGATAAAGCGCGTCTACTTCCGCAGTTAGCCACGCCTGCTCCTGCTCTTTTTGACCATAGCGGGTCTTCTTCGCCATGGCCCGGGCACGCCGGCTATTACGCTCTTTACGCCCTTCCTGGTACTGTACCGCTTGCTTAAAGCTGCGCTGTTTTGCCTCTTTAAATACCTTGGCACAGCGTACTTCTTCGCCACAGCGCACCACGTAAACCTGTGCTTCCTTGCCGCTCATCAACTGCGTCAGCACCTCATCGATCAGGCCGTCATCGACCAGGGGCTGTAATCGTTTGGGTGTTTTCATGGCTAGCTGCAATGGCTCCTATAGAAGTAGAAACAGTTAGAAGTAGGGACAGTTTCTGGCACTCAGTAGCGAATGCGACGCACACGAAAGGCGCGTCCTTTTAGTTTGTCACGTTCGAGTTTGGCCTGGGCTTTTTGAACGGCGCTGCGCTCAACCGCGACATAAGCACTACGAGCCAACACTTTAATTTTACCGACCTGATCACCGCGCAGCCCGCCCTCGCTGGTCAGGGCACCCAAAATATCGCCTGGCCGCAGTTTATCCTTTTTGCCACCGGCTAATTGCAGCGTCGCCATGGGAGGTTCAAAGGGGGCTGTTTGTGTGGCTTTAGGAAGTGCTTCCGTAGTGAGCTGCTCGCTCAGAAGCTCTGCCAAGCGCCCCAGGCGATAGGTTTCTTGAGGGGTTACCAGTGTACAGGCAATGCCACTGGCGCCAGCCCGCCCGGTACGCCCTACGCGGTGGACATGAACCTCTAGCTCACGGGCAATTTGATAGTTAAACACCGCATCCAATTGCGCAATATCCAGGCCACGTGCCGCCACGTCGGTGGCCACCAGGATTGACGCACTTTGGTTGGCAAAGAGTATCAAAATACGATCACGGTCTTTTTGCTCTAAATCACCGTGCAGCGCTACCGCGCTAAAACCGGCATCCACTAGGCTATCGGCTACTGCCTGAGTTTCGCGCTTGGTGTTGCAAAACACCACGCTGGTCGTCGGGCGGTTGACCAGCAACAGCTGTTTAAGCGCACCAAAGCGGGCATCTTCACTAGGCACTTCATAGAAGTGCTGATCAATGGTAGTGGCGTCATGCACCTCAGCCACTTTAACGCTGACAGGATCCATCATGACGCCGCGCGTCATGGCCGCCAAGCCACCGGACTCCTGTTCATCAGGGAAGGTGGCGCTAAATAGCAGCGTCTGGCGATCTGCCGGGGTTTCCGCAATGATCGCGTCCAATGATGCTTGAAAGCCCATATCGAGCATACGATCCGCCTCGTCCAGCACAAGTGTGCTTAGCGAACCCAGCGTCAACGAACCTTTACGCAGATGCTCTTCAATACGCCCCGGGGTACCAACAACAATATGCGCGCCATGCTCAAGCGAGCCTAACTGTGGCCCAAACGGCGCTCCGCCACACAGTGTTAATACTTTAACGTTAGCCATGGCCCGCGCCAAGCGGCGCAGCTCTTCGGCCACCTGATCAGCAAGTTCACGAGTGGGGCAAAGTACCAGCCCCTGTACAGAAAATACTTCAACCCGCAGTTCAGCGAGTAGCGCCAAACCAAACGCCGCTGTTTTGCCCGAGCCTGTTTTGGCCTGTGCCAGCACATCCTGCCCGGCCAGCATGGGCGGCAGGCTTTGCGCCTGAACAGGCGTCATCTGGTGATAACCCAGCGACTCAAGGTTAGTAAGCAGCGTGGCCGGTAAGGCGAGCGACGAGAAGGAGACGTCTGACACAATAAAACCTGCAGGGCCGTTTAACGGCCAGTAAAGAGGTAACTAATACGGATACACTTTAATGTGAAGCACCATACCAGAAAGTGCCTGCCCCTGCGTGCATCTCATACCGCCAGTGGCGCAAGCTCAGCCTTGCAAAGGGTTGCCAGGTCATTGGGCGCCAGCTCAATTTCAAGCCCGCGCCGCCCGGCGCTGACAAAAATAGTGGCAAAGCCCACAGCCGACGCATCAATATAGGTTGCCAGGCGTTTTTTCTGCCCCAAGGGGCTTACCCCACCCAACACGTAACCAGTGGCACGCTCGACCTCGGCAGGCACCCCCATGACGGCTTTTTTAGCCCCAGCGGCCTTGGCAATCTGCTTTAGGCCCAACTGATGAGTGACCGGCACGATCCCCACAGCAAGCGTCTTGCCGTCCAGCGTTACTACCAGGGTCTTGAATACTTGCTCGACGGCCACCCCCAGTTTTTCAGCGGCTTCCAAGCCGTAAGACTCCGCCGCTACATCGTGCTGATACTCATGAATTTCAAACGGTATACCCGCTTTTTTGGCCGTATTAATGGCTGGTGTCATGACGCTCTCTTGATGTTTAGTAAAGTTGGGCAGCCCTTGTGGCGCGCTCTGGAAAGCCTATTCCTGCCTGCTACGCTAAATAGCGTAAGCGCTAAAGGGAAGTCAACCTAAAGGAGCCTTAATTATGCCAGCCACATCGAAAGCCCAGCAAAAAGCCGCAGGCGCCGCCCTTTCCGCCAAACGTGGAGAAACCAAGCCCAGTGAGCTTTATGATGCTTCCAAGGATATGTACGACTCAATGAGCGAAGAGGAGCTTGAGGAGATGGCAAGCACCGAGCGCAAAGGCAAACCAGAGAAGAAAGACGATTAACTGCGCTTGTAGTGCTCCGCTTTTACATCATAACGCCCGCTTCATTAAGCAGGCGTTATGATGAACACTAACGAAAGTGACAGTGCTATTCCCCCCGGTTTACGTGGCCACCAGGGTAATGCTGGTGACGGGGCGCAAATTACGCTGCAAGCAGTGCTGTTCAACGCTCTCTACAATCTCTTCAGCATCATCGATCTGTTGCTTGTCGAGCTGGATATCCACCATCAGAAAGCTGCCCACCTGCGCCAGGCGCACATCGTCACTGGCGATATCAAACTCGGCGATCTCTTCCACCATGTCCTGGCGAATGCTGCCCATGGGTTCGCCAAACATTAGTTCGCGAAGCGCTCCACGCACCATGCGGATAGGCATGGGTAAAAAGTAGCCTGCAATGATCAGCACCATTACCGGGTCAGCCAACCGCGCATAACTTGCCCAGGGCGTTAACGTGAGTCCCCAGGTAAGTGCAAAACCAAGCATTACCGCCGCGCTTAACCAGGTATCCATTTGCCACTGACGCAGCTCAGCCGCCAACAAGGAGGAGCGAGCAATACGGGCATAGCGCTTTAGCCACCACCAGGTCAACAAACAGCCGCTCACGTTAGCGACACCAAATAACAAGGCCAAATCAAGTGTCACCAAGCGTCCGCCCTGCGCCAGGCTCCACACGGCTGACACTAAAGAGAACAGACACACCAGCGCAATCACCACGCCTTTGAGCAGCACCGCTAGCGGCTCTACCGTTAGCCGCCCAAAGGGGTAGTGATCATCTGCGGGTTTGCGGGCATGCTGTAACGCAAGCAGTGAGAGCGAAGCGAGAACAAGGCTTAACAGTGAATATCCGCTATCGAATAAAATCGTGATAGAGCCACTGGCTAATCCCAGAACCAAGCCAGACAGCGCAAAAAAGCTTGCTGAAACAGCTGAAAATCTTAGCGCACGGCGCTCAGCAATAAAGGGGGTCACGCAGAAAACTCCATTCTGATTTAGCAGGATTATAGGAAATCGTGCTGCATGGTAAAGGGTGTACTAACGTTTAACGAATCACTCAGCGCTAAAAAAAATAGCACTCAACCACGAGACCCCGTATGCGAGCTGAACAAGTCCAGGCATTTGTTGAAGTTACTGAGCACGGCTCCTTTGCCGCCGCTGCGCGGCAGTCAGGTATAAAGCGCGGTACGCTAAGTGCGGCGGTCCATGCGCTGGAAGATAGCCTGGGGGTGGCACTGTTTGAACGCTCGGGAAATAGCCTGACACTAACCGCCGTAGGTGAAAGCGTACTCCCCGACTGTTACCGGCTACTGACAAGTGCCAGCCGAATCAAAAAGCATTGCCACCAACATCTGCAAGGGGTCGAAAACCAGCTGTGCATTGCCCGCGATGATGCGCTTCCTGAGCGGTTCTGGCACCAGGTCATGCACGATTTAAAGCAGCAGTTCCCGCTGACCGCGGTATCGGTTTATCTTGTTCCACCGCAGGAGCACAGCCAATTTATTCTGCGCCAAACTGTCGATATTGCGTTTGGGCTTTATACCGCCGAAGGCGTTGCCCCCCATGCAGCCAACCTGGCACCTGTGAGTATGCGCTTAGTGGCCTCTCCACAGCACCCACTGAGTCGGCTTCCTAGCGTCAATCGCGATGATCTCGCCCAATACACGCAAGTCTGCTTAACCCACATTCAGGACGACAAACTGGTCAGCGAGGCGCTGTTTTCCGCTAACTACCTGGGCTTCACCATGTTTGAGGTGATCCGAGATGCGGTAATAAACGGCACGGGATGGGCACTGCTTCCCCACCCGCTGGTTAAAGAAGCATTGGAAAGTGATCAGCTCTGTTCACTGAATCACGACCTTGCCCTGGATAGCCACTATTACCGCTATGTAGAGAGTGAAAACCTGGGCGTAGTGGCCACCGCACTCCTTAACAAAGTGGCGCGTTTTCTAGGCAATGCGCAGTAGTGGTCACTTCGGTGAAATATAGCAGTGGAAAAAAGTGCAATATCCTTCCACGCTATAAAAAAGTGCCTCACAAGGAGATTTAAAGACACGCCAGAGGAACGACACAGGCAAGTGTCATCTAGGCGTAAGATGTAGCTGCCAGTGTCGATGTTGCCGTCAACCAAGGAGCTATCGCCCGATGGTAAGACTCGATAAGAAAGCGACAAGGCTTTATGTCCTGGACACCAATGTCCTAATCCATGACCCCACAGCGCTCTACCACTTTGAAGAGCATGACGTGGTTATCCCCATGACGGTTCTTGAGGAACTGGATAAGCATAAAAACGGAATTCGTGAGATTGCCCGTACGGCACGTCAAGTTAGCCGTACGCTCTCTGACCTTACCAACCAGGTTACTTTTGACGAGATTCAACGCGGCATCCCCATCCCACGTATTAGCGGCGAATCTGGACGCCTGCACTTTCTCTGCTTCAACGATTTAAAGCCCTTCGACTCGATGGACGACAGTCCGGATAACCGTATTCTGGCGGAAACCTGTCGGCTGCGCGATGAGCGCCCCGATGCCTCGGTCATTCTAATTACCAAAGATATCAACCTGCGCGTAAAGGCGGCCGCGCTAAAAGTCCCTGTGGAGGATTACTTTAACGATCGGGCATTCTCAGACAGCGATGCCATGATTGAGGGTGCCCAGGTATACGCATCGGCGGGGCACAACGGCAGGGCACTTTGGGAAGCGCTGAATGTTGATGTCAGCGTTGAGCGGGTGGAGCATCAAACGTTTTATCAATTAAGTGGCGACATGCCCCGTCACTGGCACTTGGGAATGCTTGTCTCCGACAGCGAGAACGGCGCTGAGTTTGAGGCCATTATTCGTGAGCTGTCGCCCTCATCAGCGCGGTTACAGCTGTTGACCAACTACCGCCACCACGCTGGGGCGTGGGGCGTTCACGCCCATGATAGCCGTCAAAACTTTACCCTGAACCTGCTGATGGACCCGGACATTGATCTGGTCACCATTGCCGGTAACGCGGGCACGGGTAAGACCTTTATGACGCTGGCCGCCGCTTTCCAGCAAACCCTGGATGCCAAGCAGTTTGAGCGCATCGTGTTTACCCGCGCACCTATTCCGATGGGCGAGGACATTGGTTTTTTGCCCGGTACCGAGGAGGAGAAGATGTCGCCGTGGATGGGTGCCTTCCACGACAATATGGATAACCTGCTGCGCAATGACGAAGGAGAGTCGACCTGGGATAATGGCGCAACACGGCAACTGATTGGCTCACGCGTGCAAATTCGCTCGCCAGGCTTTATGCGAGGGCGCACTTTAAACGACACCTTTTTGATTATCGACGAGGCACAAAACTTTACACCCAAACAGCTTAAATCACTGGTTACCCGTGCCGGACGTAATACCAAAATTGTCTGTTTAGGCAACGTGGGGCAAATCGATACGCCCTACCTAACCGCCAATACCTGCGGCATGGCGGCCGTGGTTGAGCGCTTCCGTGACTGGCCACACGCCGGGCATATTACCCTCAAAAGCGTTGAGCGTTCGCGCCTGGCGCTGGCGGCTGAAGAGCTTTTGTAAAAAGGCTGTTCTAAAAAGGGCTCTTACAGCGAGGGTAACCGCCTAATACGTAAACGTACGGTAAAACCGCCAGCTCGCTACTGGCGGTTTTTTTCTTTATCGCCGTTCCAAGGGTTTTCAACCCCCAGCGTATCGGCGGCAAAGGCTTCGCGCTCACCTAATGGGCGCTCTTCGCCAATAGTGGTGTCTTTATAGGTCTGACGCTCCATTTCACTGTTCACTTCTGCACCCAGCAGTACCACAAACGCAGACAGCCAAAACCACATCATCAGTACAACCACGGCGCCCAATGACCCATAAAGCTCACTGAAGCTTGAAAAGTAGCGGACATAAAGTGAAAGCCCGCCTGACCCAAGTAACCATAAAGTGGTCGCCAGCAGCGTGCCATAGCTTAACCAGCGCCATTGTGCGGCACGCCGATAAGGCGCAAACCGGTACAGCAGGGCAATTAAAAAGCTCATGATGATCAACAAGGCAGGCCAACGCAGCCACTTAAATACTTGATCGAAAGGATCATCCACCGCTAAGGCATCGACCAACACAGGCACAATCGCAATAAAGCCAAGCGATACCAGCGTCATGCCAATCAGGCCAAACGTCAGTAGCACCAACACAACACCGCGAAGAAAGAAGTTACGCCGCTCCTTTTCGCCATAAACCACATTCAGCCCTACCACAAGCACTCCCACGCTTTTGGAAGCGATATACATGGCGACCAACAGCCCTAAAAGCACCGCCATTACGTTGCCAGATTCGGCACTCTCAACCACTGTCTGGGTTTGCTGATCAATAAGGCTTGCCGCATCCGGGGGCATAAAACGGCTTAGTTCATAAAGCTGCCGCCCTGCTTCCACCGGATCAAACAGCAATCCCCACAGCGATATTACCGCTGCAATGGTAGGAAATAGTGCCAGCAAAGCGTAAAACGCGACACCAGCCGCCAACATGGTAAGGCGGTCACGCTTAGCGGCGCGCAACACCCGCCATACAACATCAAACCACCCATAACGTGGAATCTCATCGGGCTTTTTGGCACGTCTCCCTCGGTGGTTCTGTGAACTCTCGTGGCTCATGGCGACCCTTCCCAGATTAATAACAGTGCCAAAACAATGGCTAACGCCATCATCAAGCCGCTCGTATGGTGGCGCATCCAGCTTTCCATAGCCGTTAGTTGAGTTAAGCGCGCCATCATCCGCTTTTCAATGGCCAGAGCAATACCCACAGACGCTGCTTTAACATCGCCACACCACTGCCCAGCAGAGCGAACCCCTACCAAGGCATTTTGAACGAGCCACGCATAAGGCCACCATAAGTCGCCGGCAGGCAGGGGGCGTATACGCCAATGGCGCGTTAACCACCATCCCGCCCACGTTAACACGATGCCTACGGGCAGTGGCCACATCAGGCTAAACCACTCTTTCAACGGGGGGATTTCCACACTCCCTTGAGGGAGCGGTAGCCATATCGGCGTCACAAGAGCGGCCGTTAATGCAGCAAGCCAGCCACCCCACTGACCAGGATGGCTGCCACCGGTGCTGCGCTGCTGCCACTGCCGCCAGAGACTGACACTCACCAACGCAGAGGTGCCAATTGCCGCCCAGGTTAACAGCGCGACCAGTTGCTCATGATGCATCTCATACAGCGCGCTTTTGACGCCCCACTTGCTGACGAGCCCAGCGCCAAAGGCGCCGGTAAGCGACAAGGCAGGCAGCGCCAGCAGCACCCAGACAAGCGCCAACGGCCACCGAGGTAAATGCTCACTAACGCTGGTCCCCATAAATAGCGCGCCTTTGGCCAGCGCGTGGTGAGCCGCAAAGAGGACCACGCCCGGCAGCAACAAGGGCCACACCTCGGGCGCTGCCAATCCCATAGCGACCATGGCGGTCAGCATGCCCATTTGGCTGATGCTGGAGTAAGCTAATACGGCCTTGGGATGCCTCTGCCATACCCCATACAGCGCCGCGCCAAAGGCAGCGGCCAAACCAGCGATCACCATGATGTCGCCAAGCCGGGTGAGCGCACCGGAAAGCGAGGTTTCCCCCAGAGGTAATACGTAGATCCAGCCAAGCAGCCCGGCCTTGATCATCGCGCCGCTTAACACCGCGCTGGCCGGAGCGGGGGCCGCCGGGTGCGCAAGCGGTAGCCACACGTGTAAGCCGATAACGCCTGCCTTCACGCCCAGCCCAAGCCACAGTAAGCATGCCATTAAGGCGCCATACTCAGCCGTGGCGATCCCCTCACGTACGCCTGCCAGCAGTACGGTTTCCGCACTACCGGCCGCCCACAGCAAACCTCCAAGAATCAATCCTTCGCCGACCACCGCGAGAATCAAATAGGCCCTCGCCCCCAGTTTCGCATCCGGCGTACCGTTATGTACGACCAGGCCATAGGCGGCAAACGTCATCAGCGCAAAGCCCAGGTAAAAAGTGGCGATATCCTGGGCGATAATCAGAAGTACGTTACCGACAAACGTTAATGGCCATAACAGAGCCAGGCACAACAACCGGCGCTCAGCGGCACTGTCGCCCGCTTGGGCGCTGGCCTGCTCCTTGGCAAAGTATCCACGCGCATGAATCGCTGCAAAACACCAAAGCAGCGCGGTGAAAGCAAGCCAAGGGCGGCTCAGTGCGTTAAGCGACCAGTGCCCACCCAGCATCCAGGCATCTATCACCCACTGGGCTTCCCCTATATACGCCAACAGTAGCGCCGGCCATGCCGCACTGAGCCAGCCCCACGAGAAGTAGCGGCGCTGAGCAGCGGGTGTACGATAAGCCTTCCATACGCCCATCAACGACACGCAGACCGGCCAGCAAAGTGTTATCACCAAGAGTAGCGTTATCATTGCAGGTACTCCCCCTCGGCTACACGCGTTGCCCAATCCAGTGGGCTAAACGGCAACCCGGCAAGTGCGCCAGCAGCGATACTGAGAACGGCAGTAAACACCGCAGGCCAGAGCAGCCAACCGTGAGTTTCCAAACGCCCAAGACGCTGATCTTTTGGCCAGCTCCCATTGCCATGGGCAGGCCCAACACGAAACCAAAGACGATGCACGATCGGCAGAAAATAGAGGGCATTTAGCGCACTGCTTGACACCAGCACGGCGACAACCCAATACATGTCGGCCTGAATGGCGCCAATTCCCAAATACCATTTAGTGATAAATCCGGCCACAGGCGGTAGACCAATCATGCCAAAGGCGCCCACTGTAAAGGCCAAGCTGGTGAGCGGCATACGCTTACCCGCTCCATCCATCTCATCAATGCGGTGGATGCCCAGCTCTTCTGCATAAATACCCGCACAGAAAAATAGCGTTACCTTCATGATCCCTTGGTGCAGTAGGTGAGCAAGCGCGCCAATGGTGCCAAAAGGACCCACCAGGCTAACCCCAAGCACGATATACGACACTTGGCTGATGGTTGAAAAGGCCAGTCGCGGCTTTAACTCCTGCTGCGCGATGGCGCGTATTGAGCCGTATATAATAGTGATCGAGGCCGCCACTGCTAGCACCGTCGTAACCCCAAGCTCTACGCTTAGCTCAATGCCATACAAGTCGTAAATAATTCGCAAAATGCCAAAGGCACCGGCTTTTACCACCGCGACTGCGTGCAATAGTGCGCTTACCGGTGCCGGTGCGACCATGGCCCTGGGCAGCCAGCCATGCAGCGGCACCATGGCAGCCTTAACGGCAAACCCACCCACCAGAAGCGCAAATATAAACGTTAGCAGGCTGCGGTGGTCTACTAAGTAGCCTTCTAGACCGCGCTCGGAGGCGAACGAATGGTCGCTCGTTAAACTATATAAAAGCACCGTACCCAACAGCAGTACTACGCCTGCGGTCAGGGTGTAACGTAGATAAATTCGCCCAGCATTTAAGGCTTTATCAGTGCCCGAATGGACCACCAACGGATAGGTGGACAGCGTCAGCATTTCGTAGAAAATCAGAAAGGTAAACAAGTTACCGGCCAGCGCAATACCCAGCGTACTGGCAACACATAAGCTGAAAAACCCAAAAAAGCGCTTACGGTTCGCGGTTCCTTCCAGATAACCAATGGCGTAAATCGTAGTGCATAGCCATAAGAGCGACGAGAGCCCGGCAAACATGACGCCCAACGCGTCAGCACGCAGTACAAAGTCGATATTACCGACCACCTGAAAGCTGAACACGGCCTCCTCGCCACGTGCTACGAGCGTTACCATTAGCGCCACCAGGCTGATTTTGATGACAGCCGCCAGCAGGTTGATACTGGTACGCATCCGCCTGGATGCTTCAGGCAGTATAAAAATAATCACTACGGCCAGTAGCGATGCAGCCAACGCAGTCAAGGGTAGCCAAGCGATATTCATGCGTGATCTCCATGAAGAAGCTCAAGCGGAAAGTGCGCTAAAAGCCCTAACGCTAACGCCGCCATGGCTAAGCAAAGCGCAACCGCATCCATACCCGGAGCAAGAGGCTGAAAACGGTGGCGCGGGGCCTCCTCCAGGAACGAATAGCGGAAAAAGCGAAAAATATAGGCGGCGGTTAACAGTGTACCTATAAGCAATACTGCCACTGCCAGCCACTGGTGGGAGAGCACCATGGCTTGCAGGAGCAGCCATTTAGCCGTAAAGCCCGCACTTGGTGGCAGCCCCATTAAAGTTACCGACGCAATTCCAAAAACCAACAGTGAAAGCGGTAGGCGGCGGCTGGTGCCAGCAAGCCCCTTTAGGGTCGTTTCACCGGTGGCCATTATCAAATTACCGGCGGCTAAAAACATCGCGGCTTTCGCTAGCGCATGGCCTATTAACTGCAACCAGAACCCTTCCCACGCCAGCGCCTTTACCACTGATGCTACATTGGGGCCTAGCAATAAGGGGAACACCACCATCAAGTAGCCCAACTGCGCCACGGTTGATGAAGCCACCACTGTTTTGAGCGTTTCAGCACGCCAGGCAATTAAGCCACCCCATATAATGGCCAACATGCCCAGCCAAGCGATTAATCGCGGCGCCCAAAAGGTGTCCGGTAATAAAAGACTCCACAGCTGAAGCAGCACGAATAGCGATGCTTTAACCACCAGCCCAGCATGCAATACGCTCACAGGCGTCCAGGCGCTGGAATGCACCGGAGAAAGCCAAGCATGAAGCGGAAAGAGAGCAGCTTTCAAGGCAAGCCCCGCCCCTATTAGCGCCGCTGCGATCCAGACAATCGGCCCTGGCTCAATAACCTGCGCAAGCCCGACCAAATCAAGCCGCCCCCAAGTGCCCAACAGCAGCGCGACGCCCAGTAAATAGGCAAGCGACCCCACCAGCGTAAGCAACAGATACCGCATACCGGCCAACAACGCCGCGGCCTTACCTGAAAGCAGCAGCATGCCTACCGCAGCCAACCCCATGGCCTCCAGCGCAAGGTAGAGCGTGATCAAGTCAGTGGCCAGCCAAATCAACGAAAGCGCGCTGACCATAACGCCCATCAACGGCCATATCCAACGGGCCAACGGTTCGGGTGCCGAAAGCCGCAGCGAGCCTGGGGTATAAAGCGCCGCTGCCGCTGCCAGCCACTGCGTTAACAGTAACATCAGCACGCTTACCCCGTTTAAGCGCAGCGCAACATTAATTCCCCAGGTTTCCCAGCCCCAGTGCAGTAGCCCTACTTGCTGGTAGTCGATCAATAACGATAGCCCGGCGGCCAATACAGGAACGCATGCCAACGCGATAGGCCACATTCGCTTAGGTGGCCAGAGTGCGGCTAGCCCACCGAAAACAAGCGGCAAACACACGGCGGCAGCCAATGCCCAATGGCTAGTTAAAAGCGGCTCGAATGTACTGTCTGTCAGGCCAAATCGCTCTATCATTTAGCCTTCTCCTCACGCCCGTCATCCTCTAACAGGGCCTCTTGCCCTTCAAGCTGGTAAAGCTTTCGGATCACTAATGCCCCCAGCAGTGATCCGAGCCAGGCGATCACCAGGCCCACTATAACCAGCGCCTGCCCTTGGGGAATTGCGCCTGCGACCCCGGCCAAGAGCAGAAACACACCCGACCCCAGTACGTTAAAGGCAAGCAAACGGCGCAATAAGTGGCGCTGCCAGGCAAAAGCGCCCATTGCTGTGGCCACCACCGCCACTCCGGCCAACACCAGAGGGTGCTTTGCAGGCGAGTAAGCCATTTCAGGTAGCACAAGGAAAATGGCAACTCCGACCATCAAACACCAGGCAAGCGCTAACACAATGCGCGTGACTCTATGCGTTAGTGGCGGCTCAAAATGATCGTAACGGGGTAATTTAGAAGCGCTTGAGGGAAAGATACCTAACGCGTAAAAAAAGCAGGCGACGGTTAATACCGTGCCCAATAGCCCTTCGACAGCCGCTAACCAGGGCATCCCCAGGGTTAGCCAGGCAAGCGCCATTGTGAGCGTAAAGGCAAAAAAGGCGCGACACGCACGCACCAAATGGCGGTCAAATAGGCAAATCAGCGCTGCTATCAAAAGACACAGCGCTAATACAGCCTCGATGAGGTCGACAGACGAGATTACTGCCATTGCTATCCTTGCAGCGGCTTATAGACAAATTACTTTGCCTATCTTTTGATCACTTGTCGATGTAAGGATTACTTCAGAAGAGTGCTCAACCACTGACCAATATCGCCCACTTGCTGAGGGCAAAGTGCGTGAGCCATAGGATACTGGCGATAGTTGGCGGTGTAGCCTTGGGCTTTTAAGCGCTCAAACCCAGCCCGTCCCAAACTCTCTGCCACGATAGGGTCCATATTACCATGATGCACCTCAATCGGAATTGCCTTGTTGGCATCACTCAATTCGATACTGTCTGCCGTGGCAAAGTAGGTCGACATTGCCAGCAACCCACCTAACGGCAACGGAAAAGATAACGCCGCCTGATAAGCCACCGCGCCCCCCTGAGAGAACCCTGCCACGATAATCCGCTGGCTATCGATACCGTGATCAATCTGTTCCTGTATCAGCGCCTGAATACGCTTGGCAGAGCATTTCAGCTGTACTTCATCAACACGGCGCCCGAGGTCCATCGCCAGAATGTCGTACCAGGCGGGCATCACCATGCCGCCGTTAACGGTCACCGGCAGCCGTGGCGCGTGCGGCATAATAAACCGTACGTGGGCATCTTCAGGAAGGTTAAGCGCGGGCACCAGAGGCTCGAAGTCATGCCCATCGGCACCTAAGCCATGAATGATAAACACACAGGCATCGGCAGGTTGACCGTTTTTCGGTTCAATAATCAGTTCGCCTGGGTCCGTCATGATATTTATCCTTACTTAATTGAAAAAGCACGCGATTAGGGCGCTTGAACGCTTAGCGCAAGCGGCGATGAAACATTAACAGACCCTAACGTAAACCGGCATTCACAGCGAGTGATTACGCTTAAAAGGGCCACACATGAGGAATCAATATGAGTGCGATGGCCCCGGTTAGCACGTTTAGGCCACCGCCTACGCGCATAAAATCACTAATACGATAACCGCCGGGGCCATACACCATTAAGTTGGTTTGATAGCCAATAGGCGTTAAAAAGCTGGCCGAAGCAGCAAACATTATTGCAATCACGTAAGGCATTGAGCTTACGCCAAGGCTCTCGGCGGCGGCCATGACGACCGGAAAAATGATCACCGCCGCACCGTTATTAGTGACAAGCTCGGTTAGTAGCGCCACAACACAGTACGTACCTATCAAGAGCAGCCAAGGGTTACTGCCTACGACATGCAGTATGCCACCGGCAATCGCATCTGCGGCGCCCGAACTCTGCAGCGCAGCCCCCACACCAAACGAGGCAGCAATCGTCAAAAGCACTTGGCTATCCAGCCCGCGCCGGGCAGCTTCAACCGAACAGCAGCCGCTTAACAGCGCCAGTGCAGCGCCCAGCATCGCGGCATTTAACATGCTCAAAACGCCGAATGCAGCCAGCAATACTGCCCCCAGCAGAATCCCCCAGGCGAGCGGCGCTTTTTCATGAACAGGCCGCGCAGAGCCGTTTAGCTCACTGATCAAGAGAAAGTCTTTTGACTGACGGTGGCGTTCAATAAATGGAGGACGCGCTTCCAGTAGCAGCACATCAGCGGGCTGCAGGCGTACCTGCCCCAGATTGCCGGTGACACGCTCACCGCCTCGGCAGATAGCCAGTACGGCCGCACCATAAAGCGTCCTAAAGCGGCCGTCTCGAATGCGCTGGCCAATGAACTGGCACTGGTTCGACACTACGGCTTCGACCAAGCGGCGCTCTTTGAACTCTTTTTCCAGGCTGGAGGTATGATCATGCGAGGGTATTAATCCACGAATTTGCTGTAGTTCGACAGCGGCATCGCTGGTGCCCACAAACACCAACCGGTCGCCACCCTTTAACTGCTCACCAGGCCCCACAACACTCACAACGTTACCGTCACGCTCGATCTCAACCAGAAACAGCTCTTGCAAGTGGCGCAGCCCGGCCTCCTCCACCGTTCGATTAACCAGAACGCCTTCCCGATCAATCTCCATCTCAATGGTAAATTCACGCGGGTTAGCGAACGCATTGGCCAACCCCTCGCGAGCAGGTAACAGGCGCGGCCCAAGAATCACCAGATAGGCAAGTCCTACCACGGCGACCGGCACACCCACCCAGGCAAGGTCAAACAGGCCCATGGTCACATTGGGATAACGCTCCGTCAGCAGCCCATACACCACCAGGTTGGTGCTGCTGCCAAACAAGGTAATCGTACCGCCAAGAATGGAGGCGAAGCTTAACGGCATCAGCAGCCGCTGAGGGGAGCGTCGCAGCCGCCGACTCCAGCTCATAACCGCCGGTATATAGGTAGCCACTACAGGGGTGTTATTTAAAAAAGCACTTAAAGAGGCCACCGGTAACAGTAACCGCACCAAAGCCCCCCGCTCAGTTTTAGGGCGCCCCAATACATAGCGAATAATAAGATCGATACCGCCCGTTTCACGGATGCTAGCCACCAGCACGTACATAAAAGCGACCGTAAACAGCCCACTGTTGGAAAAGCCGCTTAACGCCTGAGCTGGCTCAATAACACCCAGGGTCATCAGTACAATGACAGCGCCAAGCAAAATGATGTCGGGCCCTAACCTCGAGACGGTCATTAGCGGGAAGATGGTGGCAACCACCGCTATCGCAATCCATGCATCCAGTGTCATAACGCGACATTCCTAACAAAAAGTAATGCGCTATTGTGACCTCAACCACATATTCTAAAAAGTTATTTTTAGAAACATTTAAATACCAAAATAGAATAAGAAAATTCACACACAAAAACCCCCGCTCGTGAGCGTAATGCTGTTCGGTTAAGGTTTGCCGATGACCGAACAGCATTACCGCTTCGGCGGGGTCTTCCTATCTCAAGCCCTTGAGAATAAATAAGCGCCCTAGTAGGCAGTAGGCGATATATCCATGGTGCCACTGGAATCGATCGAAATACGGTATCGCGTTTCTTCATTCTCTCGCGCCAAGAATTCAGCCTCCTTCAGCCCTCCGCCGTAAGCGCCCCCTGAAAGGCATGCAGTCGATCACTGGGGACGCGCTTAGCGGCATCTGACGATATGGGCGTTCTAATCAATCTTAGCTTTCAAAGGAAAGGCGGCGCTAGCTTGTTGGAATCAAGCTTTACTCCCAAATTGGGAGGCGCTACAATATCCCATATTGGGAGATGGCATGAGAGTCATAGCAAAGCGTACGCTGAAAGAGTTTTGGGAGCAGGGCTATGGCGATGCCGAAACCCCGCTGACCGAGTGGTATAACATGATGCTAAAGGCATCTTGGGAAACACCACAGCAACTAAAGGCTGATATTAGAACAGCAAGCATCCTGAAAGGTGGGCGCGCTGTTTTCAATATCGGTGGCAATAAGTACCGGGTAATCCTATCCATTCGTTATGAGCAGCAAATTGCCTGGGTTCGATTCGTCGGCACCCATGCTCAGTACGATAAAGTTGATGCGGAGACAATATGATGAACATTCAGCCCATCCGTAATGATAGCGACCTTGATCGCGCTTTCGCTCGCCTAGAAGAGCTTTGGAGTGCCGCGCCGGACTCTCCTGAAGCCGATGAAATTGAAGTGCTTTCCATCCTTATTGAGAAGTACGAGGATAAGCACTATCCCATTGGCCCGTCCGACCCCATCGAAGCTATCAAATTTCGCATGGAGCAACAGGGACTAACGCAGCGCGACCTTGAGGCTTATATCGGTCCTAGTGGCCGCGTCTCTGAGGTATTGAATCGTAAGCGCAAGCTAAGCCTGGGCATGATAAAAAGACTTCATGACGGCCTGAAAATCCCTTACGACAGCCTTATGAATCAGGTCGCCTAACCAGCAGACCCCGCTTCAGCGGGGTTGAATCCTTCCTGCCCATCAAAAGAATCTAACCGCAATGTCTGCTGTATCTGATTTGCTCGGTAGTGGCACCTGTGACGCTTTCTAGCTGGGAAGTGGATAGCAAAAAGCCTTGGCGCTAGGCTCGTAATGCTGTTCACTTAAGCGGCGCCGCCTTGCGATTTACTGGATAGCGGGTTTTGGATATTTTTACCGTCCTCGGCCTTGATGGTCGAGGACGGTCATCCAGAAAGGTGAAGAGCAGACTCTATCCATTCGACAGGGATATGCTGGGCAAAGGTGCTGAGGCCAGTGAAGGAATGTAGCTCATCAATATCGAGCAATGTCTGTTGAATAGGCACAAAAAAATCCGGTATCCAATGAAGAATACCGGATTTTCTTAGAGCCTTCGGTCATCGTTAACCGAACGGCATTACGCTCACGAGCGTTTTTTCAGCTTACTAACGCTTGGCGCTAGCAGCAAACATCAAACGCTGAGAATTAACCCAGAACTTTGATGTTGGAAGCCTGAAGGCCTTTCTTACCCTGAGTGACGTCGAAGGAAACCTTCTGGCCGTCTTGCAGAGTTTTGAAACCGTCAGCTTGAATTTCAGAGAAATGCGCGAACAGGTCGTCGCCATTGTCGTCCGGAGAAATGAAGCCGAAACCTTTAGTGTCGTTAAACCACTTAACGGTACCAGTTGCCATGATCGAAATCCTCGATGTAGCTTAATGTAAAGCCGGGAAATACCCGAATTGCAGTGGGTAGAACAAGAAACTTTCACCAGACTCACGCTTAGGCGTTCGATACTGCTGACAACGTTCGACTTGCTAACCAACTGCGTTTAAGAATGCGCCTAACCAGGTCGCACGTCAACACTATGCTTAAAAAAAAAGTTAATGCAACACATTTTCCTCTAAAATCCATTTAGCCGCTTTTTCTGCAATCATTAACGTGGGCGAGTTTGTATTACCGCTGGTGATGGTGGGCATTATCCCCGCATCCGCAATGCGTAACCCCTTGACGCCCAGCACTCGTAATTTAGCATCCACAACGGCCATCGGATCATCAGCACAACCCATCCGTGTTGTGCCTACGGGATGAAAAATGGTGGTACCTATGTCGCCTGCCAAGCGCGTTAGCTCGTCATCACTTTGATACTCAAGCCCCGGTTTAACCTCCTCGGGAGCATATTTGGAAAAAGCCGCTTGCGCTGCAATGTGCCGAGTAACGCGCAGTGAATCAGCGGCCACCTTTCGATCCTCGTGGGTACTTAAATAGTTGGGCGAAATAGCCGGAGCATCAGCTGGATTGGAGCTTTTCAGGCGGACTGTTCCGCGACTGCTCGGATTTAAGTTGCATACGCTGGCGGTAATGGCCGGATAAGGATGTAGCGGCTGCCCAAATGCCTCAAGGCTTAATGGCTGAACGTGGTACTGAATATTAGCGTGCTCATACTCGTTAGAGCTGCGCGTAAAGGCGCCAAGTTGTGAAGGTGCCATGCTCATGGGGCCGGTGCGCTTGCACAGATACTCCCAGCCAATGCCTGCTTTACCCAGCAAAGTGCCTGCTACCGCATTGAGCGTTTTTGCATTGGTGACACGATACACTGAACGGATCTGAAGATGATCTTGCAGGTTCTCGCCTACACCCGGCAGGTCATGCACTACCTCAATGGCGTGCTCTTCAAGATGCGCTTTAGGCCCAATACCCGATAGCTGCAAAAGGTGCGGCGAGCCAATGGCACCGGCACACAAAATTACTTCTTTGCTGGCGCGGGCGTTCAGGTTTTTCCCGCGCTGGGTAACGTCTACTCCGTTACAGAGTGGACTGCCCTGACCATCTTCAAAGCAGAGCCGATTCACCTGGGTAGAGTGCCAAAGCGTCAGGTTGTTACGTTTAAGCGCGGGGCGTAAAAACGCCTTGGCGGTGTTCCAGCGCCAGCCATTACGCTGGTTGACTTCAAAGTAAGCAACACCTTCATTATTGCCACGGTTAAAATCCTCGGTGCGGGGAATACCGGCCTGCACGGCCGCCTCGGCGAAGTCGTCCAACACTTCCCACTTCAAGCGCTGCTTTTCAACCCGCCACTCACCGCTATCGCCGTGAAACTCGCGCTGCTCGGCATCCGCATCGCCTCCTTCATCCAGCCGGTAGTGGCTTTCATGCTGCATAAAGTCCGGCAGGCAGTTCTCCCACCGCCAAGCATCATCACCCACGACCTCAGCCCAGTGGTTGTAGTCGCGCGCCTGGCCGCGCATATAAATCATGCCGTTGATACTCGAACAGCCGCCCAGGGTTTTACCCCGCGGGTAAATCAGCGAACGGCCGTTCAAGCCTTGTTCTGGCTCGGTGCGAAACAGCCAATCGGTGCGCGGGTTATTAATGCAGTACAGATACCCCACCGGAATATGGATCCAGTGATAGTTATCGCGCCCACCCGCTTCGATTAGAAGCACCCGATTATTCGGATCGGCGCTTAACCGGTTGGCCATCAGGCAGCCTGCGGTGCCTGCACCTATCACAATGTAGTCAAATGCCAAGGTTTGTTGTTGTGTCATTTGCCTTGCTCCGCATCGACTTATTTGGCCGTCGGCATCACAAACTCAGCCCCGTTATCAATCGAGTCTGACCAGCGCTGCATAATTGACTTCTGCCTAGTATAAAAACGTACGCCCTCCTCACCGTAGGCGTGGGTATCACCGAACAGTGAGCGCTTCCAACCGCCAAAGCCGTGCCACGCCATCGGCACAGGGATAGGCACATTGATACCGACCATGCCGACCTGAATACGGCGCCCAAACTCTCTTGCCACGCTGCCGCTTTCGGTAAAACAGCTGACGCCGTTACCGAATTCATGGTCGTTGATTAACTGAATGGCCGTCGCGACATCCGGCACGCGTACGCACACCAACACCGGGCCAAAGATCTCTTCTTTATAGATCGTCATTTCCGGCGTGACGTGGTCGAAAAGCGTGCCGCCCATCCAGAAGCCGTCGGCACAGTCACTACCCACCTGGGCAGTATCAAACTCGCGGCCATCCACGATCAGTTTCGCGCCTTCAGACACGCCTTTTTCGATGTAGCCGGTAATACGCTGATGGGCCTGGCGCGTTACGATCGGCCCCATTTCGGCATCCAGCTGCATGCCATTTTTTACTTTTAGCGCTTTAGCACGCTCGGCAAGCCTGGGCACCACGCTATCCGCCACGTCGCCGACCAGTACCGCTACGCTAATCGCCATGCAGCGCTCGCCCGCCGAGCCGTAGGCGGCGCCGATTAACGCATCCACCGCTTTATCCAGGTGCGCATCAGGCATCACGACCATATGGTTTTTCGCCCCGCCCAATGCCTGCACGCGCTTGCCGTGCTTGGCACCCCGCTCATAGATCAGGTTGGCAATTGGCGTCGAGCCAACAAACGAGAGCGCTTTGACCTCGGGGTGATCGATTAATGCTTCAACAGACTCCTTCCCTCCCTGCACCACGTTAAACACGCCATCGGGCAAACCGGCCTGCTTCAGAAGGTCTGCCAGCATTAATGAAGCGCTAGGGTCAAGCGGGCTTGGTTTGAGAATAAAGGTGTTACCCGTGGCGATGGCGATAGGGAACATCCACATCGGCACCATGATCGGGAAGTTAAACGGCGTAATACCCGCCACAACGCCAAGCGGTTGCCGGGTTGTCCAATTATCAATACCGGTACTGACCTGCTCGGTGTAGTCACCCTTAAGCAGTTGGGGGATACCGCAGGCAAACTCGACAACATCAATCCCGCGCGCCACCTCGCCCTGGGCATCGGTAAATACTTTGCCATGCTCTTGGGTGATCGCCTCAGCCAAGGCATCTTTATGCGTATTCAATAATTCCAGAAACTTGAACAGCACTCGGGCCCGGCGAATGGGCGGCGTATCGGCCCACGCAGGAAACGCTGCACTGGCCGCATTTACAGCCGCCTCCACATCGCTTTGTGACGCCAGGGCGACACGGCCGGTGACTTGGCCGGTGGCTGGGTTAAACACATCCTGGGCATCGCCAGAGCGACCTTCGCTGATCTGACCATTAATAAAGTGCTGAATGGCTGTTGTTGTCATCATCACTACCTTTATAAGCAGAACCAATGGGATCTGCCCAGACTAGCGTGATTGTTGGCGCGATCAATTGAGTAAATTTAAACCGGGATATAAGCTCTGCTAATAACAAAATGAAAACCAGGAGGCGCCATGCACGAATACGCGACACTACGGGCATTTGTCATGGTCGCCCGTCTAGGCAGCGTCTCACGCGCGGCTGAGCAACTGCACCTTACCCAGCCCGCCATCAGCCTAAAGTTGAAGCAGCTTCAGCTAAGCTTGGGGCTTACTTTGTTTGAACGCCGCCCCCAGGGCTTAGCGCTAACGCCTGATGGCCATGCCCTGCTACCCTCCGCCGAGAAAGCCCTGGCAAGCGCCTATGCTTTTGAGCAAACGGCCAATACGTTGCACAGCACGCCAAGAGGCAAGCTCAAGATAGGCACGATTGTCGATCCAGAATTTATTCGCCTGGGCGCTTTCCTGCGCCGTCTAATGACGCAAGCACCGCAGCTTGAAACCGAGCTTCATCATGGGATGAGCGGCAATACGTTAAGACGTGTTGAGCAAGGCGACCTGGATGTAGGGTTTTACCTAGCGCCGCCCGGCCTGGGAACCGACCATGAGGTGCTTGCCTGGCGCGAACTGACCCACTTTCACTACTACATTGTTGCCCCGATGGGCTGGGATGCCCAACTGGCCGATACACGCTGGGAAGCCCTGGCCCGCTTGCCCTGGATCGTCACGCCCGAGGACTCGGCCCATCACCGCCTTTTACAACACACACTTGCCAACAGTGGCGTCACACCCAATCGCGTCGCTCAGGTCGACCAGGAGGCCTGCATGCTGGACTTAGTCCGCGCGGGCGTTGGCCTGAGCCTTGCGCGCGATGCTCTGGCTATGACCGAGCGTCAGGAAAGCGGCCTTGTCGTTGCCAGTAATATTCGCCTGCCCTGCGCACTTAGCTTGATTTGGCGCCATGATCGTGCAGAAGAACCTCCCATTGACGCGGCATTACGTACGCTGAGCGAAGTATGGCCCTCGCTTTAAAAAAACTGGCTTTAAAAAGATGGACGGAACTATCACTAATACATACGCCAGCCAACCATTGATAAAAGACGTACGCACTTT
The DNA here is from genome assembly GCF_014898005.1 of Halomonas citrativorans. Taxonomy (NCBI): domain Bacteria; kingdom Pseudomonadati; phylum Pseudomonadota; class Gammaproteobacteria; order Oceanospirillales; family Halomonadaceae; genus Halomonas; species Halomonas citrativorans. The sequence continues at coordinate 187,730 of NZ_JABUYX010000005.1, forward strand.
TTATTGCCACCCCGGAAATGCCCTTTGGCGGGTCAAATTCAGGAGTAATCGATAACGCCGTTTAGGCTATTGCCACCGGTAAAAATAAAGCGCCGCCAGCATCCTGGCGGCGCTTTTTAGTGTGAAAACGAAAACGCTATCAGCCCGCCTGCTGGGCCTGGTGCTCAAGCTCTTTGGTAACATCTGGGGTAAGCTTTAACGCTTGCGCCAGTTGATCCAACCAAGCGCGCTCCATGGGGTTCTGGTCATCAGTTACTGCGACACTCATTAAATACATTTCCCGGGCAGCCTGGGGCGAGTCCGCTTCGCGGGCAAGCGCTTCGGCATCCAATGGAGCCTTTAGCTGCCTTTCGACCCAGTTATGCATTTCCTGGTCGGCCCCTAGCGCATCGATCTGCTCCGTAATCAGCACCTGTTCCTGCTCATCAACATGCCCATCGGCGCGAGCTGCCATTATCATGGCCTGCAGCAGTTCAAGGCTACGCCGCTCCTGAATCTCACCGCTTAATACATCAACACGCTCGCCTTCTGCGTTACTGCTGGCGGCGGGTTGATTTTTAGCGGTCTGTGAATTCTGCCAGGCTTTCCAAGCCAGCATGCCAACGCCTGCAATAGCGCCATACTTAAGCGCCTTACCGCCCATGCTCCGGCCACGTTTGGAACCGACCAGCATGCCCATGGCGCCACCGCCCAAAAGGCTTTTCATATCGAACCCGCTGGAACTTCCCGACTGGCTTGAGCGCTGATCACTACCGCCCCCGCCCAACTGACGAGACAAGCCCTCCAGCATGCCCTTCACATTGACTCCGCTGCTGCCTTTTTGGCTGCCGCCGGCCTGCTGCATAAGCTGTTGAAGAATTTTACTAGCGTTCATCCTTGTACTCCTTGGGGCTGACAGACTGTACTGACAATGTACGTGCCAACCATGTATGTACTAACAACGAATGTACTCACAAATCCTACTGAGTCTAGAGGACCTACGCCGGTATAACACCCTGTACTTGTACCGTGCTTCCCTGACGGCTAGCACGCACTTCTATACGAACCGGCATTTGCTCTTTGAGTGCGCTGACATGAGAAATAATTCCAATCATGCGCCCGCCCATTTGCAGCTCGCTCAGCATCGCAATGGCCTGGTCAAGGGCATCCTGGTCCAGACTGCCAAAACCTTCATCGATAAATAGCGTATCGAGCTGAATGCCACCGGCATACGCCTGCACCACGTCAGAGAGCCCCAATGCTAGCGCCAGCGCGGCCATAAACGATTCGCCACCCGAGAGCGTCGCGACGGGGCGATTTTTACCGGTATAGGTATCGGCAACATCCAGCTCCAGGCCTGAGGCCTTATTTCCTTTGGAGGGGTCTTCACGGCGCACCAACTGATAACGCCCCCGGCTCATTCGCACCAGCCGCTCGGATGCCTGGATCAGCACATCATCCAACAGCACGCCAAGCACAAAACGCTGCAGGCTAATGCGATGCCCGGTGCGCCCATTGGCGATCTCGCTCAGCGTTCCCCACAGCCGATACTCGGCTTCAAGCTCCGCCTCGGCGGCATGGGCGGCCTTGAGCTTTTGCTGAGTGGCGGTTAGCTGTGCAATCCGAGCCGCCAAGCGCTGGTAGGTTTGATTACAAACCTGCTCATGCGCCTGCGCGCTAGCCACTTGCTCCGCCAGAGCGGTTAAATCAGGCGGCGTTAGCCCCTCAAGGCGTGTCTGGCTATCCTCAAGCTGACCATCCAGCTTGGCCAGCGCCTGCTGAAAGAGGGTGACGGTTTCAATAAGCGCCTGGCGCTCGGGCGCTTCCAGACGGGCCTGAATGAAGTCAGCGTCGTTGTCGAAAGCGCTACTGCTTAGCGCCAGTTGCCATTCGTTTTGGGCCGCGCTTAGCGCCTGAGTCGCGGCGGCGGCGCGCTGGGCACTATCTGACAGTGTGGTTTCGGCGCGGGCCAGCGCCGTTTGTGCGTGATGAGCACTCTCCTGAGCAGATTGCCACGCCGCCTCAGACTGCTGAATGTCGCTTTGCACACGGCCAAGCTCTGCCTGCAGCGCCTCAAGTGACCCATGTGGCTCGGGCAACGCCCTGCGCAGTTGCTCACATTGGGCTTCCAGCTGATGACACCGCTTTTGGGCGGCCTCTAACTCAGGCTGTTGTGCCTTTATCTGGGTATCCAGCGCTTTCCATTCGCTGCGCTGTTGCTCAAGTGTGCGCTCCTGGGTTGCCAACTCTCGAGTAAGCACTTGATAGCGCTCAACATGTCGCTGGCTCTCCTGGCAAGCAGCCTCCAGTGCGCTTAGTGGCTTGGCGCCCCACTCGCCCAGCGTGTGACGCAAGTACTCGCTCTGCTCATCGTTATACTTAAGCTGTTGGGTCAAACGCTGCTGCAACTGTTGAGCTTGCACCAGCGCTTGATGCGCCTGCTCATGCTCCGTGCGTGCGCGCTTCACATCGGCCTGGGTAACGGGGGGCTGCTCTTGTACGGCGGGCGCAGGATGCTCACGACTGCCACACACCGGGCAGGGCTGCTGGGATTCCAGCCGAGCGGCGAGTAACGCGGCTTGGCCCTGGTGCCAGTGCATCTCCTGCTCGGTGGCGCGACGCTTATAGCGCTCAACCGTTTGCTGATGATGCTCAACATCGCTTGCCGCCTGAGCCACTTGCTCGGCCAATGCAGCGCGCTGGGATTCAAGCTCGGCCAGTGTTTGCCGCTGCGCGTGCAGCGCTTGGCGGCTTTTTAACACTTCATCGCAGCCTGCAAGGTGATTGCGCTCTATCTGCTCCGCTTTCAGCCTGGCGGCAAGTGCCTCGCCCTGTTCAGCGATGGTGTCGCGCTGCTGCGTTTGTTGATCAAGCTGCCGATACAGGCTTTGCCATGTTTGTTGCGCCTGGTGTAGCGCCTGCTCTACACCAGTGAGCGCCTGAAACTGCTCCAACGCTTGCTGTAAACGGCCAGCCTGTTCACGGCGTTCCGGCAACTGCTGGTAGCGAGTTTGTGCCTGGTGTAACGCTTGCTGAGCGTGTTGATGCGTCGCCTGCTGTTTTTCAACAGTCGTTTGAGCCTGAACGCGCTCTTGCTGGGTAGCGCTTGCCGTTTGCTGCGCTGTTTGCACGCGGTGAAAGGGTTCGGCCAGCGCCTGGGTTTGCTCATGGGCGCTTAAGCGCTGTTGAGCACGCTCTATTTCCGGCTGCTGGTGTAGCCGCTGGTTTTTTTCTGCGCCCAATGCCGTATGGCGGTCAAAAAGCGCCTGACACTCCTGCCCCTGGCGCTCGGCAGCCTCTGCCTGTTCACGTTGCTGTTTAGCAATGGCTAACGCCTTTTCAGCAGCCTGATGCTCTGGCGCCTGCGTTTCCAGCGCCTCAATAAGCGCTGCTTCACTTTCAATGTCGCTTGCATCCAGAATGCCCTGGACACGGTGCTGGTGATCTTTCACCGCTCGGTCTATCTGGTTGGCTTGGGTGCGCAGATGCTCTTCAATGCGTTGAAAAATATGGGTTTGAAACAGCTGGGAAAAAATCTTTTCGCGATCTTTTGACTCCGCCAGCAACAGCTCCCGGAACTTGCCCTGGGGCAGCACCATCACCTGGCGGAACTGGCTGGCATCCAGCCCCAGTAGTGCCTGCACTTGGGCGGTAGCATCGTTAACGCTACGCGCGACGAGGCACTGATTTTCCTTGCCGTCAGCGGTTAGCCGCCACAGCTGGGCTTCTGCGTTTTGCGTTGTCGTTCCTTCGCCTCGCGCCTTAGGGCGCTCCTGCTGAGGCACGCGGCGCACCCGGTAGCTCTCTCCGCGCAGGTAAAAATCCAGCGTTACTTCAGTTAGCAACGTATCGGCGGCCTGGTCGCAGCGCATCTGGGTGCCCGAGCGTTCTTCTCCCGTGGTCTGGCCATAAAGCGCGAAGCAGATGGCGTCCAGAATCGAGCTTTTCCCGGCGCCTGTCGGGCCGTTGATCAAAAACAGCGGGCTTCTACCCAGCTGAGAAAAATTGATGGTCTCCTCGGCCGCAAAAGGGCCGAAGGCCTGCATGGTGAGTACGAGCGGCGTCATGACTGGCCCTCTTCATCGCGGCTGAGGGAGGTGATGACATCACTCATGGCGCGCGCCTGGTCAGCGCTCATGGCATCACCGCTGGTTTGTTCGAAGAAATCGCTGAACATATCCAGGGCATTAAAGCGCAGCCGTTCGCGATCCAGTTGCTGACGCTGTTGCCCACCCAGCATGCCGGGCTTTTCGAGGTGCAAAACGTTGGGGTAAACCGCGCGCAGCTTGCCCATGGGATCTAAAATAGCGTGGCGGTCGGTTAGCCGAACCAACAAGTAGTCATCGGCACAGAGGTCCTCGCGCCCTTGTCTCAACAGCTCATCAAGTTCGCCTTCCAGCACGCGCACTTCGCGCTTGGGCACCAGCGGGCGATGCTCAATGCCGGTCACTCCCTCGTTACCTATATCCACAAGCGTAACGCCTTTACGCTGCCGAGCTTCTGAAAAGCTGTATTTAAGCAGCGAGCCGCTGTAGCGAATATGCTCACCGCCGCGGTATTGCGGGCCATGCAAGTGCCCAAGCGCGACATAGTCAAAGCCCTGCATGGGCTCCCAGGCAACACTTTCTGCACCGCCCAGGGTTAACGGGCGCTCGGAATCAGATGCGCTGCCGCCATCTACAAAGCAGTGGCTCATCAGTACCGTTGGGCGGGTAGCGTGGCGCTTCTCACCAATACGCGTTAGCAAGTAGCGGTGGGCGCTATCAAAGTCGCGGACCGGTTCACCGAACTGGCTGCGAACGTATTCCGGGTCAGCATAGGGCACGCCAAAAATATCGACCTCAACGCCGTTGATAGCAAGCGTAACGGGGGTATCGCAGGCGCTCAAATCAGAAAGAATATGCAGCCCCGCCTGACGCAAATGGCGTGCACCAAAGCCCAAGCGCTCAGCACCATCGTGGTTGCCGGAAATAATAACCACTGGCAAACCACGCGCTTGGCAAAGCTCGCCCAGCACATCATCAAGCAACGTAACAGCCGCGGAAGGCGGCATCGAGCGGTCATAGATATCGCCCGCAATCAGCACAGCGTCTACGGCTTCGCGGTCGACTATCTCGATCAGCTGGTTTAGCACGTGGCGCTGGTCTTCAAGCAGTGAGATGTTGTGAAACAATCTCCCCAGGTGCCAATCGGCGGTGTGGAGTAGACGCATGGCAGGCTCAACGGCAGGTTAGGTGGTTGCATCATAACAACCTAACCTGACGGCGTTTAGCCTTTACGGGTGAGAAATACTTAAGGGCTCTTGGGCAATTGGCGTTTATGCTCGGTGCGGGTATAGGTGTCAATGATGGTGGTATACGCCTCATCGCTGATGGCATCGCCGACCAGGAAGGCATCAATATCCGCATAAGTCACGCCTAGCGCCACTTCATCCGCCAACAGGGGTTTGAGCGTTTCAAGATCAGCAGTGGGTTGCTTTTCAACCAACGCGGCGGGTGCGCCCAGCGCTGCACCGACGTCACGTATCTGGCGTTTGGTTAGCCCGGTGAGCGGCGCAACGTCACAGGCACCGTCACCATATTTGGTGAAAAAGCCCATTAGTGCTTCGGCGGCTTGATCCGTGCCGACCACTAGGCCACTTCGTGCTCCGGCCGCTGCGTATTGCGTCACCATACGCTGGCGCGCCTTGATATTGCCCAACACAAAGTCGCGGTGAGCGTCGTCTCTAAATGTTAGCCCGCCCTCTTCCAGTGCGGCCAACAGGGCATCACTTGCCGGTTTAACGTTAACGGTCAGCACATGGTCGGGTTCAATAAACGACAGTGCCTTCTGCGCATCGTCTTCATCCTGCTGAGTACCATAAGGCAACCGCATCGCGTAAAAAGAGGCGTCGATGCCCTGCTCACGCGCCTTATTAACCGCTAACTGCGCCAAGCGGCCACCTACCGTGGAATCCACGCCGCCACTAATGCCTAATACCAGCGCATGCTGCCCTGTATCGGTCATTTCGCGACACAAGAAATCAACGCGCTTATCAATCTCTTGCTGCGGGTCAATACGCGGCGTTACCTGTAAAACCGTTTGAATATGCGACTGGATTGCCTGCTGATCTACCATCCTGGCCTCCTTGCGGTCGAACGTTGATCCATAGCGGATAGCGTTTTGTTCAGGCTAGAGCAGAAATGTGTTTGGTTCTACTCATCTAATGGCGCGCTACCGTTCAATACATCACGATGATATTTAGGAATGCACTCCAATGCATAGTGCGCGGCGGCTAGGCGAACGTCGTTACGATCACCGGAAAAGCGGCGTGTCTCGGTAATCATGTAAATCTTTTGCTCATGGAGAAAAGCCCAGGCAAAGCATACCGTACCGACGGGAATATCATCGTGCGGTTCAGGGCCTGCAATCCCGGTATTGGCGACGGTTATAGTGGCATCGTTATTATTAAGTGCCCCTAGCGCCATTTCTCGAGAGGTTTCTTCACTGGTAAGCCCATACGTATCAATCGTATCGAAGCTGACCGACAAATAACGATTTTTTGCCTCCGGGGAATAAACCGCCAGCCCACAGTCAATGCACTGCCCGCTACCGGGCACACGGGCCAGCTCAGAGACAATCAGCCCTGCGGTGCATGATTCGGCAGTGGCCAATTTGAGTTTTTGCTGCTGTAGATAATCAGTAATTTGCTTAAGCAATTCCATTGCGTATCTCCTGACAAATCACAATCCCTGTCGTTTTATTCTTCCTCTTAAAAGGTAGCTGTTCTCGAAGAGGGCTGAAAAATCAGCCAGCAAGTTCATCATTTGTTAAAAAGCCCTTATCCATTGATAAGGGCTTAGCGCTGTTTCTTCCCTCCATCCGCGTAGGAGCTGTTCTGTAAGCGGTAGTCATGGCGCACCTCTACAATGACCAGGGCATTTGCCCTGGTCATGTGCTGAACTAGCCGGAAGGCTTTTTAACTAGAAGCTTTTTGAAAGCGTAATCGCACCGTACTTGTCCTGCTTTTCCTGGCCATCAAATTCACGTGTGCGCTGAACACCGGAAAAAACGGCTTGCCACCCATCCCAGGCAATGGCAAAACCAGCGGCCCCTTCTCCTACCCACTCTTTACGGTCAACCGAGTGACTGCTGGAAAACACGTTGCCATCCAGAGTGAGGTTATGCGCGACGTAGTAGCCTTCGACATTAGCGAATACATACCACTGCCAGCCCGTTGTACTCGTCATGCGGCCACGGTTACTGGGGTTGGGGGTAAGCGTCGGGATACCGCTGGCATCATCACCCCAGCGAACGCCATAACCCGCACTGGCGTAGGTATTGAGATTGCCCAAGGCAACGCTGACACCGGGGCCATGAGCCAAGCGCTTACCGGCCAGAGGCACGTTATGCCACCACTGACGACGCATGGTCAGGTTAAGCAACGGCTCATCCTTTAACTGGTTATGCCAGCCACTTGGACGTTCGCTATTGGTAATACGGTGTACCTCACGCTGAATGCTGTCAGCAAGCGATGATGGGCCTACTAGGCCGGCCTCTATATGAAGATCAGTGGCTTGCTGCCAGCGTCCTACCGGAACATCTTCATAAAGTGACATACCCGCATAAACCAGGCCTGCATAGGGGCGGTCGTCCTCAATTAGCTCAGAGCGCTCGATATCATCCGGCGTATAAATCTGGTGCACCAATCGGAAAGCAACTGAATCTGCCTGGCCTATCAAACTATCCGGCAGCGCCGTAGCTAAACGCTGGGTCCAGTTTTCCGGGCTGGGCTTAAATGCCCAATTAAGCTCGAAGCCGCTGGTAAAGTGCCCATCGTCACTGCTCATTAGACCGTCATTTTCATGTGTCACAGAAATGACGTTGTTATCTGCATTCGCCAAGGCAGGGAGTAGACTCATTGCTGCTACAAAGGGAAGCAGGCGCCAAGCAGGCAGGCAGACGTTGTACATTGCTCATCCCTTGAGTGAGGGTTAAAACCAAAGTAGCGCTCTCGAAGAGCGCTAGCAAACATTGCTGATTGTATGTAAACATGCAAAAAGATAGCAAGGAAATATTATTCGCCAAACATCAATAACAACCCAGCACCCGTGGCGCAAGGCGCTGCCTCCCTGCTGTTCCAAAGGTGGGTAACAGTAGGCATAGCCAGTTCATATGCCCTCGCTGCGCGCACCATCCGTTGGCAGTACCTTGCTGTATGTCTTTAAAGAAATAGCCTAGCGGTCCCTTAACAGCCACTGCGGAGTAATTTCATGCTGGCCGTTTTCATCAGTGATAAACAGCGAGCCCTCACTCACCATAACCGCCCAGTTAATAGCGCGCGGGAGGTTCTGAGCAATCACTGCCAAGGCTTCTTGAGGCAAGGTCGCTACGTGAAGGTTTTTAAGCGTTGCCACGCCTGAAAGTACTTTGTTTTCCCATATATCGGTGCGCCCGTAGGCAAGCAGCGATACGCGCTCGGCGCGCCGTGAGCACCAGATTAGGCGTTCGGCATCCGGCAAGCCTACTTCAACCCAATGCAGCACCCGCCCATCCAGGCTCTTTTCCCATAGTGCGGGTTCGTCCACATCGGAAAGCCCGCGCCCAAATGCAATCGCCTCGCTGTACCACAATATATAAGCAATCAGCCGCGCACTCATCCGCTCTTCTGTTTCAGAGGGATGGCGTGCCACGGTAAAACGTAGCGTTTCATACACCCCACGATCCAGGTCGGTAAGGTTAATATCAACTTTGTAAGGCGTCGCACTAAGGGCCATCAGAATATCCAGCGATAAATTTTGGCTAGTTTACCTGATGCGCGGCCCGATAGGCGCTAGGCATTCCGATAATCAGCCGTTAGGGTGCTGTGTTTTAACGTATCGGCTTCGTGATGAGGCTCATGCCATTTTTCGTCGAGCGCTGCTTGATACCACGCCTGCATCGCTGGCAGCGTCAACAGGTGCTTTGCATAAGCGTTCGAAGCCTCGCTTAAAGGCAAGCCAAACGTTTGTACACGGAAAACGACAGGTGCGTAGAAGGCATCTACCGCCGTAAATTCGTCACCTGCCAGGTAAGGGCCACCAAAGCGTGAAAGGCCTTCTTGCCAGAGCCTATCCAATCGAGCGAGATCAGCTCTGAGCCCAGCAGAAACATCCTGAAGCGTGACGGGCACGCCGCAGTTCATGGGGCATTCGTTACGTAACGTGGAAAAGCCGCTATGCATTTCGGCGCTGGCCGAACGTGCCCAGGCACGTACTGTCACCTCTTTTGGCCATACCCGAGCATGCTGCTCGGCAATGTATTCAACAATGGCCAGCGAATCCCAGACGGCCGTCTCGCCATCCACCAGGCAAGGCACAAGCCCAGAAGGCGAAAAGCGAATAAACGTATCTCGACTCGCCCCATTGCCACCCTCAAAGGCCATAACGTGTTCCTTAAAAGGGATATTAAGCGCTTTCATAAGCACCCAAGGCCGCAATGACCATGAAGAGTAATTCTTGTTGGCAATGTAGAGATCAAACATGGTTACCCCTTTTTTACGTCAAATAAGCAAGGATGGCTACGCTAGTCGCATTATGTCGCCTTTCTTTATCCCATAAATTGCCTGTTTCATCGCCTAACAGATTCTTTTTTTACTTTATTTAAACCAAGGTCGTGTATGCAAGAAAATATCAAGCTGTACGATGTTACCGATAACATAGCCAGCAATTAGCACTATCATTGGGAGTACTCGCATGGATGAATGGACGCAAACGTTGTCCACAGGACCGTTGCTAGGCATTGCCGCCGTAGCGGTCTTGTCCCTTTTACTATTGATCATCAGATTCAAGATGCATGCGTTTGTGGCGCTGATGTTGGTGAGCTTACTGACGGCGCTCGCCACACAGATTCCAGTCAATGCGATTGTTCCCACGATGGTGGATAGCTTTGGGGGGACGCTGGGCGCTGTTGCTCTACTGGTAGGGTTAGGGGCAATGCTTGGCAAGCTTGTTGAGCATTCAGGCGGTGCCAAAGCGCTTGCCGATAAAATGATTGATCTCTTCGGCGAAAAGCGAGCGCCTTTTGCCCTCGGCATCACGTCGCTGCTAATGGGCTTTCCGATATTTTTTGATGCCGGTTTGATCGTCATGCTACCGATCATTTTTGCCGTTTCGCGTCGTTTGGGTGGCCCTATCCTTCTTTATGCCATGCCTGCTGCCGCTGCGTTTTCGGTTATGCATGTTTTCCTGCCCCCTCACCCAGGCCCGGTTACCGCATCGGAGCTTTATGAGGCAAATTTAGGGTTATTGCTGCTTGCTGGCGTGGTGATTGCGTTCCCCCTTTGGTGGATATCAGGCTATATGTGGGGGAAAATTGTCGCAAAGCGCTACCCCTTCCCTCTCGCAGACTCCCTGTTCGGCGATGTCAGCGATGACCACGTTATCAACCCGCCTTCTGTCAGCGTTGTTATCAGTATGCTGTTGCTGCCGATTGTGCTGATCTTCATGAACACCGGCTTAAACTTTCTGCGCTCAATGGGCGTTGTGGATAGTGACGCGCTATGGTTCCAACTGCTATCAGCCGTCGGCAATACGCCGGTAGCGCTGCTTATTTCAACGTTGGTGGCAATGTTAGTGCTAGGCCGTCGCCAAGGTATCGGAGGCAGTGCATTAGAAAAAATACTGGATTCTTCTCTGGGGCCGATTTGCTCGGTAGTACTGATCACAGGCGCCGGCGGTATGTTCGGTGGCGTACTCAGGGCATCCGGCATTGGCGATGCGCTATCAAGTTCGCTCAGCGATATTGGTTTACCGATCATCCTGGCGGCTTATGTCATTGCGGTGATTATGCGTTTAGCCCAAGGCTCAGCAACTGTCGCCCTGGTAACCGCCGCCGGGCTCATGGCCCCCGCCGTGATTGGCGGTGACTTTACATCCATGCAGGTAGTGGCGATTACCCTAGCAACAGCAGCGGGCTCTGTCTTTGCAGGGCATGTCAACGACTCAGGGTTCTGGTTAGTTGGTCGCCTTTTAGGAATGGACGTTAAGACAACGCTCAAGACCTGGACCGTTCAGCAGGCGCTCGAATCCGTTGTCGGCTTTATATTCGCGGTTATTATTTTCATGCTGTTTTAGGTGAGCACGATGACAAAAGCACTTTTCGATATTAACGGCCGCTTGGCACTGGTAACCGGATCCTCAAGGGGGCTGGGCAATGCGCTTGCTAGGGGGCTTGCTTCCCAAGGAGCTCATGTCATTGTGCATGGGCGGGACCTGGAAAGCGTCAAGGAGGAAGCCCACAACATCGCCCAAGAGACAGGCGCCAACGTTGAAGCCATCAGCTTTGATGTCACTGATGCCAGGGCGACTCAGCAAGCCGTAGAAGCACTTATCGATCAGTTTGGCGTTCCGGATATCCTGGTCAACAATGCAGGGCTTCAACGCCGAGCGCCGTTCAATGAGTACTCTACGTCAGATTGGGATGCGCTCATCGCCACCAATCTTTCGAGTCTGTTTTACGTGTCTCGTGCGTTGACTCCAGCCATGAGTGAACGTGGCTCAGGTAAGGTCATCAACATCGGCTCGGTACAGTCCAAACTTGCCAGAGAAACCATCGCCCCCTATTCGGCAACCAAAGGTGGGGTTGTTCTACTCACTCAGGGTATGGCTGCTGACCTTGCTCGCTTCAACATTCAGGTCAACTGCATTTCTCCCGGCTACTTTAAAACTGAAATGAATACCGCGCTATGGCAAGACACAAGCTTTAACCAGTGGGTGGAAAAACGCACTCCGGCACAGCGCTGGGGACATTTCGACGAACTGGTGGGCACGCTGGTCTATCTCTGTTCGGATGCTTCAAGTTTCGTTTCTGGACAAAATATTTTCGTTGATGGCGGAATGACCTCGGTGGTTTAACACCTGGAAATTGCCTTTGGGGATGAAGCACCATGCAAGCATTAGTTATTCACGGTAAGCAGGATCTACGCGAAGAAAATATTGATCTTCCAGCGCTCGCTCCCGGAAAAGTGCGCTTACGTATGTCTTTCGGTGGAATATGTGGCTCGGATCTTCATTATTATCATGAAGGTGCCAATGGTGCTTTTGTTGTTCGTGAGCCATTGATTCCAGGTCACGAAATGTCAGGAGTAGTCGATGAAGACCCAAGCGGGCAATGGCCGCTTGGCACACCGGTAACACTGCACCCCGCCACATTCGGGCAAAGCCAAACCGGTATCGAAGATAAGCCCCACTTGTGGCCCAACGGAGCCTATTTGGGCTCCGCGTCAACCTGGCCACATACGCAAGGGGGCATGAGTCAATTCCTTGATGTCGATGCCAGCATGTTGCGTGCATTGCCCGATACTCTGCCACTCAAACGTGCAGCCTTAGCAGAGCCACTTGCTGTGGGTCTGCATGGGATCGAAGTAGCCGGAGGTGTTGACCAAAAGCGCGTATTGGTATGTGGAGCTGGACCTATAGGTCTACTCGCTGCCGCTGCTGCACTTGCCAGGGGCGCAAAAGAGGTATGCATTACCGATATTCTTGAGGGACCGCTGTCACGTGCAAAAATACTCGGGGTTCATCGCACCATTCAGGTGGATAGGGAAGAGCTCCCCGAGGAGGCATTTGACGTGGTGCTTGAGTGCACCGGCGTTCCCGCCTCTATCAATAAGGCTATTCTCGCCGTGCGCCGCGCTGGCGTTATTGCTCAAATAGGCATGATGCCTGCCGCTCCGCAGCCCATTGCGCTTGCATCGCTGATTGCGAAAGAAGTTCAGCTTAGAGGCTGTTTCCGGTTCAATAATGAGATTGATGAAGCTATCGCGCTACTGGCAGCTAATTCAAACTTTGATCACGTTATTACGCATGTATTGCCCGCCGCCGATGCTCAACAAGCCTTTGCTATAGCCAAAGATGCGGAGGTGTCCGGCAAGGTATTGATCGAGTTATGGAAGTAACAGATCAACGATTAAGATAATTGATCCCAAAGGGGGGGCGCTACCGCCACCCCCTCAATAATTAACGGAAACCAACCGACGTACCTATCACGCCAACCTGACTAAAAGCTGGCCTTACGCTTCTCTATAAATGCGCTCATGCCCTCTTTTTGTTCCTCACCGGCAAAGCAGAGTGCAAATAGGCTAGTCTCCAGGGCCAGTGCACTATCAAGGTCCTGGTCCATCCCGTCATGAACGGCCTGCTTGGCACCGCGTACCGACTGAGGGCCATTGCCTTTTAACTGTTGGGTAAGCTCTTCGACATAACTTTCAAGCTCTGCCTGAGGCATTACGCGGTTCACCAGACCGATGCGTAGCGCTTCTTTCGCGTCTATCTTGCGCCCTGTCGTCACAAGATCAATCGCCATGGCAGGGCCTACGCGGCGCGGCAGGCGTTGCGTACCACCAAAGCCTGGGATGACACCCAACAGGACTTCAGGCTGGCCAAATACCGCGTTGTCGCTGGCTACTGCCCAGTCGCAGGCCAGTGCCAATTCGCAGCCGCCGCCAAGGCAAAACCCGTTCACAAGGGCGACCACCGGCACCGGAAGCGTTTCAAGTCGTTTAATGGTTCGTAACGCCTGGCTTGCAAAGGCGCGCGCTTCTTCCGGCGTTTTATCACGCATTTCGGTGATATCCGCTCCGGCGACAAACGACTTTTCACCGGCGCCAGTCAGTAATACGGCGCGCAGGTTTGGCTGATTCTCAAGCTCAGTCAGGTGGATCTCTAGCGCGGAAAGTACATCGCTATTTAACGCATTCAACGCCTTGGGGCGGTTGATAGTCAGGCGGACGATACCCTCGTTATCGACCTTTTCAATAACTGATTCGCTCATATTAGCTCCTTCATTGTTATGGTGACTTACATCGTTATGACGGCTTAACTGGCCTGCCTTGCAACCCTAGCGAACGCTTGGTTGGGGGGCAATCACTTCTTTTCTCGCCCGCCAGAAATACAATCGCCGCCTCCAGGGGCGGCGATTGTCACAATAGGGCGATTAGCCAATCTCGAAATCACTCAGGCATTGAATGCCTGCCTCAATTACTGCCCGCTGGGCACGCCCAACAGGGAGCCACTGGGTGATCACAAACTGTGCGCTTAGAAGTTTTGCCTTATAGAAAGGGTCTGTTGTGCCCTGCCCAATGGCCGCCTGCGCACTGAGTGCCGCTTGCCCCATTTGCCAGGCGCATAACACATGGCCTGCCAGGTTGAGCAGCGGGGTCGCATAACCCTGTACTGCATCAGGCCCTTTTTCCGGGTCTTTGCCCTGCTCAAGTACCTGCTGCTTGGCAGCACGTAAATCCTCAAGCCCGGCAGCCAGCGCCTGTCCCAAATGAGCCAACGCAGGTTCAGCCTTGAGACGTTCAACCGTGTCGGCTACTTCGTTTAGTAGACTGGAAAATGCTTCGCCATTATCACGCTGTAACTTGTGTCCTGCTAAATCCAGCGCCTGAATGCCGTTAGTGCCTTCATAAATGGGTGCGATACGAGCATCACGCAGCAGCTGTGCCGCGCCGGTTTCTTCGATATACCCCATCCCGCCGTGCACCTGAATACCTAACGAGGCGATCTCTACCGCTTGATCCGTTGAGAAGCTTTTTACCACAGGAATCAGGATATCCACGCGAGCCTGAGCCGCCTGGCGTTCACTCTCGTTTTCAGCATGGCGGGCGGTATCCAGCTGTGCTGCACAGTACAGCGCTAACGCACGCAGCGCATCGGTGCGCGCGCGCATGGAAAGCAGCATGCGCCGCACATCAAGATGCTCACTGATGGGGCACTCTTTACCGCCTCGCGCTGCCGACAAACGCCCCTGATGGCGCTCTTGTGCGTAGGCAAACGCGTGCTGGCAGGCGCGTTCGGCCACGCCGATCCCTTGGATACCCACTTTATGACGCGCCTCGTTCATCATGGTGAACATGTGATTCAGGCCGCGCCCTTCTTCACCCACTAGATAACCGATTGCCCCACCCTGCTCGCCAAAACTTAACGAACAAGTCGGTGAGCCGTGGATACCCAGCTTGTGCTCAATGGCGGTGCATAAAACGTCGTTACGCTCGCCCAGGGTGCCGTCATCATTGACGAGAAATTGGGGCACCAGAAACAGCGAGATACCTTTATTACCTTCAGGCGCATCAGGTTTACGCGCCAGCACAAAATGAATGATATTTTCAGCGGCGTCGTGCTCACCCCAGGTAATATAGATTTTCTGGCCACTTATCCGGTAATGATCGCCTTCAGGTACTGCCTTGGTACGCACTTTAGAAAGATCCGACCCTGCCTGGGGTTCGGTCAGGTTCATGGTGCCTGTCCAGGTCCCTTCTACCAGATGGGGTAAATACGTCGCTTTCAGCGGCTCGCTGCCATGATGGGCCAATGCTTCAATGGCGCCAGCGGTTAACATGGGACAAAGCCCTAACGCCATATTGGCACCGTGGAGCATTTCCTGAACGGCACTGGCCACCACTTCAGGCAAGTTCTGCCCACCTAACGCTTCCGACACGCCGATGCCGTTCCAGCCGCCTTCTACATACGCCAGGTAGGCCGCCGCGAATCCATCAGGCGTCGTTACTCGCCCATCCGGGTGATGTTTGGCGCCTTGATGATCACCGGTAGCATTCAGCGGCCCCCAAACGTCACCCGCTAGCTTGGCGGCTTCATCCAGCACCGCCTCAACAACGTCGGGTGTGGTCTCTGTAAAATTGGACAGCGTCAGCGAGTGATGCCCGAGCAGTTCTTCGAGCACAAAACGCAAATCGCGTACCGGCGCGACGTAGTGATTCATGGCAAAACCTCGATGTAGAAATAAAACAGTCGTTTGTTATAAACCGTTATATTCGATAGTAGTTTCCTGCCTATCGTTACACCATTAGCCCAACGTCTCACCTCTTTACGATACAGACCCGCTACCAAATTACTTAAGCGTTCTTAACTGTTCGACATCGTCATAGTAGGCAATTCGGGTTTCTTCCTCGGCAGGCGGTCCGACTACCGGCTCCGCTACGTCCACGTTTGGCACTGCATCCGACAAATCTTCCAGATGCTCGTGCTCAAGCGCCCCTTGGACAAGCTCCTCGGTAATCACAAGCTCTGCCCCGGCCGCAGTCATGGGCGTCGTCGCGGTAAACGGCGCCACCGGCATCGGGGCGGGGCGCACGCTGCGCCGCCAGGCAAAAAAGAGCAGGAAGAACAGGCTGAGCCCGCCAAATGCCCAGAACAACCCGGCATCGCCCACGGCTGTCATAACGGGTGAAATCATCAGCGGGCTTAAGGTTGCCCCGATAGAGTTAATCAGCAAAAGTCCTTGGCTCATACGTACAAGCGCCCCGGCGGGTGCTCGGTCGGCAGCATGACTGACGGCCACGGGGTAGAACGCAAACACTCCACCGCCCAGCAAAAACAGTAGTACCGCCAGCAGCGGCGTGGAGAGCGGTAGCCAAAGAATTGCTGCCGACACCAGCACACAAAAACCACTGATCCCGATAAGTACCATTTGGCGGTCGTGACGGTCTGACCAGCGCCCAATCGGATACTGCAGCAGCATGGCTCCCAGCACCACCAGCGCCATCATCTGGCCGACCTGATTCACGCTCATTCCAATGCGCTGCAAATAAAGGGGCAGCAAGGTGTACGCCGCCGCGACCACCATGCCCGACCCCAGGCTACCCAGCACGCCCGTTGGGGTTAACATGATTAATCGATAAGGAGGCAGCGGTTCGGCGTGCTCAATCAGAGGGGTAACACGCGGAATCATCGCCATTGGCAGCACAGAAAGCGACGCCAGCATACCGATCACCATAAACGGTGCCGTCCCGCCCATGGCATTGGTGACGCCCAGCAATAGCTGACCAATGACACCGGCGGCGTAAAGCGAAATCATGTAGAGCGCCAACAGGCGGCCACGCACTTTTTGCTCGCCTGCCGTGAGCAGCCAGCTCTCAATGACCAGATAGACACCGACCGTTGCCCAGCCGCCAATCAAGCGCAATGCAAACCAGGCCCAAGGGTCAAAAAAGAGCCCTTGAAGAAGCACCGTCACGGCAACCAGCGAGGCGAAACTGCCATAGGCGCGAATGTGCCCAATACGTAGCAATAACCGGTCGTTAAACAAGGCGCCCAAGGCCAGGCCAATAAAGTACGCTGACGAGACAATCCCGATCACCGTCGCAGACCCGCCTGCCGCATCCAGGCGTACCGTGATCAAGGTAGCCAAAAAGCCGTTGCCAATGCCTAAAATAAACAGGCCCAACAGAGGCGCAAACGCCATAGCCAGTAATTGCCGCGACATGAAAACCTCAACTTGCCAAACACGTTGTCAAAAAACAGGGTCAAAAAAAGCGGACATAGCTGTTTAAGGGCCGTTGCCACCTTTTACACAACCACAGGCAAGAAACGGGCGCGCAATTATTGCCCTGGATAGCATAAAGTCAACGCTTTTTCATAGCCTGTTCGTATCGATTAGTGTTTTCTCAAAATAACCGTATCTTTTTCAGGAAATTCGACTGTTAGTTGATGCTGCGCGGCCCACCATTCAAAGGTTGCCTCACTGAAAA
This sequence comes from Halomonas citrativorans, assembly GCF_014898005.1. Lineage (NCBI taxonomy): Bacteria > Pseudomonadati > Pseudomonadota > Gammaproteobacteria > Oceanospirillales > Halomonadaceae > Halomonas > Halomonas citrativorans. Next base: position 205,218 of record NZ_JABUYX010000005.1, read on the forward strand.
AACAGATATGGGTGGGGTCATTAATATAGTGCCAGTTGGCAAATGCTGCTTGAGTGGTCACTCGCTTGGTCATGATGCCCAGATAGCCACCAGGGAGTAGCTGAGCCACCAACTGCGCCAGCACCTTTCCGGGCATGGCTAAATGCTCAACGACTTCAGTCGCGGTGATAAAATCATAGGTGTTCTGCAAAACGGACATGTCGGGCGCATAGAAGATGTCGAACACCGTCATGGGGTGGCCAACTTCCTCGAACATCACAGACAGCGTGGGGCCAGGCCCTGAACCAAAATCCAACCCGTTGGCACCTTTCGGCAGTTTGGCTAGCAACGGGGTGAACAAGCGCCCTAAAAATCGCCGGTATCCCATATCTTGCGGTGAATTTTGATGCTGGTCATACTCTGCTTTTTCATCCGCTACGCTTAAATGCTGCTCGGACGGCACAAACACCAGCCAACACGTGGCACACTGGTAATATTCACGACGATGATTTTGATGATAGAGCGAGACCTTAATTTCACCGCATAGCGGACAGCATTGCATCGTCGTATTCTCTGTTTTTCGGTTTTGCATTTAAGGAAAGAGGCATGCTCTCAGGCTTGGATCATCTTGTTGTTACTGTCACAGATATGGGTCGCGCGGTTGATTTTTACTCGCGAGTTCTCGGGCTAGACGTACGCTATCGTGATGCCCAACGGGTAGATTTAATGCTGGGCGATACCGCCCTACGACTCCATCAAACCGACACCGACATCGAGCCTATTTCTGCAACCCCTACGCCTGGCAGCCTGGATTTATGCCTACGCTGCCAATTGCCGCTGGATGAATTCAAACAGCATCTAGACGTGCTGGGCATTGAGGTTGAACTTGGCCCGGTGGCTCGCCAAGGCGCCAATGGCGCGATCGAGTCCGTTTATCTGCGCGACCCCGATGGTAACCTTTTGGAGATTTGCCGCCCGGCTCGCTAATGTTACCGCCAGTATCTTGCTGGTCAGTGACTAATGCTTAGCGGCGTCGTGCAAGGTATTATAGGGCGTTAAGAACCTTCGCTTTATTGTCTCATCCGTATTAAAGGTAAAAAGACATGCAAGATAACCGTCATGACTCGCCGATTGAAGGCGAAATTATTTCAGAACACACTACCGCCGAGCCAAGCAAGCAGCACGACACCACAATGGCCATGGTGGTTTATGCGCTTTATCTGGCAAGCTTTGTTGTCGGCTTCACCTCGGTTGTCGGCGTCATCATTGCCTATGTCTATCAAGGCAAAGGCCCGGCCTGGCTGGACGAACACTACCGCTATCAGGTTCGCACCTTCTGGATTGGCTTGCTGTACGCAAGCATTAGCTTCCTGCTCACCTTTGTACTGATCGGCTTCCCGCTTTTATTTGCACTGGCGGTTTGGTTTATCGTTCGCTGCGTTAAAGGGTTTAAGGGCTTACAAGATAAACGTGCTCCGAGTAATGTGGACAGCTGGTTAATCTAACGAATGACGGAACACGCAACGACATCAGACAAGCGACTCTCCCGAGCCACGGCGATTGCGTGGCTTTGGCGCAGGCTTTCGCGCTGGCCCCTGCCGCGCCTGTGGCGTTTTGCCTCCACGCTTGGTCCTCTCGTTTACTGCTTTAGCCGCCGTGAGCGAAACGTCACCGATATTAATCTTAAGGTGGTATACCCCGCGCTTGACCAGCGTAAGCGCAGGGCGCTCGCTAAACAGAGCCTTCGTCACTCCACCGCCACCATGATGGAGCTGGGCTATGCCTGGATGGCGGAGCCTGATCGCGTTGAAGCAAGTATTGTTGAAGTGCATGGCCGCGACAAGCTGGACAGCGCTCGCGCGCAGGGCCGTGGTGTTATTGTTCTGGCGCCGCATTTTGGTAACTGGGAAGTGTTGAATTTCTGGCTTTCCAGCCATTTCCCTTTCACCGCTATGTACGAGCCTCCCAAAATAACCAACCTTGAGCCGATTATTCGCCATGGCCGCGAACGGATGGGCGCACAGTTAGTGCCCACTAACCCGCGGGGCGTTGCAGCACTGCTTAAAGCACTTAAGCGCAGCGAGGCCATCGGCATTCTGCCTGACCAGGAACCCGACTGGGGCAGCGGCGTCTTTGCGCCGTTTTATGCACGCGATGCGTATACCGCCACGCTACTCCCCAAACTGGTGGCGCGCACCCAGGCACGCGTTGTCACAGGCGTTGCCCTGCGCCTGCCTGGGCGCGGCTTTGCTATCCATTTTCTGGACGCCGACGAGCGGGTGTATAGTGCTGACGAAACAGTGTCTGCGAGCGGGGTTAACGCCAGTGTTGAAGCGTCAATTGCGTTGGAACCCGCCCAGTACCAGTGGGAATACAAGCGTTACCGCAAAGTCATCGAAGAGCAGCAGCAAAACCCCAACGCCAACGACTTCCGGCTTTACTAGGGTTTCTCTGAGTAGGTACTGATTTATCAGACCTACTCATCGTCATGACGTGCATAGACATCATCGAGCCTTTCGATATCGTCTTCCCCCAGATAGGCACCCGACTGAACCTCAATCAGCTCTAACGGGATTTTACCGGGGTTCTCTAAGCGGTGAAGTGTGCCAATCGGGATATAGGTCGATTGATTTTCACTGACTAAGAAGCTGCGCTCTCCCACGGTTACCTGTGCCGTTCCGCTTACCACGACCCAATGCTCGGCGCGATGATGGTGGCGTTGAAGGGAGAGTCGGCCGCCGGGTTTCACCGTAATATGCTTAACCTGGTAGCGCTCACCACTATCAATTGCTTGAAAGTCACCCCAGGGGCGATGTACCTGGGGCGCTGACTGAAGCTCGCGGCGCCCTTTACTGGCTAACACCGCGACTAATTGTTTTATGTGCTGGGCCTGGTCCCGATGCGCCACCAGCACGCTGTCAGAGGTTTCAATCACAAGCAAGTCGTTAACCCCCAGCGTGGTCACCAAGCGATGTTCGGCCATCACGAGTGAATTCGTAGTCGAGTGCAAAAGCGCATCACCTTGCACCACATTGCCCGCTTCATCCGCCGCGGCCATCTCCCAAAGCGCATCAAAACTGCCTACATCGCTCCACTGAGCATCAAGGGGGATGATGGCCGCAAAACGGCAGTGCTCCATGACGGCATAATCAATCGAATTGGCGGGGCAGCGCTGAAACGACGCTTCAGCGAGCCTTAGAAAATCCAGATCGCTGTGAGCGCCATCAACAGCGGCCCGGCAGGCAGACAGCATCTCGGGTTGAAGGTCCGCTAGCTGCTCAAGATATGTCGAAGCGCGTAACAAAAACATGCCGCTGTTCCAAAGCGTATCGCCTTGTTCAAGCAGTTGAGCGGCGCGCTCGGCATCCGGTTTTTCAATAAACGAGGCGAGCCGATAGCCCTTTTCCAATGCGTCACCACAGGCGATATAGCCGTATCCCGTTTCAGGATGCGTAGGCACAACGCCAAAGGTGACTAAATAGCCCTGCTCTGCCAAGGGCACGGCCCACTCGACACTTTGTTGAAAAGCGCTCACATCGCCAATGACATGATCCGCCGGCAAGACCAACAGCAGCGGATCGTCTCCTACGGCCCTGGCTAACAACGCCGCACAGGCAATCGCAGGCGCTGTGTTACGCCCTTCCGGCTCTAGCACAATACGCCCCGCCTGGTTCGCTTCACGCAGTTGCTCAGCCATAAGGAACCGGTGCGCCTGATGGCCCATAATAAACGGCGGTGTCGTACTTATCCCCTCCAGGCGATCCAGCGTTTGCTGAAGCAGGCTCTTCGACGAGGTTAAGCGCAAAAACTGTTTGGGCATTTGCTCGCGTGAAAGCGGCCACAGCCGTGTGCCGCTTCCCCCGCATAGAATCACCGGCTGAATCATAGTCTCGTCCTTGTAGGCAAAGTGTTACCGGCTGCCAAATGCTTCCCGTAACCAGTGGCGAAGCTGGCTCATTCGTGCGGCCTTTTCAGGATTATCCAATGACGGCAGCGTGCCCTCCACAAATCCATACGTGCGAAAAGGCGCCAATAACGCTGGGTCACCTCTACAGCGTAGTCGACAAACCAAGCGTAATGATCACGTATCCGCTCACTATCCTGCCAGACCACCTCCGGTGGGTCACTCGCGTGCTCCCAAGGCGCAAAAATAGCCCAGCGGCGCCTGCAAGCATCGCGCAAAATGCCCATATTTGGCCTACATTACCTACTAGCAAGTGAAAGATTGAGCGCAACAACGGCAGGTCTACATATACGTTAAGCGGGCGTCCAAATGCCGTGTAAGTGGCGGCATTACCCAGGTTGGCGACCATACGTTAGATGAACAGTGTGCATAAAGGATTTAGTGTACAAAATTTGTTCAAACATGCTGGTAGTGATGTTAGCTCACCCTGTTTTAGTCAGCCGTCGAAAGGAACTCGCCTATGCGCTGTACGACGTTGAAGAGCCCGGAGATCGGAAAGTGGATATTACTGCTTGGCTGCTTTACGGCATTGCCAGCCAGTGCCCACACAGATGACCATTTCAATGCGGTCATTGAGCAGGCTAAACAGCTTGCTGAACAGGCGTATCAAGCGCCTGAAGAATCACTACCCTCGGCCCTAAAAGAGATTGATTACGACACCTATCGACAAATCCGCTTTTCGCCCGACCAGGCCTACTGGCGTGATGAAAGCCCCTTCAATTTACAGTTATTTCATAGCGGATTTATTTTTCAAACGCCTATCACGCTGAATATCATTGAGGGCGATGACGTTACTCCGCTGCCCTTCTCCAGCGATGATTTTCAGTACGATGACAATGCTGAGGCGCTTCTTGAGCAGGATTTAACCGGCAGTGGCCATGCCGGATTTCGGCTGCACTATCCCCTCAACAATGACGATTACGCGGATGAGTTCGCGGTCTTTTTAGGCGCCAGCTATTTCCGTTTGGTGGGCCAGGACCAAACCTACGGATTATCAACGCGAGGATTAGCGGTCGACACAGCGTCATCTGAAAAGGAAGAGTTTCCAGCCTTTCGGGAGTTTTGGCTATATAAGCCAGGCGAAGATGCCGATGAAATCACGCTGCTCGCTCTGCTCGACAGTCCATCGTTAAGCGGTGCTTACCGAATAACACTGCGTCCTGGTGAGCAAACCAATGCCGAGGTAGAAGCCGAGCTATTTGCCCGTCACGATGTCGCCAAGCTAGGTATAGCCCCGCTTACCAGCATGTACACGTTTGGCGAGTCTAGCCATGAAAGGTTTGATGATTTTCGGCCGCAGGTACACGACTCTGACGGATTATTAATACATACAGGCGCTGATGAATGGATTTGGCGCCCGCTCAGTAACCCTCAAGAGACACATATTTCAAGCTTTGTGGATAACGCCCCCCACGGTTTTGGGCTGATGCAGCGTGAGCGCGACTTTAGCCGCTATTTGGATATGGAAGCGCATTACCATCAACGGCCCAGCCAATGGGTAGCGCCTATTGATGCATGGGGCGCAGGTCATGTTGAACTAGTAGAAATACCCACTCCGGATGAAACCCACGACAATATTGTTGCCTATTGGGTCGACGATGAGCCGCTTAACGCTGGGGACTCACGCCACCTTCATTATCATACCCACACACTCAATGATGCCCAGGACCACGACGTAGGCCGAGTCATTCGCACCCGTCATGGCAAGGCCACCATTGAGGGGAGCGCCAGTGAAGGCGCTACATTAGAGCGCCAGTTTGTTGTCGATTTTCAAGGCGGTGCGCTTGACGACATTGCCCCAGACCAACCCGTCAAGCTCGACATTAGAACCCAAACCGGCAACGTCACGCAGCCCCATGTTATGTCGCTCCCCGATAACATGTGGCGCGCCAGCTTTCGAGTTCCGCCGACAACTGAACCAAGTGATATCCGCCTGCGTTTAATGCTCAACAACCAGCCCATTAGCGAAACCTGGAACTATGTGTGGTATCCCGATGCGTAAATCTATTGAACTTACCCCGTTGATTCCGTGGTTGGCCTTTCGTCGCGCATTGCTGACCGTGCTCGTCATCAGTTCCAGCATTGCTGGCTGTGTGGTGATGTTCAAGGTTATTTCCTTTTTGGAAATAGGCTGGCAAATCACCATGTTGGTACTGTTTGCACTAACGTTTAGCTGGATCGCCTTGGCGTTTTGGGGCGCTGTGTTCGGTTTTATTGTGTGCGCCCTGCGGCTAGATCCCTTAAGCCTGCGTCGGCAAGTGCCGCTTTCGCCTAACGGCAATTTACTGGTGAGTAAAACAGCGCTGGTCATGCCGATTTATGCAGAACCTCCCATCCCCACTATTGCAGGCCTCGAAGCGACCTGTCGCTCGCTAATTGAGCAGGCACACACCTCCTCGAACCGTCCTGAGACGCTCTTAAGCGAACACTTCGACGTCTTTATTCTGAGTGATACGCAGGACCTCAACAAAGCCCAGGAAGAGGCCGCCCACGTGGCAGCACTTCAGCAGCGCCTTGCCGGCCAATTGGCGGTTCACTACCGTCGCCGAGAGAACAACCATGAGCGTAAGGCAGGTAATATTGCCGATTTTTGCTGCCGCTGGGGACGCCGCTACGACTATATGGTGGTTCTGGATGCGGATAGCCTGATGAGTGGCGAGACGCTGTTAACGCTTGTTCACCGTATGCAGCGCGAGCCCGGTGTCGGCTTGATTCAAACCGTTCCGATTCCAGTTGGCCAACGCACGCTGTTTGGCCTTTTCACGCAGTTTGCCTCTGCACTTTACAGCCCGATGCTGGCCGCAGGCCAAAGCTTCTGGCAAGGCGATGCTGCCAACTACTGGGGGCATAACGCCATTGTGCGCACGCGCGCCTTTATGGCCAGCGCAGGCTTGCCTACCATTCCCGGCAAACCGCCGCTTGGCGGGGAAATTCTTAGCCACGATTTCGTTGAAGCCGCACTGTTAAAAAGAAGTGGCTGGCAGGTACTTCTTGATACCACGGCCACCACCGCCGTTTCACGCCATGACCCGTATGCCAGCGCCTCGCATAACAGCTTTGAGGCCATGCCCAGCAATATGCTCGACTTTGCCAAGCGTGACCGTCGTTGGCTGCAGGGAAATTTACAGCATCTACGTTTGCTAACGGGCGCGGGCTTTCATCCCATCAGTCGGCTACATTTTTTCTTCGGCGCCTTTGCCTATTTATCATCACTTGTGTGGCTCGCTCTGCTGGTGTGTACGAGTCTCCTGGTCGGCTACCAGGCGATTGATGAGCCGACAGAGCAAATGCTGCCCAAATCATTATCCGTAGGACTACTGACCATTACCTTGGGGATGCTGCTGGCACCCAAGTTTTTGGGGTTTTTACTGGCACTCGGACAGTGTCCTCATGCTTTTGGTGGCAGGCTTAAGCTATTCACCAGCATGGTATTGGAAATACTCTTTGCCGCGTTGATTGCACCCTTGATGATGGCATGGCACAGCCTGTTTATTATCACCGTGCTGCTAGGGCGCTCTATTGAGTGGCAAACCCAACCCCGAGGCGAGCGCTCTTTACCTTGGGGAGAAGTGTGGCAGCATGCTGGTTGGATGACGCTATGTGGCCTTGCCTGGGCGGGAGCTGTCATGCTGTTTTCCGCCTCAGCCTTTGGATGGCTATCGCCGGTATGGCTAGGCCTGCTGTTAGCCGTGCCGATCATCAAGTACTCCAGTAGCAGCACGTGGGGCGGCGTTATCAATCAGCGCTTAGGGCTGCTACAAACGCCTAGCACGCGTTTGAGCCCATCTTTGCTGGATGAATTTAACACCCTTATGGCGCGCGACAGTTCAACCTTGCCTGCCATGGCCGATGGTTCTCCGTACGTTCTTAATGCGCTGCCTTCTGAATTGTCTGGCGAGATGCCGCCTCAGTCGCTAAACCAGTTTAGCGTCCACGCGCCGTCGTCCCCGGCTGCCCAGACGAAGGAGCCTCATTAATGCCTAGCCAGCTAGCACATCGGCTAAGCAGTTCGATGCTGGTTTAACGCAGCCTGTGGTTCGCCACAGGTGCAGATGGCCTGCCCTCGGGCGACCTGTATGCCTGCCGAGTGGATCATCCCCTATCGGCGCGTGCCCACAGCGGGTGATGGTATGTGACAGCTTTTCAAACGTTAATTTTCGACCTAACCTGCCAACAGCGCTGTGGTTTCAAGCACAGGAGCGCTATGGTTACAAAAACGTGTTTACTAAAACGTTGATCAGGACCGGCTATCACACCCTCCATGCCAAGCTCCGTTACAAGGAGCTTACGCCAGGAATTCAGGATTTATGATTTACGATTGGCAAGCGCTTAGTGTTCCCGAGTTAGCGGCGGTCGCCGAGCGCGATCCTGTCGCCGTTTTAGTGCTGGGCGCGATTGAGCAGCACGGCACACACCTACCGTTAGGCACGGACCTTATTATTGGCGAAGGGCTGCAGGCTGCTATGCTGAGCGTTCTTGACCCTGCTCTAGAGGTCGTTTGCTTACCCTCTATTGCGGTGGGCGCAAGCGACGAGCACGCTAACTTCTCTGGCACGCTTAGCCTTCCTGCGTCGCTCGCGATTGCCACACTTGAAGCGTATGGGAAATGCGTCGCTCAGGCGGGCATCAACCGGCTGGTACTCATCAACAGCCATGGCGGTAATAAAGCCATTATGGAGTTGGCCGCGCTCACCCTACGCCAGCAGTTTAATATGCGCGTCGTTAAAGCGACGTATACGCGGCTACCACCGCTTGAAGGTGCGGTTGATGCCCAGGAGCTGCGTTATGGATTACACGGCGGGCTGCTTGAAACCGCCATGATGCAATACCTGGCGCCAACCACCGTCAATCTGGACAACTATCAGGCTGCCCCGCTCGGCACGTTAGAAAATTGCCGACTGGTAGGCCCGGAAGGGGCCGCCGCATTTGCCTGGCTTGCCGAGGACTTAAGCCAGCACGGCGTGGCCGGTGATGCCCACCAAGCCACGTCGGCATTGGGTGAGCGTCTGGTACACCATTACGCTGAGCAACTGGCAACCGTGATCACGGAAACAGCTCGGCTGCCTGCGTTTTAAGCGTGTTAATTACTTACTACCCGCAATGGCCTGGTGCGTTAGCGCCCATGTCGGCCTAATACGTCGCCGAAAAGATGGCCGGCTCGATTGGCTTTTGCGCTCAGGTAGCGATGATTCTGGTCGGTGACGCTCCCATAAAGTGCTTGACGCGATACCACCACAATCCCGCCTTCACGCAGGGCAGCGATCTTCAATGGGTTATTCGTCAGTAGCTGCACTTGAGAGATCTTCAGCGCATTAAGCATGTCCACCGCCACGGCGTACTGGCGCTCGTCGTCACCAAACCCCAGCACTTGGTCAGCATCCATGGTGTCCAGGCCACCGTCTTGCAAGGTATACGCGCGCAGCTTGTTGGCAAGCCCAATACCACGCCCCTCCTGGGCCAGGTAAAGCAATACACCGCCGCCCATAGCTTGAATGTCCGCCACGGCATTACGCAACTGCTCGCCACAGTCACAGCGCAGGCTGCCAAACAAATCGCCGGTCAGGCACGCAGAGTGCAGGCGTAAGGGGACCGCCCCTTCCAGCGTTTCAGGCTGCCCGATCACTACCGCCACATGCTCGCGTAGCCCATCCGGCTCGCGGAACAGCACAAAGCGACTTTCAGCAGCGTCTTCCAGCGGAATCCTGGCTTCGCTCACCCGTTTCAGCATACCCGGTGCACCGGCCAGGCACTTTGCAGCGTCTCTTGCATCAACCTCCAACAGCTTGCCTTGAGCAATTTCCTGCGCCACCGATTCAGCCGCCTGGTCACTCACATCGGCACATAGCGCGGCTGGAATTAGCAAAGCACGGCGCATGAGTGCGACCGCGCCACGCTCACCTGGCCCTGCGGGTTTAAGGCCACTTAATAAGGAATGCGCGGGTCGGCTCGCCGTTTGAACCACCGCGAGCGCCTGCAAATTATCTTCGTTCACATGCTCAACCAATGGCAAACAGGCTGCTTCCGCCGTTAGTGACATGCCCATCGCCTCCAGGCGATGGCGCGTTAATACCAGAGATGGTCGCGTCCCTGCGAGTTTGGCCAGCATATCGACCGACTCAATGCCCTCTAATGCCTGTACCAGCAGACGCTTTTCCCCCGTATTAAGCACAACCGGCAGCCCACGGCGAATGTCGAAAATAGCGCGTTCAATGTGATACATAGTGGCCTCCTGATTGCCTGGTGCAGCGGGTAGCGTACGCTTGCGTTGAACTATACGGCCCCGCAAGATAAGACTGTTTTCTCAGCGTGGAGGCGTTATGTCCGACACCCGTCACCATAGTGGCTGCATTGGTCCTAAAACATTGTTGGAGAAGAAGACGTCGCTGGATATAGACACGGCGTGGGCGTGGCTGTTGGCAATACGTGAAGGCCGAACAACCGAGGCGCCATTGCGGCTCGACGCTGAGGGCAACTGGCACCGTCAGAACGCTATAACACCGGCGGCCACTGACCTGCTGGACTGCTTGGTGCCGCTGGCAAGCCGCCCCCACTGGGTGATTGCCCAGCTGGGGCAAAGCCTGGACGGGCGTATTGCGACGCAGAGCGGCCACTCGCACTACGTCAACGGCCATGAGAGCCTGATTCACCTGCATCGGCTGCGGGCGCTGGTGGATGCCGTTATCGTCGGCGCCGGTACGGCCAGTGCTGACGACCCCCAATTGACAGTGCGTCATGTCACCGGCACGCATCCCACGCGGGTAGTGCTTGATCCGCGCGGTCGTGTGCCCGCAGGCATAAAGCTGTTCCACACCGACTCGGCGCCCACGCTGCACATCGTGGGGCCGGATACACCGCCGCCGCCCAATTCGCGGGTTCAGCGCCATGTACTGCCGCTGAATGCGCAGGGGCAGTTCGCCCCAAATGATGTAATCACGCTGCTTAATCAGTGTGGTTTGAAGCGCATTCTGGTGGAAGGGGGCGGCATAACGGTTTCCCGGTTTATTGAAGCAAACGTCATTGATCGCCTGCACCTTCTGGTCGCCCCACTGCTGATCGGCTCGGGCAGGCCGGGGCTTCAGATGACGCCTATCGAGACGCTTGGAAGTGCTCTGCGCCCGACGATGCGAACGTTTCGCTGTGGAGACGACACGCTGTTTGATGTGGTACTGAGAGCCACCACCTTTACCTGACGGCTGGGCACGGTGACGTTTATCCAACGCCACCCAAATGCCCGGCAGGCTTGAAAGCAGTACTAACACGCCATAAGCAAGGGATACCGCAACCCCTTGAGCAGTGGGCAGCCCCACCAGCGCCCAAGTGGCCACAGCGGCCCCTTCACGCAGTCCCCACCCGGCAACGGACAGCGGAATTAACATGGCTAACAGAAGCACCGGCGCCAATGCCAAAATTTTCGACGCCGCAAGCTCGACACCAATGGCCCGCGCCGCACAGACCATAACGACCCCATAGCTCATGACAATAACGAGCGAAGATGCCAGTTGTAAGTGCCACACCCCGGGGCTAAAAAGGCCTCGCTTGATATCCACCCCCATCGAATGACACCACGCCGGTAGCCGCGATGAAGGCAAGCGCACTACTCCTTGCCACACGGCCACGCCTGCAAAGCACAGCCCACCAACAATAGTGAGGCTAACCGGCCAGCCAAGCACGGCGTGCCATAGCGGAGAAAGTAACAGGGCCGCAATGGTTAAACCCACCACAGCCACCTGCCCAGAGGTGCGCTCGATAATTACCGCCCGCCATGCGCTACCCCGTGAGCCTGCTTGTTGAGCGTGCCGATGAGCGCGGCCAGCATCGCCTAAAATGCCACCAGGCAATATCTGATTCACTAACAAGGCAAGATAGTACTCCCGCAATGCATAGCTAAACCGCAGCGGAGCCCCCACTCGGTTGGCCGTCAACTGCCATCGCCACGCACTGAGCATAATTTGAACCACGCTAATCAGCAGCGCCACAACGACCCAGCCCAACGATAAGCGCTGTACCTGGCCCATGATGTCACGGGGCTCTACAAATAACGCGATCACCACCAGCAAGCCAGCGCTCATTAGCCCGCGTCGAACCCAAGGAGAGCGCCATATCCGCTGCATGTTCATCGGGCTACGCCCTTTTTTCTGGCGTTGCTAGCAGGTCGCAATGCCCCACCCAAATGCCTACTTCACCGGAAGCCACCAAGTGTGTACGTCGCTCACGCCACTCACCAATACGAGTAGCGGCCTCTGGTGCCTGCTCTGTCGCCGCTTCCGCCCAGCCGTTAATGAGCGCCGTCATTAAAGATTGATGTAAACGGTTAGCCGAACTCAACAGCCAAGGGGTAGCAACCTGTTCAACCTGATAATTCGCTTGTTCAAGCGCATTAACCAGCGTCTCGTGAGCCTGCCCGCCCAAGGCATCACCTAATCCTTTGTCGCGATGCTGATGCGCCATAAACAGCGCCAGTAGCCAGTGGTCATCATCATCGGATAACGGCTCATCATCGGCATCGGTAAAGCCCCACTCTCCGTTCACGCTAAGGGCCATTAAAAGCGCCTGATCACGTGCCTGACAGTGCGTTACGAGCGTTTCGATCCAACCTTGCGATACAAGATCCAGCAGTGCCGATGCGGTTATCAGATCCGCATCCTGCAGAGGCACATGAACAAGCGAATCAAGCGACGTGCAGAGCGTTTCTACCCAAATGCCCGCCTGGGCATTTTCCAACTTGCCGATGCTGTCGCGGGCGTCGTTGAGTAGTTCAGCGTCATGGTCAATGAACGTCCAGTGCTGCGGGGTCGGTAGAAAAGGCACGAGGAAGCGCATATTGCTTCCTCTGCCTGACCCTAAATCGACCAGCCTCGGCGTCTGAGTGCGTTCGTTTAGCCATATAGCGGCTTTTTGAGGAAGCTGCTGGCTTCTAAACGTAACGTCCGCCTCTTCACGTAGCGTGAGCCAATCGGCCTCAAACTGGCTGCCATTATGAAAAGAGGGAGCCGGGTTCAGCGCTTTAGCAAACGCAGCACCGGCATGCTGCCAATCGCTAAGCGTTTCACGTACCGCTTCTGCACCGGCTTTAAGCGACGCTCGCAGCTCGGGTTCATCGCAGAAACGGCTCAGTGCATGTGTCAGTGCTTTTACATCCCCAGGTGTTACTTTAAGGCCTGCGCCTTCCGGCAAGGTTTCATCAAGAGCGCCCCCGGTCGTGGTAATGACAGGCAGGCCTCGCGCCAGCGCCTCGGTGACCACCATGCCATAGCCTTCGTACCAGGAAGGCAGTACCAGGGCATGCGCGTTTTCGTACGTCCTGGTTAAGGTCGTCGCGTCGCACTCGCCGTGCAGCTGCACACAAGACGCAAGCCCATGCGCCTCAATCAACTGCGCTACCCGGTCGGCAAACGCCGCATCACGTGCGCCGCCATAACAGTTACACTGCCAGTTTCTCTGGTTTAATCCCGCCAACGCCTGGACCAACACATCCTGCCCCTTACGCGGAACAAGCGTTGCCACACACACAAACCGCAGCGGCTCGCCAAGCGCTGGGGCGGCGTTAATGGGGACAACGTCCACCCCAGGTTCAACAACACTAACCGTGGCCGCTATAGGCATGGCGTAGCGGTTTGCCAACGCCTTCAATCGGCGCTCAGTAAACCGGCTGGTCACGATTATTTGTGAGACGGCGGCAAGCGCCGTAAGCTCAGACTGATGAAATTGCTGCTGCTCGGATTCGCTTAGCCCTTGCTCATCCCCCAGCGGATGATGCACCAGTGCTGTTATCATCAACCGATTGGCCTGCTCAATAATGATGTCCGGTAACATCCCCATGGCGAGACCATCGATCACCACGTCCGTGGCCTCGGGCAAATCGTTTAGTGCCGTAGCCAATTGCTCGGCAGCCTCCTGGTCGGCATTAGGGAAGCGGCCTGATAAGCAGATGACATCGACGGTGCGCCCTTCCTGACGCAGCGCTTCGATAATGCGCGCATCGTAGATATAGCCGCCGGTGCGCTGATCAAGCGCCCCCGCGATAATAAACGTCAGTGGTTCACTCATAGATCGCCTTCATAGCTTGCCCAGGCAATATGCGACTCATGCAGTTTGACTTCCATACGAGCGATGCCTTGCGCGGTTTTCCCCATTCGGCCCTCGCCGATGGCATCGGCCAAACGGCTGAAGATAACGCTGGCCATAAACTCGGTTGAGGTGTTTTTACCCTTAAAGGCTTCTTCGTCATCCAGATTGCGATAGTTCAGGTGTGACAACACCTCCTTGAGCGTTTCGCTGGCGAGGCCGATATCAATCACTAATCCGTCCTCATCAAGCTCCGGGCGCTGAAAGACCACATCAACGACATATGTTGCCCCATGCGTGCGCTGGGCAGGACCAAAAATGTCACCTTTAAAGCTATGCGCAATCATAAAGTGATCACGAACACATAGACGGTACATAAACGCTCCTGATAGTAAGCTGTAGTGATTAAGCGTGAGCGGGGTAACGAAGGCGGTGGCATAGCACATCACTGCCCGCAGAAAAGAGTTTGGGAGCAAGCTGGGGCAAGGCGTCAAAGTCGCTCTCGCCACTAATCAGTGCGTCTAATCGGCTATCGTTTAACAGGCTCAAGGCCAACATTAAACGGCGCTGAAAGTCCCAGCGCGGGCGCAATTTAGCGGGTAGCTGGCCCACCTGGCTGGCGCGCAGGCTAAGGCGCTGTGAATGAAACGCACCGCCCAAGGGGATACTCACCTCCCCTTCGCCAAACCAGCTCATTTCGATAATTCGGCCTTCGTTGCCGACCTGGCTTAGCGCTTGGCGTAAGCCTTCGGGGTGGCCACTGGCGTGAATGATGCAGTCTTGATCGTTGGGCGCTTGTTCCGGGGTACAAAAGACAAGGCCTAAACGCTCAGCGAGCGCTTGGCGCTTCGGGTTAATATCAATCAGCGTGACGCTCACGCCGGGGATCTGTGAACACAGGTAAGCCACCAGGGCGCCTACAACACCGGCCCCGATAACACTGACGCGTTCCCCAAGCATTGGTTCGGCGTCCCAAACGCCGTTAATGGCCGTCTCCATATTGGCGGCCAGCACGGCGCGCGGCACCGGTATATTGTCAGGAATAGGCAATACGGCGGAAGCAGGAACGACATAGCGATCCTGATGGGGATAGAGACAAAATACTGTTTTGTTAAGCAAGTGCGCAGGCCCTTGCTCAACAACGCCGACACTACAGTAGCCATACTTGACCGGCGCGGGAAAACTACCTGCCTGAAAAGGGGCCTGCATACGCTCCACTTCACTTTCGGGTACGCGAGCGTTGAATACCAGCGACTCAGTGCCACGGCTAACGCCACTGAACAGGGCACGTACGCGTACGTCTTCCTCCCCTACGCTGGTGAGCGTCTCTTTTTTAAGCTCGCCAGCCCTTGGGCGCGTTACCCAGAAGGCAGTGGCCGTATCGTTCGCCGACATGTCATTTCCCTATTATTCGCGTTTTCATCCAACCAGTTGGGCGCCTCTACCGTTAATCTGGCATGGCCAACGTATGAAATTTTTGTGGCGTACCGTAAAGCTTAGCCCAGAAAAGACACAGGTCGATGAATGCGGGCGCCAATTTCGTTTAAGAACGGTTAAAAATGTACGCAGGTACTTTTCAGGGACATCAATACGCTATGATTAATGGGGTAGACAACCGCAGAGCCACGTATAAGAAGCGTATATATAAAACAGGCTCACCCATCAATTGACTGCGGGCGGGATATCCGCTTTGCGAGACACAATGGTTCGAATTACCACGCTCGCTTCTAGCCATCTTTTATCGAGCCGCCTCTACAGCGCCAGCGAACTAGCGGTGGGCAGTTTGCTACTGCTGGGGCTGGGCAGCCTGCTACCCACATTGACGGTAACGGCTTTGAACTGGGGGCTAGCGTTTGGCACCTATGCGTTTATTAGCCTTTGCGTATTGATTTTCTGGTCGGGTGGCGCACTTGGCTGGGCCAACAGAATAACGTTACTGCGTGCCGTATTAGTCGCGTTGGTGGCGGGGGCGCTGGCCGACAATGTATTCACTCATGCCATTTGGCTATGGCTTGTTACCGCGACCACCGCGCTGATGCTGGATGGCGTGGACGGCTGGATAGCCAGAAAAACGCAGAGCTATAGCACGTTTGGCGCCCGTTTTGATATGGAGCTGGATGCGCTGCTTATCCTGTTGCTCTGCGTGGGGTTAATTCAACTTGAATCGTTAGGGCTGTGGGTACTTTTGATTGGCGTTACGCGCTATTTATTTGTGGTGGCTAGCTGGCACTTTACGTGGCTTTCAGCCCCTTTATTTGCCAGCAGGCGCCGTAAAGTGGTGTGCGTTTGGCAAGTATCCGCCCTGCTATTGGCGCTCACCCCGCTGACGCCCACGCTCGTTGCGAGCCTATTGGCGTTTAGCGCACTACTCTCACTTGCCTACTCCTTTGGCATCGACACCTGGTGGCTTTATCAACAGCGCCGACGCCAAGCACTTTAATGACCTGCACGTTACTTACCCTGCTACTGATGGGCGCTATGCCTGGCATAGCGCCCAATGATTTACTCGCTAATTTGCTGCTGTAACGCATTCAATTCTTCAGTATGGCGTTCCAGCTCAAGCGTTGCCTCTTCCAGCTTAACGCGCCTTTTTTCAATGTCATCGTCATCGCCTTCATTGAGCGCTTCTTCAAATTCCGCCTGGCGCTCTTGAACCTCTGCAAGGCTCTCTTTTACTTCATCCGTTGCATCATTTAGTACACTTTCATTCGTGCAGTTATCGTCAATCGCATCTAACGCGCGCTGCAGGCCTTCCTCTCGATGCTGATTACCCTGAGCCTGGGCATGCGCTAACTGCTCACGAACATCGGCTGCCTTGCTTTCACATAAATCATCGGCGGCAGCGGCGACCGGTGGTAACAACATACCCGTTAATAAGGCAACAACACCTGCCTGAATCATATTTTTTTTCATGTTTTTCCCTATAACAGCTCATTTGATAAATACTGACTCATCGCGGGTTAGATACACAAAATGCCTGGCAGTTCGCGGTCGCCACTCTGTTTAAACGTTGCTGACGCAATGACCAAGGACTCATCACCCGTGCGTATGGCCAATGTTGGCTACCGCCTCCTGGATTAGATCATGATAAAAGCGTTACATTAACCCTCAAGAAGATGCGCACAAGGACCGTAACCGTATGATCAATCTCGCCATTTATCGCCCCTTGATAGCCCCCCTGCTCATGATGGTGATGCCTACCGCAAGTTATGCAGCGGCAAATATTCAAGTGGCGGCGGCAGCTTCGCTTACCGATGCACTTAACGAAGCTATCGCGACCTATGAAGCGCAGCATGATGTATCTGTAACGCCGATCTATGCATCTTCATCCACCCTTGCCCGCCAAATTGCCAACGGCAGCCCGGCGGCGCTGTTTATTTCAGCAAACGTTGAGTGGATGGACTGGCTGGAAGCCCAAGGCATTAATGTTCAAAAGCGCAGTGATTTACTGTACAACCGCTTGGCGCTGGTTTCAGCAAGCCCAGACGCTCCCGAGCATTTCACACCAGGCGAAGACGCCCGCATCGCCACGCTGCTGGGTGAGCGGGACCGACTCTCGGTCGGCGACCCGGACCATGTGCCGGCAGGCATCTACACCCAACAGGCGCTTGAAGCGCTAGGAGAGTGGGAGGAGCTACTCCCAAGGCTTGCGCGTGGCAACGACGTACGCGCAGCCCTTACACTGGTGGAGCGCCAAGAAACGCCTGCGGGTGTTGTGTATCAAACCGACGCATTAGCCAGCCAACAAGTAAGAGTATTGGGGCTTTTCCCGCCTGAAACGCATGCGCCTATCACCTACCCGATTGCCTTAATCGACGCCGAGCAGAACGATGCAGCGATTGCTTTACGCCAATGGCTTGAGAGCGAAGAAGCACTGAGCATCTTTGCACAGTACGGATTTGATACCGATATGGATGCCCGGTGAGCCTTTCGCCTGCTGAGTGGGAGGTCATCCGCCTAAGCTTGTTAATCGGGCTGGCCGCCATCGCCTGGATTTTACCGCCGGGAATTGCCGTGGCCTGGTGGCTGGCGCGCTTTGAGTTTAGCGGTAAAGCAGTGGTGGACGGCTTGATTCACCTACCACTGGTGTTGCCGCCTGTAGTAGTCGGCTATTTATTGCTGGTGACGCTGGGTAGACAAGGCGTTATTGGCCAATGGTTGTATAGCACGCTGGGCGTGTCGCTGCCGTTTACCTGGCAAGGCGCTGCGGTCGCCAGCGGCGTAATGGCGTTTCCACTGCTGGTACGCGCATTACGGCTCTCCCTTGAAGCAGTTGACCCCAAGCTTGAAGCCGCCGCCAGCACGCTGGGCGCTAGCCGATGGCGGGTGTTTACCACGATTACGCTGCCGCTGGCCGTGCCCGGCCTGTTAACCGGCACGGTGCTCGCTTTTGCGCGGGCGCTTTCCGAGTTTGGCGCAACGATTACCTTTGCTTCCAACATCCCCGGCGAAACCCGCACCTTGCCGCTGGCGCTTTACACTCTGATTCAATCACCCGGCCAAGAGGCCGCCGCCGCGCGGCTGTGCCTAATCGCCATTGCCATTGCGCTGGTATCGTTAATTGCCTCGGAATGGCTAGCCCGGCGCACCCGACAACGCCTACAGGAACGCGATGGCTAACGTAACGACTACTCCTCAGGCCAGCGACCCACGACTCAAACTGCAGGTTGAACAGCAGTTGGGGGATTTTCATCTTTCAGTTGCACTCAACTTGCCCGCGACAGGCGTAAGCGGCTTTTTTGGCCCCTCCGGCAGCGGAAAAACCAGCCTGCTTAGGCTGATAGCCGGGCTTGAAAGGCCAAAACAGGGCGTCCTAACACTGGGCGAGCAGACCTTGCTGGATACCCGGCAAGGCATCTTCGTACCGCCGCACCGTCGGCGTATTGGCGTTGTATTTCAAGAAGCGCGCCTGTTTCCGCACTACCGCGTGCGCGGCAATTTAATCTACGGCATGCGTCGCCCAGCTTTGCAGCGCTTTGCCGAGATAGTAGAACTACTGGGTATCGAAGCCTTGCTGGAGCGCATGCCCGGCACGCTTTCAGGGGGTGAAGCGCGCCGTGTGGCCATTGGCCGAGCGCTACTCAGTGACCCCCAACTGCTTCTTATGGATGAACCGCTAACCGGGCTTGATGGCGCGCGCAAAGAGGAGCTGCTGCGCTACATCACCCGGCTCACCCAGCAGGTGGATATTCCGGTTATCTACGTTAGCCATGATGCCGAAGAGATCACGGCGATTGCCGATCATTTGGTGGTAATGAAAGCCGGACAGGTTCGCGCCAGCGACACACTGGGCGCCCTGCTCCAGCGCTTTGATCTAACCCATGAGCTGGGGGGATTTGATGCGGCCTCGCTACTGCAAGGCGAAGTAGTCGCCCATGAAAACGCGTATGGCCTGACCCATTTAGCGCTTGATGACGAACATCAGTTGGTACTGCCTGGCACCTCAGCGCCGATTGGCAGCCGCTTGCGAGTACGTATTTTGGCCCGCGATATTGCCTTGGCGCTTACTCCACCCGCCAACACCAGTTATCGCAACCAGCTCAGCGCCACTATCACTGATTTCATCACCCTCCCTGAAGCGCCTTATACGGTGGAGCTGCGTTTAAGCATCGGCCGGTTTTTCTTACGCGCCCGGTTAACGCGTAAATCATGGGATGAGATGGGGTTGGCAAAAGGCATGCAGGTCACGGCACTCATTCGCAGCGTGTCGTTTACGGCATGTTAAGTGTGTCTGGCTGAACGGATACGTTGCCTCTGCTATCGCTCACTTTCGCGCTGATCCAGCGTCTGATGTATCAGAGTGATCGCGTAAGCAGCGGTGTTATCCGTCGAATCGTTGGCCGCCAAATCGTTGGCCGCTAAGTCATTATCCGCTGACGTCGACAGGTTATTTTGAACAGGGCTCTCTAAAGCGGGCGCCTCAAGATGATTCTCGGCCGGGTGGGCAAGCCGAGCGCGAATACCAGCGATTGCTTGCTGCTCTTGCTCATTTGGCGAAGCCTGGCTAAACCGACGCTCCAGCAGATGCGCGGCGTACGCCAGGGTCGAGGCGTACTTCAAGTTCTGATAAGCCCACCGGTGCGTCGCCCCGAACGAGATGAAGCTTTGCATGGGGCTTGCAGCATCAACGAAGCTCGCCCGTGCTGTATCAAGCGCGGTGACGGATCCTATCAGACGTGAATGACGCTTCGCGTCGCCCTCTTCGGCGATGATATCCCCCAGTAGCTTTTCAAACGCTGATAGAAAGCGATCAAATGCCTGACGGGCCTGCTCGCGAGTACTCTGCGGTAAGACGGCAAGCGAGACGATGATTCCCGCGAAGGCCCCCACCAGCGTTTCTTCCAGCCGCAGGACAAGCAACCCCGGCGTAAACTCTCCCAGAATGCCGTAGATGAGCGAAAGAGCGATGGTGATTAGAAACGTCATCATCGCGTAAGAGAGCATCATCAGATAAAACGCTGCAAAGATCGAGATCGCCACCAGCGGTATGGTCCAGTAGAGATTGCTATGCACCAGGGTAGCAAGCCCAATACCCACGCAAATGCCCACAGCAGTACCCAGCGCCCGGTTAAGCCCACGAACGGCGACAGCACCCCGCGACTGAGTATTGGAGAAAATCAGAAAGG
Source organism: Halomonas citrativorans (assembly GCF_014898005.1). Taxonomy (NCBI): domain Bacteria; kingdom Pseudomonadati; phylum Pseudomonadota; class Gammaproteobacteria; order Oceanospirillales; family Halomonadaceae; genus Halomonas; species Halomonas citrativorans. The sequence goes on from NZ_JABUYX010000005.1 coordinate 225,852, forward strand.
CCGTCATCACCGCCCAGAACCACCTTTCTGGAGACAACGCGAGACCCACAATCATGGCAATGCCGGATGCCAGTGTTACCTGAACAGCTTGCCTGAAGAATGGATTGGCGAGAAGGCTTCCGTGCGGCGACGAGGCCGCGGCAGGCACCGAAGGCGGGCGCTTGGGAGATGAAGCCGAAGAGGAAGTATCGATAGAAGCGACATCGGCACGCACTTTTACTTCAACATCCCGCAGCTCAGTGAGCTGCTTTTCAAGCACGGCAAGCTCGGGGCCGGATGTTTTATGATCAACTTTTAGCGCGTCATCGAGCACCCTTTCGATAGCAAGTCTCAGGTCAAACAGGCGCATCGCCAGTAGATCGGCTAATTTGATATCCATTGCTTCCGACATGGCGGGTAGATAGCTTTCGCATAAGAAAGTCGCCTCCTGCGCCCGACGTGCCAGTCGGGTCGTTTCACGCAAGTCGATCGCCATTCCAGCCTGCAGCGAACGTGCGACCCCGGCCTGCAACCGGTCTGCAGAGAGCAGGGAGGCACGTATCGCCCGTTCAAAATCTTGAACGGGCCGTTCCGGCAGCACAAAATTGCGGACGAAATGCGCGATAAAGCCTGATAGCGCTAATGAAATAGCGATATCCATTAGGTCCGTATCAGGCGCCTTCAAAAAGGCAGCGATGACACCGCACATAAAGGTGAACGCGCCGACGCCCTGCCAGCGAGCGCCAAACTGGCGTATAAACACTGCCCAAAAAATGACCCCAAGCAGCACGGCACTAATGTGAAGAATCGAGTGTTCAACTAGCGAAATCGCCGCAATAACGGCGAAGCCGCAGAGTGCGGCAAAAATGCGGGAAACAGCGCGTTTGCCAGCCGTTGCATCCTTTATGGCCACCGCTCCTTGAAGCGCAGTAAGCATCGCAACGGCATAGGCTGGCGCAGGCATGGGAAACCAGCGATGAAGAAGGAGAAGCGCCAAGCAGACAAGCCCCATCGTGAGCATTGTGCGCACAGCCAAGCGAAGCCGAACCCGGCCAGGGTCAGACGTCAAAATACTCAGTCTGAAACGGCCAAGAGCACAGGTTGCGAAATCGTAAGGTCTAATCACCATTATTGACAGGGCTCGGTAGTAAGCAATCGGGTAGAAGCGGCCAACAAACGTCTCATATTCACTCCAGCCACTTTTATAAAGCCGAGACGTCTGAGACACATCGTTATGGGAGAGGGTGTTCAAAACTTTGTGTCAGTTTGGTCATTATAGGTCGATATGACCGTCCAGGCGTTTTGGGAAATGTATCGCCATTTGCGACAGCGTCAGGTTCCAATTTTGCACAGGGTGAGTCCAGCGTTCTGAGGCCTTGAGGATACCCGCATACAGCAGTTTCAACAGGCTATTTTCGTTGGCAAACCCACCCTTGGTCTTGGTGAGTTTTCGGAACTG
>NZ_JABUYX010000060.1:0-1433 GCF_014898005.1 Halomonas citrativorans
GTAGCGCGTATATGGACTCCTCCTCGCTTGCAAGCACAAAAGGTCATGGCGGCTATGTCGACTGCGAGCGTATATTCGGTCTCGTTAAGGATGCCTGACACACGGACATCGGACCTTAATGGGCTATTCGCACGTCGGGTACCCTCAGCGTAAACGAGCTTTGATGCTCTACGCGCTACACGGTATGGCCCGACGTCGGTTCGACCTGTTCGCCATCTCTCTTGTGGTGTTGCAATCGGGGTGGTGGGAACACCGGGTTAAAGATTAAATATTCATGATGCTTTCATGTGGCTAAGTGGCCGCCGCCAGTTCGGGATCATACGGCACCTGGTGACGCGTGATGGCCCACGCCATGCGAGCCGTCTTGTTGGCGAGCGCCACAATCGCGACGTTGCGATGCTTTCGCATGGCAAGCCGTTTGATCCATTGACTCAGACCGTCTTCCTGCGTCACCGCATAACGGAGAACGGATCGTGCGCCATGCACCAGCAGCTTGCGCAGGTACCCGTTGCCTCGCTTGCTGATCCCCAGCAGGCGCTCTCGTCCGCCCGTGCTGTGCTGACGCGGGGTAAGCCCCAATGACGCAGCAAAGTCGCGTCCACGTTGATAGATAGTGCCGTCACCCAGCACACCGGCCAGAGCGCTGGCGGTAATGGGACCAATGCCGCGCAGCGTCATCAGACGCCTGGCAACGGGGTCGGTGTTGGCATGTTTTTCAATGGCCGTGGTTAACTGTTCTACACGATCATCAAGGTAGCGTAAGTCGTTCGCCAACTCTGCCAGCAAGCGACGAAAGTGGTCACTGAGCCCGTTAGAGGCATCTTCCAGCCAAAGTGGTAGCGCCCGCCGCAATTGCTGGATACCCGTGGGAGCAATCAAGCCATACTCCCCGACCAGACCACGGATCTGGTTGGCCTTGGCCGTCCGCTGACTGATGAGTTCTTCCCGGATTCGGTGGGTAGCCTGAGCATCCTGTTGCTCAACCGATTTTATCGCCACGAAGCGCATCGTGGGTCGGCCGAGGGCTTCACAAATCGCTTCAGCATCGGCCCGGTCATTTTTATTCGTCTTGACGTACGGTTTTACGAACTGGGCAGCCACCAGTTTGACCTGGTAGCCACGCGCCTGGAGCTGACGTGCCCAGTAATGCGCTGTGGCACATGCTTCCATGCCAATGATCGCGCCCTGGGGAACACGGCGACAAACCGCATCGAGCCACTTGGCACGGGTGTATTTGCCTCGCCACTGAGGTTGCTCATGTCGGTCAACACCATGAACGTGAAAAACAGACTTTGCGATATCAACACCTACTCGACTAATGTTCATAGGGGCTTCTCCTGACTCTCAACGCTGATAGTTGTCCAACCCACCTATCAGTATGGCGCACAGACGCCGGAGTAGGGTGAGGAGGAGTCCATCCCATTGGGTAAGCG
>NZ_JABUYX010000061.1:0-1349 GCF_014898005.1 Halomonas citrativorans
GGCTCTTCGACGTTGGGTGTGGAATTTGTCTCCTGAGCTGGGCCAGAATAGGGGCTCCACAACAGCGGTAGGTATGGCATGGACGGCACCCAGATTCTAACTCTCGGCCTGGGCCTGGAAGCGCCCTGGGTCCTCAAGGACCAGCACCTGGATACCTCCGTGTCGCCCCACCGTCTGGATCTCTATGTCGAGGCGGAGCGAGGCAGTCTGTATCCCTGTCCGGAGTGCGGTAAGGCCTGCCAAGCTCACGACTTTGCCGACAAAACCTGGCGGCATCTGAACTTCTTCCAGCACCACTGCTACCTGCATGCTCGCGTGCCTCGCACGAAGTGTCCTGAGCATGGTGTCAAACGTATTGAGGTGCCCTGGGCACGGTCGGGCAGCGACTTCACCCTGCTGTTCGAGCAAGCGGCCATGTCGCTGGTCAAGGAGATGCCGGTGCTGGCCGTCTCACGGCAGTTGGAGATTCCCGACAAGCGACTATGGCGCATTGTGCATTACTATGTGGGCCGCATGTTGAGGGAGCTGGATTTGTCCAATGTGGCGACTGTCGGTGTGGACGAAACCGCGTCCCGGCGCGGTCATCGCTACGTCACGGTGTTCCTCGACATGCAGCGCAAGCAGGAACCAGTGGTCTTCGCCGTCCCAGGCTGCGGCAAGGACGCCATCAAGGCTTTCAGCGCCTTCCTGGCGACCCATGGCGGCGATACGACCAATGTGGTCGAGGTCGTCTGCGACATGTCGCCAGCCTTCCTCAGCGGGGTGACCGAGTACCTTCCCAAGGCCGAGGTCACGGTCGACTGGTTCCATATCGTGCAGACCTTCACCAAGCGACTGGAGGAGGTACGCAAGAAAGAGCGCCGCGAGCAGGAACACCCCAAGTCGCTGCGCTGGGCACTACTGAAGAACCTGGAAAACGAGAACCTGACACCCAAACAGCTGGCGGCGCTCCAGGAGTTGGTAGCCGATCAGAGCGCCACTGCCGATGCCTGGATAATCAAGGAAAAGCTACGCTGGATCCAGAAGGCCCCGACGCCCAGAGCGGCTCGATGGCGCATCACAAATTACCTGAAGGTCATGCAGGCGGCGGTGTCTAAAAAACCGCTACTGAAGGCGATGGGGAAGGCCCTGGCAACGCTTGAGCGGCACGCCGACGCGGTGGTCAGACGTTGGCACTCGGGCCTGACGAATGCAAGGCTGGAAGGGATGAACGGCTTGTTTCAGGCGGCTCGGTCACGCGCACGTGGCTATCGGAACGAGGCTAACTTCATCGCCATGATCTACCTGATTGGCAGCCCGGTGGGCCGCGTGTTCGATCAGGCCAAATCCACATGAAGTGACGAAGAACC
>NZ_JABUYX010000062.1:0-1257 GCF_014898005.1 Halomonas citrativorans
ATGATCTTACCCAGCAACAGTGGACACTCGTTTAAGCGATCATTCGGACTTCAAACGCCTCTGGGCTGATCATCCCTATAGCACTGTGCCGTCGTTGCTTGTTGTAGTCCAGTTCGATGTATTCAAACACCTGGCGTCTCATCATATCTCGCGTTTTAAAGTTCTCGCCGTGGATCGCTTCCACCTTGAGGCTGTGAAAGAAGCTTTCGGCACAGGCGTTATCATAACAGTTGCCTTTCGCGCTCATACTGCACTTGAGTTCATGTCGCGTCAGTAGCGACTGATACAGCGTCGAACAGTACTGACCACCTCGATCTGAATGGACGATCACGCCTGTTGGCATTTTACGTTTCCATAGCGCCATTTGTAGTGCATCACAGACAAGATCTGCCGTCATACGCTCGCTCATTGCCCAACCAACGACTTTGCGAGAGTAAAGATCAATTAGCACAGCAAGATAAAGCCAACCTTCACCCGTCGCCAAGTAGGTGATATCACCCACCCACTTTTGATTAGGGGCTGAAGCCCTGAAGTCTTGCTCTAGCAGGTTTGGCGCAACAGGTAGCGAATGTCGAGAGTTTGTGGTGGCCTTGAACTTACGGGCAGCTTTAGCACGCAGGCCTTGTCGCTGTAAGCTGGCAGCCACGGTCTTGCGATTCACCGGTATTCCGTCATCTTGCAGGTCTAGAGCTAATCTCGGGGCGCCTGAGCGGCCTTTACGTTGGTGAAACGCCGCAGCCACACGCTTATCGAGAACGGCTTGCTGGCTGCGCTTTAGAGACAGACCTCCTTCGCGCTGTCGCCAAGCGTAGTAGCCGCTTCGAGCGACCCCAACAACATGGCACATGCGCTGAACACTGAAAGCCTGGCGATGACGATGGATAAAGGCGTACTTCACTTCAGGCTCTTCGCAAAGTACACCGCGGCCTTTTTTGTGATAGCCAGCTCCTCATTGGCTTCGGCTAATTGCCGCTTCAGACGAACGTTTTCTTCTGCCAGCGACCGCTCTCGCTCAGATGTATCTTGCTGTTGCTGAACCTTAGAACGCCACTGATAAAGCTGACTCGAGTGTATGCCCAGTTCACGAGCCGCTGCGGCAACGCCTATGCGATCAGCAAGCGCTAACGCTTCTTGCCGATAGGTATCTGAGTAACGGGTATAGGATTTTTTCTTCATTGATGTCGTCGATCTTGCCATGGTTCACCTCGTTGCAGTGTATTACATTCTTGAGGTGTCCATCGTTACTGGGCAAGATCA
>NZ_JABUYX010000063.1:0-1238 GCF_014898005.1 Halomonas citrativorans
TGTAGTGGTTCAATAAAACCGGACACCAACGTAGGTGGTAATATTGCCACCATAAGCGAGGTGTCTGATGACCAGGAAACGACGTACTTTTTCGCCTGAATTTAAGCAGGAAGCTGCCAGCCTGGTACTAGATCAAGGGTACAGCTATCCCCAAGCTTGTACCTCGTTGGGTGTCGGAGAAAGCGCCCTGCGACGCTGGGTTCACCAGCTTGCGGACGAGCGTCAAGGGGTAACGCCTAAGGGTAAAGCGTTAACCCCAGAACAGCAGCGTATTCAGGAGCTTGAGGCTCGCTGCAAACGCCTTGAGATGGAAAAAACCATCCTAAAAAAGGCTACTGCTCTCTTGATGTCGGACGACATGAATCGTACGCGCTGATAGACCAGTTGAGTGAGCAAATGCCTGTTGAAATGGTCTGTAACGCGTTTGATATTAGCCGCTCCAGTTACTACGAGTACCGCCAGCGGCGGGACCGCGTGAATGTTGAGCGTTTGGCCTTAAAGGCTCAGGTAAACCGCCTTTTCAAAAAGAGTCGCAGCTCAGCTGGCAGCCGCTCGATCAAGGGTTTGCTCAACGAAGAAGGCGTCACCATTGGTCGTTTCAAGGTTCGGCGTTTGATGAGCGAAATGGGGTTAATCTGTAAGCAGCCGGGCCCTCATGCTTACAAGCAGGCGCCCGTTGAGCGACCTGATATTGCGAACCATCTTGACCGCAAATTTACACCAGACCAGCCCAATCAGGTCTGGTGTGGTGACATCACCTATATCTGGAGTGGCCAGCGTTGGAGCTACCTGGCCGTTGTGTTGGATCTTTATGCTCGTCGTGTTGTTGGCTGGGCCATGTCGTCCAGTCCGGATGCAGGTCTTGTTGTGAAAGCGCTGGATCATGCCTGGGAACAACGTGGTCAGCCAAAGAGCGTCATGTTCCATTCCGATCAGGGTAGTCAGTATGCCAGCCGCAAGTTCCGCCAAAGACTTTGGCGCTATCGAATGAAACAAAGCATGAGCCGACGTGGCAACTGCTGGGACAACTCGCCGATGGAAAGGTTGTTCCGGAGCCTGAAATCGGAGTGGATACCGGCTTTGGGATATCGAAATCTACCTGAGGCCAAGAAAGACGTTAGTGGCTACCTGATGGGTTACTACAACCAGCAGCGCCCTCACTCATTTAACGATGGTATGCCTCCCGTTGTGGCTGAGGAAAATCTTAAATTACTGTCCGGTATTAGTTGACCACTACA
>NZ_JABUYX010000064.1:0-1160 GCF_014898005.1 Halomonas citrativorans
CGCTATCATGATCGCCTGATTTAGCTCCCATCGCAGGGTGGCGATGGAGTTAACCACGTGGCGTTGTGCGCGTTTTATGACCCCGCGCCCAGTAGCCTTCGGATACGGCAACTGCCTGGCAGGGGCTGATTTTTTTTTTGATCCCCACAACGTAGGCGCTCCATGACCAGAAAACCGTATGCGACCGTACACAGAGTGACGTGGTGGTGAAACCCCCGTCAGTTGCGCCCCTCGTAATGCTTCAGTCCAAACTCCTGCTTGAGTTCCTGATAATCTCGTTCGATGCGCCAGCGTCCTTTCGCTGTCGCCACCAGAGTGGTCAGTGACGTATCTTCCGGCAGATTGCTTAACCAATACTTCGCTGGCGCGGCGTCGCTTTGGGGCCATTCGATCAGCAACCACTCCGGTTCGCGCTTCTGCTGGCCGCGCGCCACACGCACTCGGACAGCGGTAAACCGGGAGCACAACGGCTTGTTGGTACCTTCCCGCCAGGTGATAGCCTGATAGGCATTGGCATCCAGCGACTTGGCCAGTGCTTGTGCCGACACTGGGTGATGCTCCGTGGTCTGCTGCCATCGTGTCGGCGGTCGCCCCTGGCCGGACCACTTCGGAGGCAGAGGCTCACTGCCAGGCGGCCAGACACTGATACCCTCCGGCACGTCAACGCAATAACTCAAGCCCCATTTTGCAAGCTGTTCTCGCCAGGGCGTCACTTTGCCGTAAGCCGCATCTGCCAGCACGATACCGGGCGTGATACCGGCCTCCAGTGTCTCGCGCACCTGCTGAAGGACAATCTCCGGTTTGGTGGCAAAGTCGACCTCTTCTAGCACGCCAGCGCGGCGACAGCGCGCCGGATCGTTTGTCCATGATGTGGGCAAATAAAGCCGCCATGCGACCGGCAGGCTGGCCTGTTCGGTCGCCACCGATAGGCTAACGGCGACCTGACAATTGTCCTGTTTACCAATCTCACCGCAGTATTGGCGGCTAACGCCCACCGAATGCCGTCCTTTCTTGCGAATACCGGTGTCATCGATAATCCAGAAAGGCGTCGTATCGGGGGGAAGCAAGTAGGGTAGCACCTGCTGCGCCACGCCATTAAGCATCCCTCGGTCAGACCATCCAGAGCGAGCCACCAGGTGATGCAGCGACTGATGACAGGC
>NZ_JABUYX010000065.1:0-984 GCF_014898005.1 Halomonas citrativorans
TGGTGCCTCAGGATGACTTGGGGGTGAAAGTCCCCTGCACGCCCGGCAAGGGGAAGTGCTAGCCGACGGCAAGGGTGTCTCCCGCGAGGGAGAATCTGAAGGAAACCCGAGGCAAAACGCTGGCCTGACGAACAGGAAGCGGATACGAGGCGTCATGGCGGGGTGAGGTGGCAATGATCACTAAAGCCCAATACTTGTACGGAACGCCATGATGTAAATCCGACAGGCATAAGCGGGAAGGTCGCGCGTCTTACCCTGGGAGGTCTGGTGGTCTGCCACAGTGCTACCGGCGTCGAGAGGCGACGGGATAGATCACCAGACGTCAGCAGAGGCCATAGTAAGTGCCGGTTCACCACGGCGCCAAGGGCCGAACATGAAGAACCGCGAGTAGGCGATAACGTCTCGAGGATCGATCATGAAGACAGAAACCGACGCTAATACCGTCACTCACCCAGAGGGGCAGGAGCAGAACTCCGCGCCCCGGCCGGTGAGCGTCGAGACGATCCCGGCGTCGCTATCGTGGACGAAAGCGGAGCCAACCACGCTCATGGAACGGGTCGTTGACCCGGAGAACATGGCGCGAGCTTACCGTCGGGTGGTCACCAACAAAGGCGCACCGGGTGTCGATGGCATGACGGTGCATCAACTGGCTGACCACCTGAAGCAGTACTGGCCAACGCTGCGCGAGCGGCTATTGGCCGATGAGTATCACCCCAGCCAGATCCGAGCCGCCACTATCCCCAAACCTAAAGGGGGAGAGCGGCAACTCGGCATCCCCACGGTCACCGACCGGCTCATCCAGCAAGCACTGTCGCAAGCGCTCATGCCGATCTTCGACCCGACCTTCTCCGAGTCGAGTTACGGCTACCGCCCCAAGCGCAGTGCCAGGCAGGCCGTATCGGCCATGAAGGCCCACGTCACCGCCGGCCACCGCTGGGTGGTCGACCTTGACCTGGAGGCTTTCTTCGACCGAGTGAACCACGA
>NZ_JABUYX010000066.1:0-949 GCF_014898005.1 Halomonas citrativorans
ATACCCGCATACAGCAGTTTCAACAGGCTATTTTCGTTGGCAAACCCACCCTTGGTCTTGGTGAGTTTTCGGAACTGCCGGTGCACGGCTTCAACGGCGTTAGTCGTGTAGACAGCTTTACGCACATAGTCGGGGTACTTGAAGTAGGCCGATAGTGTGGGCCACTTATTGCGCCAGGAAGCGATGACAAGCGGGTATTTGTCGCCCCATTTGGCTTCCAACTCGTCCAATGCCAGCTCGGCGGCATTGAGCGTAGCCGCCTTGTAGACCGCCTTCAAGTCGGCCATGAAGGCCTTTTGATTTTTCGAGGCGACGTACTTCAGCGAGTTCCGTATCTGGTGGATGATGCAGTGTTGGATCTCGGTGTTGGGATAGAGGCTTTCAATCGCTTCAGGGAAGCCTTTCAGGCCGTCAACACAGGCAATGAGAATGTCCTGGACACCACGGTTATAGAGGTCGGTGAGCACACTTAGCCAGTGGTGAGCGCCTTCCTGGTCGGAGAGATACAGGCCGAGAAGCTCCTTCTTGCCCTCGATGTTCAGCCCCAGAATGGTATAGACGGCCTTGCTGGTATAGCGGCCATGTTCCCGGATCTTGTAGTGGATCGCATCAAGCCAGACAATGGGATAGATGGCCTCCAGGTCACGCTCGCGCCAGGCCTGAAGCTCCGGTATCAGCTTATCGGTGACGGCATTGAGGGTGCCGTTGGAAAGCGAGATGCCATACAGGTCGGCAATATGCGTGCGAATGTCCTGATAGCTATTGCCCAGAGCGTATAGCGCAATGACTTTGCGTTCCAGTTCGTCGGTTAACTGAGTCTGGTGCTTCTTGACGATTTGCGGTTCAAAGGTGCCATTGCGATCGCGCGGTGTGGTTAGCTCAAAGCGGCCTGCAGGGCTTTTCATGGTCTTGGGAGAGCCCCCGTTTTTGCGGTTGGGCGTCTCTTGAT
>NZ_JABUYX010000067.1:0-714 GCF_014898005.1 Halomonas citrativorans
CCATACCTACCGCTGTTGTGGAGCCCCTATTCTGGCCCAGCTCAGGAGACAAATTCCACACCCAACGTCGAAGAGCCAAAAATATCAAAGCTCACTTCCGTTGATGACTTTACTGAAATTCCAGAGGGTAAGTTCATTGAGTTCTGCCGCTCAGCAAAGATCATCACCAATGACGTTAGAAAAATTCTTGATGAAAAACTCGGAACACGTAACTCAAGCGCTCACCCATCAGGAATATCAATATCTGAACTTAAAGCAACTGAGTTCATACAGGACCTGGTAGAGAATGTAGTCCTAAAGTACAAAATCTAACAAAGTGCTGTTGTCGGAAAAGTTTTCCGCAAAGCGCGCCGTTCAATGATGGAGATAATATGAAGGACCTTTTCCCCGGCCACTTTAAAGAAAGTGAAAAGAATTTAAAGCAGGTGTGGGATTCCTGCATTTTTGTATTTGATGCAAATATATTATTGAATTTTTATAGGTATTCTGATTCTGCTAGACGCGAGTTTCTTCAGCTTCTTCAAAAAATACAAGAGCGTGTATGGCTGCCTCATAGAGCTGCCGAGGAATATTTAAATAATCGACTATCGGTAATTGATCAACAAGAACGCTCATATGACGAAACGGCTAAAGCTATATGATCTTACCCAGCAACAGTGGACACTCGTTTAAGCGATCATTCGGACTTCAAACGCCTCTGGGCTGATCATCCCT
>NZ_JABUYX010000068.1:0-710 GCF_014898005.1 Halomonas citrativorans
CGCCGCCAAATTGAAGCCGACTTCTCCGGGGGCCACATTACGTCGGACGCCGGATTACTCCTGCTTCGTGAAGTCGATAAACAGCATCGCCTAACACGCCGCTTGGCCGCCGTGCTTCATGATCCCCGCTCACCGGAACAGGTTCGTCATAAGCTCGACACGTTGGTTCGTCAGCGGGTGTTCGGTGTCGCCGCTGGCTATGAAGATTTCAACGACCATGAGGCCCTGCGCTATGATCAGGCCCTTCAGACAGCGCTCGATGAAGAGGATACGCTGGCAGGCAAGTCGACGCTGTGCCGGGTGGAGCAGAACGCCGATCGGCAAGCAATAGTGAAGGCCCATGAGTTGCTGTGGCATCACTTCATTGAACAGCATGACGAACCACCCAAGGAGATCGTGCTGGACTTTGATGGCACCGACATCCCCGTGCATGGCGAGCAACCCGGCAAGTTCTTTAACCGTTATTACGATCACCACTGCTACTTCCCACTGTATGTCTTCTGTGGGCGCCACTTACTGGTGAGCTATCTGCGCACCAGTGACCGCAGCGACAGCCGCCATAGCTGGGCGATCCTCGCCTTACTGGTACGCTTTATCCGTCAATACTGGCCCGATACGCGCATCGTGTTACGAGGTGATAGCCACTTTTGTCGTCCCCGGATGCTGAACTGGTGTGATCGGCATCACGTCGACTACATCGTGGGAATCGC
>NZ_JABUYX010000069.1:0-701 GCF_014898005.1 Halomonas citrativorans
TCGAGCCAGTAGGTGTTTAGCGGTGTTACAGCCTGAGTGCGGTACTGGCTGAGGTACTATGAGAAATCCAGGCTAGGGCGTAAAACATTTTGTGCTTTAAGTTTAGCGGCAACATTTGCTATTAGCGGCTGCCAATCAGGCGCTGATTTTGGCGGTCTTGTATCAGCGGGCACCAATATGGCGGGCGCCGCCATGATGTCAGACCAGCAAATACAGCAAATGGGTGATCAAACCATTGCCCAACTTGATAATGAAAACCAGCTTGTTGCCACTAACAGCCCGTATGCCGAGCGTTTGCAAAATCTGACTCAAGGCTGGGAAGTTGTTGAAGGCCATACGCTCGATTTTAACGTTTATCAGGTCTCCGAAATTAATGCGTTTGCAGTGCCCAATGGTTCCATCCGGTTATACAGTGGGTTAATGGACGAAATGACCGACGATGAGGTGCGTTACGTTATTGCTCATGAAATAGGCCATGTCGCGAGGGTGTTCAAAACTTTGTGTCAGTTTGGTCATTATAGGTCGATATGACCGTCCAGGCGTTTTGGGAAATGTATCGCCATTTGCGACAGCGTCAGGTTCCAATTTTGCACAGGGTGAGTCCAGCGTTCAGAGGCCTTGAGAATACCCGCATACAGCAGTTTCAACAGGCTATTTTCGTTGGCAAACCCACCCTTGGTCTTGGTGAGTTTTCGGAACTG
>NZ_JABUYX010000006.1:0-131964 GCF_014898005.1 Halomonas citrativorans
GGTTAGCTCAAAGCGGCCTGCAGGGCTTTTCATGGTCTTGGGAGAGCCCCCGTTTTTGCGGTTGGGCGTCTCTTGATTGTCGAGATGCGCGTCGAGCTCCGCCTGCATGGCAGCCTCGGTCAACTGCTTGATGAGCGGCGTCAGAATGCCCTCCTTGCCGGTGAGATCTTTCCCTTCTCGCAGGGCTTTCAGCGCCGCGTCCATGTCAAATGTTGGTTGTGTCATACATCACCTCTTTCCTCTTAGGGTAGAAGTGACACAGAATTCTGAACACTACCATTGTGACGTCTGCAAGCAGATTCGCCCTTTTCAAGACATGCGTCCCCGAGGCAGTGGCGCTGGCATGGCGATAAAAGCTCTTGAGTCTGGCACTTCATGTTTTGAGTTCTCATGTGTTTCTTGCAGGAAATCGCATCGTCTGTATCTGGTGGAGCAACTGCTTGGTGAGGGTTTTATTCGGATACAGAAATTTGGAGAGCTACCTAGAGCCAAGCTAAACAGGGATCGTAACCTTCAGAGGTTCTTGAAAGGCGATCGCGATAATTATGAAAAAGCCATTGTTTGCCTTTCGCACGAATACGGGATCGCTGCCTTCGCTTATTCCGCCGAATAGTAGAGAACAACATTTATAGGTTGCTGGACCTTGTGCAGGAAGATGCGCAATCTTCTGAGACCGAAAGTGAAGACCTAGAAGCCATAGATGAGCTTCGAAAAGAATCACCAATGAGCGAAAAGATTAAAGTGGCAAACCGAGCATTACCCGAACACCTCAAGCCGGATGGTCTAAATCCATTAGGGCGCCTATACCAAGCGCTAAGCCAAGGTGTGCACAGTTTGTCTGATGAAGAATGTCTCACAAGAGCAAATGAAATCAGCGTATGTTTGGCCTTCCTGGTTAGTGAGTTGGCAACACGAAAAGCTCACCGAGAAAATTTCAAAAGAATGGTTAGAAAGCTGTAAGGCTAACAAGGCCAAGCACAGTGACAGCGTTATAACGTTTTTACGCTCAGAAGTGTGATTGGATATTTTTAATAATCGAGAGTTAGCTACAGCTGCTCTTATTATAGTCGTCTTTATTTGGGCGTCTATAAAAAGTAAGGAGGTTCTGACTGCTATAAAGTTAGTCGTCAAATCCTTTTTTCAAAAAAGCCATACTGATAACCACTTTGACTTTTCTTTTATATATTTCAGCAGTTGTATATCTGCTCTATAGTATTAATATTTGGAATATAGGGTAGCTTAAAAATACGATACTGTGGTTTTTCTTTATCGGTTTTGTTCAGCTTATGAATACGACCAAAATAACCGATCCCCAAAAGTATTTGAAAATATCTTTAAGCTCTCAGGTTAAGCTCATTATACTAGTTGAGTTCCTCGTAGCGTTTCATACTTACGGCTTTATAACTGAATTTATTTTAGTAACGACAGCTACATTGTTGGCGTGTTGTAGTGCATTTGTTAAAAACAAACCTGAGTATCAGCAAGTACGAAAAGTATGTGACAATATTTTAGTCATAATGGGAACCTTGATTTTCATCAGCTCGATCTTAAATATATATGATGAGCCAGGTAGGTTTATCAGTATTGATATATTCAGGGATTTCTTGGTGCCAATATTGTTATCTGTATCTTTACTGCTATATGTGTATGTGTTTTATTTTTTTTTGGCGTACGAAAGAGCATTTATTATGACCCGTATCTATACTGATTCTCGACAACTTCAATGGTACGCAAAATTTCGCTCATTTGTTGCCTTCAAAGGTAAGCCAAAACATATCCATGAGTGGTTGCACTATTCTTGCATTTCAGAGTTTGAGTCAAGAAAAACGATTCGACTGTCAATAAGGAAATTTAAAGAACAGCAGCGTAGCTCAACAGTATAAAAAAGCGTTTAAGGCAGATTTCGCAACGCCCGCCATTTTTAGCTCAGGCTGAGTTTTTGTTTACGAAGCAATGGTTTTGATTAGGTGGTAGACGTCGCTCATTACTTAGCGCGGTGTTATCAAATAGAGAGTTTGAAAAAATGACCCTATCAGGTAGCTGCCTATGCGGCGGCGTCCAATACGAAATAACAGGCCCTCTTACCGACGTCTACTACTGCCATTGCACAATGTGCCGCAAGCTCCACGCGGCCGCGTTTCGAACCTGTGCCAAGGTGCAGTCCGAGCATTGGCGAACCGTCAAAGGCGAAGAGCTGCTTAAAACCTACGAGTCATCGCCCGGGGAGTTCAAGGTGTTCTGCTCGACCTGTGGGTCCAGCATTCATACCCGGTTCACTGAAAAGCCGGAGGTTTACGCGCTTCCTCTTGGCACCCTCGACACCGACCCCGGTGCGCGCCCAGGCCGCCATGTGTTCGTGGGCAACAAGGCGCCGTGGTACGAGATTGCCGATGACTTGCCCCAGTTCACCGAGAACGGCTGAGGCAGTGTTGCTCAGGCTTAATATCATTTTCAAAGCCCAGCCATTACTCTATGCACCCAGCTTACCCAAGGCGATCCACCAATCTTATGACGAGAAAAATACTAGGCTTGAAAGTCAAACGGCAGCAAGAAGCCAAGCCCGCCAACGAAGTTGAAGATCAATTCTCCGATGACCCCGAAAAACGCTTTCTAAATGGCGTCGCCATCCATCCGTCCCCACGCATTGATTTAGAAGCGGGTTCCAGTCAGCGCAGCGTACGAGCGATGGACTTGATCACGCCCATAGGGATGGGCCAACGCGGCTTGATCGTAGCACCGCCAGGCTCGGGCAAAACGACGCTACTCAAACATATCTGCCAGGCCGTGGCCGAGGCGCACCCGGATATCAAGCTGTATGCCTTGCTGATCGATGAGCGCCCGGAAGAGGTGACGGACTTCAAGCGCAGCGTGTCGGCAGAGGTACATGCGTCGTCTTCAGATGAAACCTACACCCACCATGTGCGTATGGCCGATAAGCTCCTTGAGGCGGCGCGTAAGCAAGCGGGTGAGGGGCACGATGTGATGATCGTGATCGATTCGCTGACTAGGCTTTCACGCGTTCATAACGCCGAGCAGCGGGGCAATGGCCGCACGATGACGGGTGGGCTGGATGCCCGAGCGATGGAAATACCCCGCAAGTTGTTCGGCGCCGCGAGAAAGATCGAAAACGGTGGGTCGCTCACGATTCTGGCTACCGTGCTGGTAGATACGGGAAGCCGTATGGATCAGGTGATTTTCGAGGAGTTTAAGGGCACGGGCAATATGGAGATTGTGCTGTCACGCGAGGTGGCCAATCAGAGGATTTTCCCGGCCATAGATATCTCCAAGAGTAGTACCCGCCGAGAAGAGCTTTTGATTGATACAAAGGATATTGAAAAAGTACGCACACTGCGTAGAGCGTTGACCCAGCTCAAGCCAGTCGAAGGCGCGCAGAAGTTATTTGAGTTATTAGGGAAATATCCAACCAATGCCGAGCTATTGGACGCGTTTTCACCAGGCTCCGCCTAGTCGTTAGAAAGACCTTTAATGGCCACACATGTTTACCCATGGCTTGGTAAAACAGGCCTTAATTGCAAACGCCTTTAGCAGAGAAGCTCACCTTTTATTCGTTAAGAGGTGAGCTTCTTTGTTATGGTTTAACGGTTACTTTTTCTTAAAGTTCAGGTTTGAAGCGGGCACTACTTTTCGAACTGGAAAGCCTTCAATTTCTCTGCGCTCAATGATGCTGTTTAATCGCCTTTCAATGGCACAAAGATTTTTAAAGTCAGCCAAGGCGACAAACGAGATAGCTTCACCAGAGGCACCCGCACGGCCGGTTCGGCCAATACGGTGAATGTACTCTTCTGGCTGAAAGGGTAAATCGTAATTCACCACACGGCTTAGCTCGCCAATATCCAAACCCCGTGCGGCAACCCCTGTGGCGACCAGGTACTTTAGCTCACCAGATTTGAACTGCGCCAAAATCTTTTCGCGCATGGCCTGGCTTCTGTCGCCATGAATGGAATCCGCTTTGATACCACGCTTTGCGAGTTGGTCAACCAGCTTGGCCGCGCCGTGTTTTTTCTCGATAAAAATAAGCGCCTGATCCCACGCTTGCTCGTTAATCAGGTGGCTCAGCAGGGCGGACTTGGTGTCTTTGTCTACCGCGATTAGCCATTGCTTGATGCTGGCGGCGGCGCGCTCGTTGGGAGAAATGGATATTTCAGACGCCAGGTCGGTCATCTTGCTGTCTGAAAAACCGTAGGCCAGCGCCCGAACGTCGCCATTCATGGTGGCCGAAAACAGCAGGTTCTGACGGTTTTCAGGCAGGCGTTCAATGATTTTGTTGATATCGTCGACAAAACCCATGTCGACCATTCTGTCCGCTTCGTCCAACACCATGGCTTTGAGTTCATCAAAGTGCAGCGCACGCTGATGCGCCAAATCCAGCAACCTGCCCGGTGTGGCGACGAGGATATCAATCCCTTCTATCAAGCGCTGTTTTTGAGGTTCGCTATCAACACCGCCATACACCGCCATGGAGGTTAAGTGCAGATGTTTAGCGTATTGAGCCACGCTGGCTTCAACCTGAACCGCTAGCTCGCGGGTCGGTACGAGAATCAGCGCACGGATGCGTTTGCCACGTAGCGTTCCCGCTGTACTGAACCGTTCTAGCAGAGGCAGAACAAAGGCTGCGGTTTTGCCTGTTCCGGTTTGTGCGGTGGCGATTAAATCGTTACCCGAAAGAATGGCAGGAATCGCTTGTTCCTGGATGGGAGTCGGGGTTTTGTAACCTAGTTCGGTAATCGCTTGAACTAGTGGGCTGGATAAGCCTAGTTTTGCAAATGACATAGGGGGCTCTGACGGGATGTCGTAAGGGGTGTCGAAATGAAAATATGTCGCAGTATAACGTAGTGCTTGTAGTAGCGCTGATTTACCGTGTTGCGTGAACTTTGCACATGCCTTGCTGCTCCGCATCCAAATTCCGAATAGGGCAGGCTGACCCGCAACGCCGTACGCCATTATGAGATAATCGAGTCAGAGAATTGATTAAGCAATCGACGAAGAGGAATACATGAGCTGGTTTATATTGTTTGTAGCGGGCCTTCTGGAGATTGGCTGGGCCATCGGGCTGAAATATTCGGTGGGCTTTACAAAACTCTGGCCGACTGCCTGGACGCTACTTTCGCTAGTGGCGAGTTTTCTACTGCTGGGCTTGGCGCTGAAAACCCTGCCCGTGGGTACCGCTTACGCGATATGGGTAGGGATTGGCGCAGTGGGGACGGCCATTTTAGGCATCGTGCTGTTTGGCGAATCTTTGGGCGTACTCAAATTAATGAGTTTAACGCTGATCGTTGCGGGGCTTGTCGGGCTTAAACTCGCCCACGCCTGATATCCATGGAAACCGCTAGTGGCTGCCCGTTCATTAAGCGTACCGGGGCGTGCTACCCGAAAGGCCACCGGGAGTACGTTGTTGAAAGTACGTTGTCGAAATCTGCTCTGTTAATGCCACCGTTATTGTTCATGACGCTTGATCATGTTTATCACCGGCAGCCCGCTCCTCCGCCTGATCCAACAGTACTGGGCCACTACCTGCCTCCGCCAACTCATCATCCGGGTTATACAGCGGGCAGCGGGTCATGCTTAAACAGCCGCAGCCGATACAGCCGCTGAGGTTATTGCGCAGCGTTTGCAGGTAGGCAATGCGGCCATCCAGCATGCGCTGCCAGTTCCGGGATAGCTGCTGCCAATCTTCCACCGTGGGCGTGCGGTTATTGGGCAGAGACTCGAAAGCTTGCTTGACCTCGTCCAGGCTGACGCCCACTTTTTGCGCGGCTTTAATCACTGAAATGCGCCTTAGCACCTCCGGTTTATAGCGGCGTTGGTTGCCCGCATTGCGCGAGCTTTGAATTAGCCCCTGCTGTTCGTAAAAGTGCAGGGCGCTGATATTAATGCCGCAGCGCTTGGCGACTTTGCCGACACTCCAGTTTGCCTCCGCCATTCTCGCTCCCGTTTTTCTTCTGGTTCAAAAAAAGCTTTACCTCAACTTGGGTTGAGGTTTTAACCTTTTATCCGAACCCACGCAAGGAGAGCAATATGTACTTGGAACACGTGAATCTGGTCGTTGCTGATATGAATGCCATGCTGGAGTTTTACCGCGCTGCCTTCCCACATTGGCATATACGCGATGAGGGGCAGGGTGAGTGGTACGGCAAACCGCGCAAGTGGGTGCACTTTGGTGATGAAAGGCATTACCTGGCGTTAAGCGATCATGGCGAAGGACAGAACCGAGCGCTGGAAGGCCATAGTGTTGGTCTGGCGCACTTTGCCTACGTGACCGATAACCTGGATGCCGTAGTGGCTCGATTAAATAACGCGGGCTTTTCCGTTGCCAAACCGGGTGCCACCGAGCCGTTTCGTAAAAACGTTTACTTCGTTGATCCAGCGGGGTTTGAGGTGGAGTTTGTTGAGTATCTGAGCGACATCCCGGCAGAACGTAATTTAAATCGCGATGCGCAGTAACCAGCAGTGTAGAAAGAATCAGAGCAACGGAAGGGAGATACTGTAGTGAAAGTCGTCGTCATTTTTCATTCTGTAACAGGCACTACCAAAAAGCTGGCCCACTCGATTGCATCAGGTGCTGCAATGGAGCCTGGTGTTGAAGTGGTCACAGTAGAAATTGTTGGCGCCGATATTGTTGAAGGGCGTTTCCGTAACATCGAGCTGCTGCGGCAACTCGATAATGCTGATGCGATTATCTTTGGCTCACCTACTTATATGGGCTGCGTATCAGCACAGTTTAAAGCGTTTACGGATGCCACAAGTGAGTGGTGGGCAAGGCAAGCATGGGCAAACAAAATTGCCGCGGGTTTTACCATTGGTGCTAACTTAAGTGGTGATCAACTGAGTACGATTCAGTACCTGCAAGTGTTCGCTAGTCAACACGGTATGTTTTGGGTGGGTCTGGATACACCGGGCAACTATGATCCTGCAATGCGTAACAGGCTTGGTGCACAGTCCGGGCTTATTGCCCATTCCGTGGATACTGATCTCAATGAAACGGACTTACTTACTGCGCGTTATTTAGGTCAGCGGGTAGTACAAACCGCTAAAAAGCTCGCGGCTTGAAGGAGAGAACGTGCAAATTTGTGAAACGGGATAGTATGAAACAGAGCGGTGCATTGAATGACAGCACATTGAATATGACAAGTGTTTAATGAATGATGAGCTTCGTAAGCATCTCGCGCCAAAACATAAGATAAAGTTAAAGCTTTCTATGAAGTGGCACTTAAAGTGGGGTGGAACATGCAAGGGCGCACGGGGTTACAGGCATAATTATCATACTGCCTTTATTCTGAAATAGGAATCGACATCACAGGGGCATTTAAATATGCCTACTCGTATGAAATTTTGGAGTACATGGGTAGCTAATAAAGGCCTCCATGAATGCTGTAACTCAGCGGTACTAATCTCCATCGTTATGGGCTTGAGATAAGAATGGACTATCTAGAAGTCAATGCCAGTGACATTCCCACCCAGCTTTTACTGGAAGCCGATCCTTCTGAACAGAGCATCGCATCTTATCTGGATGGCGCTTGGTGCTTCGCGGCAAAGCTAAACGGAAACGTCGTTGGTGCCTGTGTCACAAAATCTATTAACACCGACATCGCTGAAATATTTAATATCTCGGTTTACCCGGAATTTCAGCAGCAGGGCCTTGGTTCTGGACTGTTGAGCTTTGCCTTGTCTGAGCTGAAAAGCAAAAAAATACAGCGTGTGGAATTAAGTACCGGCACTTTTGGATATCAACTGACCTATTACCAACGCCATGGGTTTAGAGTTGATCATGTGGTTAAAAACTATTTTCTGAATAATTACCCTGAGCCGATTCTTGAAGATGGCATACAGCATCAAGACGCGCTGCGGTTGTACGTAACGCTATAAAAAGGTGAGTTCAGTGGCAAAAGTAACCTTAAAAGGGTTTATCGAGGTTCCCGGTAGCGATCTTGATGGCGTGCAAGCCGAACTTAACACTCACCGCCAACTTACTCTTGAGGAGCCTGGCTGCATAACGTTTAAGGTTACTCAAGATAAAACTGACCCGTGCCGTTTTGATGTTTATGAGGAATTTATTGACCGCAAAGCCTTTGAGGAACATCAACAGCGGGTGGCAAGCTCTGACTGGGGCAAGCTAACCCGTAACGTGAAACGCCATTACGATGTGTTTGAGTAGGTTATCGTATCGTTTTACTAATCAAGAGAGACTTCGATAGGCGGTTTTGCGACGCAGTAAAACTTGCCTGAGATGCGCCCTCGCTGCAAGGTAACCCCTTAATATCACCATTTTTCGAGGAATTCTTGTGAAAAAAGTCGCCATCGTAACCGGCGGAGGGCGCGGTATTGGCGCCGCTACTTCAATTAGGTTATCGGGCCAAGGGTATGCCGTTTGCGTTAATTACCTTAAAAATAAAGCAGCAGCAGACGCAGTGGCGGCGCATATTATTGAAGCGGGCGGTAGAGCGATGGTCTTCCAAGCGGATGTTTCAGTGGAAAGTGAAGTGCATTCACTGTTTGAGGCAACCCGAAAGCGGTTGGGAAAAGTAACGCACTTGGTTAATAACGCGGGCATTCTATATACCCAATCTGTGTTTACCGATATTAGTGCTGAGCGCTTTCAGAAGGTGTTGAGCGCCAACGTGATGAGTGCTTTTCTATGTTCGAAGGCATTTATCAATCAGGCAGAGGGAGCGGGCGCGATTGTCAATGTCTCTTCCGCTGCGGCACGCACCGGTGCGCCGTTTGAGTATATTGACTATGCCACATCAAAAGGTGCGATGGATTCGATGACCAAAGGCTTGGCTCTTGAGCTTGCTGACAGGAGTATTCGCGTTAACGGAGTGCGGCCAGGCTTTATCCATACGGATATGCATGCCGATGGCGGTGAACCGGGGCGGGTTGAGCGCTTGGCGCCCCAAATCCCTTTAAAACGTGGCGGCACCCCTGAAGAGGTTGCTCAGGCTATCACTTGGCTTCTATCGGATGAGGCTTCTTATGTGACCGGCTCGTTTATTGATATTGCGGGTGGTCGGTAGTTTGTCTTAAGCGAGTAGAGGCTTTTTCAATCGCCAACTCGACGTTACTGTCGGAAAAACCTTCAAGAGAGCGCTTCATGGGTATAATGCGGCCCATCGCCCATTGCCGTAGTGTGGGCGCGCATATCGGGTCGTATCGGCGAGTTTACCAGTCGATTCTCATTTTACTGTAGAAGGTAGCTGACATGATCAATACCAAAATTTACAAGGCCGTTTATGAGTTGGCTGAAAAGCTGATGAAGGCGGCAGAGAAGGACGATCGAGAGACGTTTGATTCGCTTTATGCAGAGCTGAACGCTATTTGTATCGAGCATGAAGATACCGATAAGGATCATCCGGAGCAGTGGGAAACGTTGGCGGATTTTACCGAAGAGCTGGATGACGCGCTGGTGATGTATGAAAAGGCGCTTCACAAAGCCGAGGTCGCCAATGCTAAAGACCACCTGTCGTCTATCGGTTTTTCAATGGCGACCCTGCAGGTTGAGTTGGGCCAGGAAGAGGCTGCTATTCAACATCTGAAAAATGCCAAAATCAGTGCCAACAAGATTGAAGATAAAGATTTGAAAGCAGAAATTGATGAGCTGCTTGAAAAACTGACAGCGAAATAGCTGGCTTTGTTGTTACCATGATGATCTTGATAAATGCACATCCAACGGGATTGTGCTGGGTTTTCCTAAGACCAGGAGCTATCGTTTGACCAATAATGATATTTTTCGCCGTATCCGGTACTGCTTTGATTTAAAAGATACTGCCGTATTGAAAGTTTTCGCGCTGGCAGAGTTCACAGTATCTGAGGAGCAGGTGTCCGGGTGGCTGAAAAAGGAGGAAGACGAAAAATTCCTCAAAATGAGAGACCGCGAGTTGGCCGCGTTTCTTAACGGATTTATTAGCTATAAGCGTGGGAAGCGCGACGGCGAGCAGCCCGCGCCAGAAAGTAACTTGAACAACAATATGGTGTTCCAGAAGCTGCGCATTGCGCTGAATTTAAAAGCCGATGATATTCTAGCTATTTTTGAGCAGGCCGAGTTTCGGTTGAGCAACCACGAGTTAAGTGCTTTCTTCCGCAAGCCTACGCATAAAAATTATCGTGAGTGTAAAGACCAGGTGTTGCGTAATTTTTTAATGGGTCTTCAGTTCCAGCAACGCCCTGAATCCAGGGGTTCAGAAGAAGTCTGAGGTTGTCACGCCGCTGCGATTTACAGGGTTTCAGAAGTAAAAATGGCCATTCAATGCGAATGGCCATTTGCTGTTAAGCGTTTTTTAAACAGAACCTAACGCTTTAGCAGGTTGGTTTTGGCCAGATCAATGACTTCGTGCATGCCGCCATCCATGACGGCACGTAGCCCCCAGAGGCTAAACCCTTTGACCTGCTCCATGCCGATGGTGGGCGGCAGTACCAGCTCTTGTTTGGCTGTTACTACATCAAGTACGGCGGGGCCATCGTGGGCTAATACATTGTCGATGGCATCGGCCAGCTCGCCAGGGTTTTCAACACGACGGGCATAAATGCCCATTGCGCTTGCAACGGCAGCAAAGTCGGGATTGTCCAGGTCTACGCCCGTATTAATGAAACCGGCTGCTTTCATTTCAAGTGCAACGAAGCCGAGTACTCCATTATTAAAGATGACGATTTTGATCGGAATGTTGTGCTGTTTAAGTGACAGTAAATCGCCCATCAGCATGGAAAGGCCACCGTCGCCGGAGAACGTAATAACTTGCCGACCCGGCTGCGCGTACTGAATGCCAATCGCCTGAGGCATGGCGTTAGCCATCGAGCCATGCGAGAACGAGCCGATAAGACGACGTTGGCCGTTCATTTTAAGGTAACGTGCCGACCAGACTGTGCACGTTCCTACATCGGCAGTAAAAATCGCATCCTCATTGGCCTTTTCGCTCAACAAGCGCGCAAGGTACTGTGGGTGGATAGGTGAGTGGGCCGAGTGATTTTGCGCCTGTTTGTCCAGGCCTTCGCGCGCTTTAACGTAGTGGGCCAGCGCTGCATCCAGAAAGTGCCGGTCAGTGCGCGTATGAAGCGCCGGCAGAATGGCCTCAATGGTTAACCCGATATCGCCGACCACGCCCAATGCCAGCTTGGCGCGCCTGCCCAGGTTTTCAGGGCGAATATCGACCTGCACGACGTTGGTCTTTTGCGGTAAAAACTGTTTATACGGAAAATCCGTGCCCAGCATCAGCAGCAGGTCGCACTCCTGCATGGCCGCGTAACCTGATGAGAACCCGATAAAGCCGGTCATGCCGACATCATAGGGGTTGTCGTATTCGACGTGCTCTTTGCCGCCGAGTGCGTGCACGATGGGGCTCTTAAGCGCATCGGCCAATTGCATTAGCTGGGCGTGTGAACCGGCGCAGCCTCGGCCAGCGAAAAGCGTAATGCGCTCTGCATCGTTGAGTAGTTTGGCGAGTGCTTCCACTTCGGTTTTGGCGGGCACCACACGTGGCGTGGGGGGTAATAAGCCATGGCGCTGCGTTACCGTTTTAACCGGTGAGGCGCGCAGTGCAACATCACCAGGCAACACCACGACCGCAACGCCACGCTGCCCAACGGCGGCGCGGATGGCATTGTCCAGCACATAAGGTAATTGGCTGGCGTCGGAGACCAGCTCACAGTAGTGGCTGCATTCACGAAATAGTTCTTGGGGGTGGGTTTCCTGGAAATAGCCGCCGCCGATCTCTGAAGAGGGAATATGCGCGGCAATGGCCAGCACCGGCGTGCGCGTGCGGTGGGCATCGAACAGGCCGTTGATAAGATGCAGGTTGCCGGGACCGCAAGAGCCGGCACAAACGGCTAGGCTACCGGTTAGTTGTGATTCGCCGCTGGCGGCGAATGCGGCAACTTCCTCATGGCGTAGGCCCACCCATTCGATGCCGGGCCGCTCGCGTATGGCCTCGGTTAGTCCATTCAGGCTGTCGCCGACAACGCCGTAGATCCGCTCAACACCACTTTCCACCAGCGTTTCGATCACTAAATCAGATACGTTTTTGATAGACATGAGAGACCTCAAACAAAGTCCAGGTTTAACGTTGCGGCTGTTTGCTTGCGCGTGTCGTAGCAGGCCTCTTTATCCGTTTTAAGGTCGATGCCGTAGGTGGGAATGATCGTCTTGAGTTGGGGGAGCCAGCCATCAGCAGTTAGCTTGTCGGCAAAGCATTTCTCCAATACCTCTAGCGCGATAAAGGCCGCCGTTGATGCGCCAGGAGAAGCGCCTAGTAACGCGGCGAGGGAGTGATTGGATGAGGCGATTAGCTCGGTGCCAAACTCCAACACACCGGCTTTTTCATGGCTGGGTTTAATGATTTGCACGCGCTGACCCGCCACGGCGTGGGTCCAGTCGTGATGGCGTGCCATTGGGTAGTATTGGCGCAGCATCTCAAATTGGTGGCTCTTGCTTTGCAGTACCTGGGAGACCAGATACTCCGTTAGTTGCCAGTTATCCTTTGCAACATCAAGCATGGGCATCACATTATCCAGGTGTACCGAACGGAACATGTCCGTTAGAGAACCTTGCTTGAGAAAGCGCGATGAAAAACCGGCGTAAGGGCCGAACAGCAGCGATTTTTTATCACCAATAATGCGCGTATCCAGGTGGGGAACTGACATCGGAGGCGAGCCATGGGCCGCCTTGCCGTACACCTTGGCGTGGTGACGTTCACTAATGCTGTCTATATCGCAGCGTAGCCAAATACCACTGACGGGGAAGCCGCCGTAGCCGTGCCC
Source organism: Halomonas citrativorans (assembly GCF_014898005.1). Lineage (NCBI taxonomy): Bacteria > Pseudomonadati > Pseudomonadota > Gammaproteobacteria > Oceanospirillales > Halomonadaceae > Halomonas > Halomonas citrativorans. Next base: position 12,766 of record NZ_JABUYX010000006.1, read on the forward strand.
TTCAGGAATGCCAGACTTTTGCAGCAGTTCGATAGCGCCGCCACCCGCGCCGATGAAAACAAACCCAGCCTGAATGCTTTCATGGTGCTTGCTGTGCGTGTCGTGCATTTTCACGCACCAGCGGTTGTCGTTTTGTCGAGTAATATCCTGTACGTGCTTTAAGTAGTGAATTTCAAACCCGGATTGCTGCGACAAATGGTCGAACAGCAGGTGGGTAAGCGCGCCATAGTCGACATCAGACCCTGATACGATACGCGTCGCCGCGACGGGCTCGCCATCGCTGCGTCCTTCCATGATGAGCGGGGTCCACTGCTCAATCTGCGCGGGGTCTTCGCTATATTCCATGCCGTGATAGCAGTGGTGCGATGACATCTGTTTAAAGCGCTGGCGTAGATAGTTGACGTTATCCTCGCCCCAGACAAAGCTCATGTGCGGGCAGGGATTAATAAATGCCTGTGGGTTGGGAATGGCCCCTTTCTTGACCAGATAGGTCCAGAGTTGGCGTGAAATATCGAACTCTGTGTTGACCTCCAGCGCCTTGCTGATATCAACCGTGCCGTCTGAGCGAGCAGGGGTGTAGTTCATTTCGCAGTTGGCGGCATGCCCGGTACCTGCGTTATTCCAACCATTGGAGCTTTCCTGGGCGCAATCTTTCAGTGTTTCCAGCACCACAATCTTGAGTGAAGGTTCTAGCTCTTTGAGAAGAGTTGCGAGCGTGGCGCTCATGATGCCCGCGCCGACCATTACAATATCTGCCCGCTCGGGAATCTGTGCTGATGTAGGCATGAACGTTCTCCGCTTAGGAACTCAGCACTTGCTTGATGCGCTGATAAAGGGAAGGTCAATATCCTGCGGCACTATGGCATACACGCGTCGCCAGGGCTGGTTATCGATTAGATGCCAGCGGTGGCCGCCACCTGTGGTGTCTTCCGCCAATAAAATGTCGCCGGGGTGCAGCGTGAATGAGTCGCCCGTGCGCGTCTCGAAAGTGAGTGTGCCGCTAAGCGTTAAGACGAATTGACGGTTAGGAGCGTCATGCCAGCTAAAGCTGCCGCCTTCGCTTGTTTCGCGAAAGGAGATGCTGGTCGTTTCGATGACATCACTGAGCAAGTCATGGCGCTCACCTTTGGGAAGATCAATCCATCCTTCTTCAAAACACGATTGATGGTTACTGCCTGTCCATAACCTTACACATCGGAACATTACTGACTCCTGATTGTGAGTAGTGACAAAACATGATGAAAAATAGAACAATCATCTGAGTTTAAATACTAGTTCGGATTTTGTGCAATAAGGTGCGTGACCAAAGCTAAATTTATGCCTAAGGTGAAGTGGGTTTGATAATTTAAATATGGGCATGGGCTGGGGATTCCATGCCGCTATTCTTTTTATAAAAAAGGGGTTGGCGCTTTTCTGGTTAGCCGCCAATTATCTCTGGCAGGCTCTATAACGTTTGTAAATAAAAGGAAACCACCATGGGAATCAAAAAAAAATTAACGCTAGCGGCAAGCATGTGTGCCTTGTTCGTGGCCATCACAGCGGATGCATGCACGCGCGCGGTATATCAGGGCCCTGATGACATGATTATCACGGCGCGCTCCATGGATTGGAGGGACGAAATACATCCGAACCTATGGCTGTTTCCAAAGGGAATGGAGCGCGATGGTGCGGCTGGACCCAACTCCGTTACTTGGACATCCCAGTATGGAAGTGTCGTTACCAGCGCGTTTGATATCTCAAGCACTGATGGCATGAACGAAAAAGGCTTGGTGGCTAACCTGCTATGGCTTGCTGAGGCAGAGTATCCTGAATTTGGGCCGGATGACGAGGGGCTTTCCGTGGCTGCCTGGGTCCAGTATGTTTTGGATAATTTTGCGACCGTTGATGAGGCGGTGGAGGCGCTGCGCGATGAGCCCTTTGTGGTCGTCTCTGCTGAAATACCGGGCACCACTCGATTTGCTACGCTTCACTTGTCAATTTCAGATGCCAAGGGTGATAGCGCAATATTTGAGTATATCGGCGGTAAACTCACTATTCATCACTATACGTCATACAATGTGGTGACAAACTCGCCCACCTTCGAGCAGCAACTGACGCTGGATGACTACTGGAGACAGATCGGTGGTTTGGTCATGCTGCCTGGCACAAACCGTGCCGCAGATCGATTTGTCAGAGCGTCGTTCTACATGGATGCCATCCCTAAAACGAGCGATACAAGAGTCGCTGTTGGCAGTGCATTTAGCGTGATTCGCAATGCGTCTGTTCCTTTCGGCATCTCATCAGAAGAGGAGCCGAATATTTCTTCCACCAGGTGGAGAGCGGTATCTGATCAGAAACACCTTGTTTATTATTTCGAGACGGCACTTACGCCTAACACGTTTTGGGTGGATATGAAGGATGCCGACTTTACTGAGGGCGTGCCTGTTCGCAAACTGAGCCTCAAGAATAACAGTGTTTATGCAGGCAATACGGTCAACGCGTTTGAGGACGCCGAGCCCTTTGAGTTTGCTGGCCTGTAAGGTGCGTTAAGGGCATTTTTTTGCTAGTTAGCGCATGAAATAGCCCCCTGTGTCGCGGTTAGCGCAGGGGGCTTTCTCTTACTTAATAAAGCCAAGGGATAGAAAAAACTGCGGTTAGCTTGTTCGATTATTGTGATTAATACTAAAGTAATGGCGGCTGGTACCGATATTAAATTAAGCACACCTATTTACTGATCGCTGCCTAGAGTTATCCATGCCAAAAATCGTGATCTGTTTCATTACAGCCCTGCTACTGCTGGCACCGTATGCTCAAGCGAACACCGATGCGGCTGAGGCCGCGGCGCTGGCATGGCTTGATGCAATCGATAGTGGCGAGTATGAGCTGGCTTGGGAGGAGTCATCACCGCTTCTTAAGAGTCCGCTTTCGCCCAGTATGCTAGAGCGGATCATTAGCGCAGCGCGCCGTGACTTCGGGTCGGTGGAGGCAAGACGCCGCACACGCGTCATCACGCAAACCTCTATGCCCGGCGCTCCCAAAAATGATTACAAAAAGTTCATCTACCAAACGCGTTTTGCCAACAAGTCTGATATTACCGAAACCATTACGCCGCACTTTGAAGACGGCGTTTGGAAAGTAAGTGGGTACTATGTGAACTGATCAGCAACAAGTGGATTGCCCCGTTGCTACAACCGTGGGGGGGTGAATCTTCACGCAGGCAAAAATGGCGTTCCCCGAAGTGGTGTTCCACGGCGTGATAGCTTCAAAGTTGTGCTCGAATACATGCACTTCAAAGTAGGGCTCAAGCAGCGTAATTAGCTCAGCAAAACTAACCGCGACCATGGGGTGCTCATCGTTCCATACTTGGGTATCGCACGCGTTGGTTTTTGCAATACTAAGTTTGAGGGCCTGTTTTTCACCGCTACCGCTGTAATGCCACCCGGAACGAAACGTGAAGGCATCGTCGGCTTTTTTAACGGTGTGGCTCACAAACAGATTGTTATCGATTTTATCTTTATCGACTGCGTTGAAGCAGAAAACCCCGCCACTCATTAAGGCGCTGTGCGCACTTTCAATACACGCTTTGAGCTTTTCAATTCCGTCGCTGTAGTGAATCGAATATAAAAAACAGGTAATCAAATCCTGCGGGTCGCTTACCTGGAAGTTGCCCATGTCCTGACACGTAAACTGGGCCTCAGGGCAACGTGTGGCAGCAATATCCAGCATGGGCTGGTTAATATCCAGCCCGCTGCTCACATAGCCATTATCAATAAAATGGCGAACATGAGGCCCGGTACCACACGCGACATCGAGGTGAAGGTTGCCACCGTTACCAAAAATTTGGTGAAGCCTTTGCACGGCGTTGCTTTGCGCCCGGTAGTCGATGTCTTCGCACATCACATCGTAATAGCCAGAAAGGTCGGTATAGAGTGCGTTAAAGGACATGGCGGCCTGGGTAGCTTGGGAGTGAGGGTGGCGCATAGTAAACGAGTGGAGTGGCTTTTAGAAGCCAGCCGTGCGGAAGGGAATTTTGATCAAGACATCGCAGGCCGTCGCACAGGCTTGCGATGTCTTTTTCGGTTTATAGCGAGATGTCAGGCGCAAACTGCATACTTACCGCCACCCGGTTCCAACTATTAATGGCTAGAATCACCGTGGTTAGCTCAAGAAGGTCCTGTTCGCCAAAGGCAGCCAGAGCATTCTGGTAGACGCTGTCGCTAACAGACTGTTGGCTGATTAAGGTAAGCGCTTCGGCCCACTCAAGGGCTGCACGTTCCTGTTTATTGAAGCAGGGGGCTTCCCGCCAGGCAGGCAGTACATCCAGTCTTACCTGATGCTCGCCGTCGTCTCGGGCTTCCTGAGTATGCATATGCTGGCAGAAGCAGCACTGGTTGATTTGGGAAACGCGTAGCTTAACGAGGTGGATGATGGCAGGCGTTACCGCGCTATTAGCCGCTACTTCGCCCAGAGGCACCAAATGTTTAGCAAGGCGAGGGGTTAGCTTGTAAACGGCTTGTCGAGAAATACGCTGAGACATGGCAGTGACCTCGTTGATTGGTGAGGTCTCAGCTTATAAAGGTGTGCGTACTACGCCTTGTAAATTTGCGACAACTTGCGCTGGCGGTAAGAGGCGGGTGTTTCGTTGGTAAAAGATTGGAAGGCGTGGGTAAAGTGTGGCTGATCATAGTAGCCACAGTGGAGCGCTATTTCTGATAGCGGCCGGTCAGCTTCAAGTAAGCACCGTCGCGCTCGGTTGAGGCGAGCATACGTCACCAACGCGCCTGGCGAGACACCGACTTCACGTTTTAATCGACGTTCCAGGGTGCGTCGGGTTAACCCAACATTGGCAGCTAACTGCTCAGGTGGGAGCTGTAACTGGTTAATCGCCTGGATGATTCCTGGCACAGGGCTTTTACTCGTTAGTCGACTTTTGAGTAAACCCAGAAGCCATGTTTCAAGCAGGGCTAATCCTTTGGGTGCATCAAGCTGATAAAGGCGCTCCACCACCGGCATTAAACTGTCCATCCAGGAGGGGTTTATGTCATCGCCCAAGCAAAGATGCGCGTCTATACACTGTTCCGGGGCTAAGCCCAGGAGGCTATACATACTGGTCGGTTTAAACCGAATGCCCATCCGGGGGGTGGACGTATCAAACGTCTCAAGCAACATGTGTCTGTTAAAGCAGAGCGTGACGATGGGACGAGAGCTTCCAAGGTGAATGGTGAGGCTGGCGCCTGCATCGGGGTAAAGCTTTTCTACGATGGGGTGCGCAAGGGTGCTTTGCCCGCCCATCGACCAAAGGCATTGCACCCATGTGCGAAGGTTGGTGTTGGGCAGGCGCTGCTGGAAATTCAAATGAACGGCGTTACCGGGCAGAATAAAGTGGGCCATGGCGACAACCTGCTTTGTTGATGAATGGACTTCATCGCATAAGCTGTATTAAAGCCTAAACACAGGGGCTGGGAAAGTGGCTATGCTTGGACAGTGAAGTTCTCACTTCGCAATGAACTGTTTAATCATCAATCCACGTGGTTGAGCCCTTCAAAACAAGCGTCAAGCTGGGGCTCTTGCCCGCTGTGCCGTAGGTAAAGCACCATCTCACGCGCAACGATATTGATTTGATGAGTAAACACCAATAATTAGCTATGGAGTCTACTGCTTCGCCTACGGTATGCTTTTTTGAACTGCTTTCAGCTCAAGAGAACTTCATGGCCCTTATCTCAACGACTCCAGAACCCCCTTACTACGCCGTTATCTTCACTTCCGTGCGCACGGATATTGAAGATGGCTATGATGACATGGCGGAGCGTATGGTTGAGTTAGCCATGCAGCAGCCAGGTTTTTTAGGCGTTGAATCGGCTCGAAATGAGGTGGGGGTTACGGTTTCCTACTGGGCTGACTTGGCCTCGATTAAAGCGTGGAAGGCGCATGCCGAACATAAAGAAGCACAGCGGCTTGGGCATCAGCAGTGGTATCAGCACTTTAAAACTCGGATTGCCAAGGTTGAGCGGGATTACGGCATCTAGCGGATGCTACTTCCCTAGTCTTCTGCTTTATGTCGGTTACATCATCAAGCGCGTGAGTGCTTGTAGCCCCAGAGCAATCAACAGCACTATTACGCCGCCTATCAAGCTGGTAAACAACGCATGGCGCTTCCATAGCAACAGCACTCGATTACCGAAGCGATAAACCAGCCAGGCTAAGCCATAGTAGCGCAGGCCACGAGCAATTAATGCCGCCAGCAAGAATAGCAAGACAGGGTAGCCCGAAATGCCCGCCGTTATCATGGCTATCGGAAAGGGGATAGGCAGGATGCCCATGGCTATAATGGCAGCGAAACCGTATTGATTAAAAAACAGTTGAAACGCCTGAAAGCTCTCCTGCATACCGGTGACGTTGATAAACCATGTGCCTACCGACGTAAATAACAGCAAGCCTACGCTGTAGCCCACCAGGGAGGCGATCAGACAGCCCAATGTAGTGATGGTAGCCAAAAGCCAGATCCGCTGCTTGTTGGCTGCCATTAGCGGGATGAGTATTAGCTCAATGGGAATGGGTAAAATAATGGTTTCAAGAAATGAGAACACGCCCAGTAGCCATAGCATATTCTTTGAGCCGTTAATGCGCTCGAACCACACTTTAGGACTTTTTGAGATAATGGCCATGGATGGGGTCTACATCGGCGGACTAATACGGCGGTACATACTGGGTCAGTCCCATGGTATTGTCTAGCGTGAGCGGTGAGGTGGCGACACGCAGGCGGTAGGGTCATTTTACTCTTCATCACTTCTCTTATTGGCTGAGATATAACAGATGCCCCCACACTCTTCTCCTTTCGCAGCTCCTGTTTTTTGGCGTGACCCAAAATGCCGTATATAGAGCTTCGCAAAATAGGCAGCTAGCAGCCAATAACGCTGCAAGCAGTCGATTAATAGCGACTAACAATCGAGGCGTTTGAATGTAGCGCTTTAAGAAAGCCCCCGCGTAAACCCAGCTGGCTAACGATAACCAGCAAATAGGCAGGTAAAGCGCCGCGAACATGGCTATTTGAGCCGGGTCGTTACCCATTGTATAAGCGCCAATGCCAGACGCCGATGCAATCCATGCTTTGGGGTTTAGCCATTGCATGAGCGCACCTGTTATAAAACCAGGCGGTTTGGTGGTTGCTTGCACAGGCAACTTGCCGTCATCCATTGCTAACCTGATACTTAGATAAAGCAGAAACGCTACTCCGGCCCAACGAAGTAACACTTCAAGTAGAGGCACGGTGGTGAGTAAAGCGTAAAGCCCTGCACCAATTCCTAGAAACAGCGCTATAAACCCTAGTGTGGCTCCTGTCACAAAGATTAACCCTTTAACAATAGGGTAGTGGGTGCCGCTACTGAGGCATATCAAATTGACGGGGCCTGGGGAAATGGATGCGGCAAGGGCAAAGGCTGACATGGGGAGTAATAGCGAAATGCACATTGTGATCCTCCTAAACAGTGAGGGGAGTATGCGATGACGTGGCGACGGCGTATTGTATAAAATTGATATGCGCAAGATTCGGGTCGGCAGGCCGCTAGGGAGCGCTTAAGCTAGGAGAGCTTCGGTATCACACAGAGGAACCGGCAATGGATGATTATGCGCGTATCGAAAAGGCGATGGTCTACATGGTCGAGCGGGCGGTATTGCAACCCAGTTTGGAAGAGGTTGCGGCTCATGTGCATTTAAGTGCCTACCATTTTCAGCGCCTGTTCTGCCGCTATGCAGGTATTTCGCCCAAGCGCTTTTTGCAGGCCCTCACCCTGGAGAGGGGTAAGCAGTTATTAAAAGAGCCGCGGGCATTACTGGATGTTGCCCATGAGCTTGGGCTGAGCGGTGGCTCTCGGCTTTATGATCACTTTGTGCAGTTAGAAGCGGTGACGCCTGGAGAGCATAAACGTCAAGGGGAGGGCGTCTGTATCGAGTACGGCGTGCATGCAACGCCCTTGGGCAGCGTGCTGGTAGCGGTGACTCCGCGCGGCGTTTGCCGTATGGGCTTTGTGGATGCTACGAGCGCTGATGAACTGCTGGCGCGGCTTGCCAAGGAGTGGCCGCGAAGCTCGCTCAATCATCGCCCAGCGGCGACGGCGTATGTGGTGGATGCGCTATTGGCAACTTCTAAAACAAAACCTGGTACGTTATCGCTTCACGTGACCGGTACCAATTTCCAAGTCGCAGTATGGCGAGCACTACTCACCATTCCTGAAGGCCAGTTGGCAAGCTATACGCATATTGCTCAAGCGCTGGGCATGCCTAAATCGTCGCGAGCCGTAGGCAATGCGGTGGGTGCTAACCCAATTGCGTTATGGATCCCTTGCCACCGTGTTATCCAGCAAAGCGGGGCGTTAGGCGGCTACCGTTGGGGCGTCGCTAAAAAGCAGATGGTGCAGGCCTGGGAGCTGGCGCACTTAACACCTGAAGTGGAGCCGCTCGGTGCATTTAAATAGTCAACAAGGAGGTTTTAAATGAACATTACCGCGATACAAGCCGATATCACTACGCTTCATGTTGATGCCATTGTTAACGCGGCTAACACCTCATTACTGGGTGGCGGAGGCGTAGATGGCGCCATTCACCGTGCGGCCGGACCGGAACTACTTGATACCTGCCGAACGCTGGGTGGCTGCGCCACTGGCGATGCAAAACTGACCGAAGGCTTTAAACTGCCAGCACGTACTATTATCCATACCGTTGGCCCTGTATGGCACGGCGGAACACGCGGCGAAGCTGAATTATTGGCGTCTTGCTATCAGCGCTGCTTGGCTCTGGCTGAATCGGTAAACGCACGCTTGGTGGCGTTTCCAAGCATAAGCACGGGCGTATACCGTTATCCTATTGAAGAAGCTGCATGGATTGCTGTCTCAACGGTGAGCGAGGCTCTAAGGCAGGGCTCTACCGTTGAGGCGGTTACGTTTTGCTGCTTTTCTGCCGGGGATTTAGCGGTGTATGAAGCGTGTCTTGATCAATCTGGACGTTGAAGCGATTTAATGCCCAAACACTGACCAGCCGGTGCGTTGAGCAAACATTTCAAGTGCTTTCGTGCCCAGCAGACTATTGCCATATTCATCCAGGCCTGGTGACCAGACAGCAATGGCGCCTTGGCCTGGGGCGATTGCCAGGATGCCGCCACCGACGCCACTTTTTCCTGGTAGCCCCACCCGAAAAGCAAACTCACCTGAGGCGTCGTAATGCCCGCACATCATCATCAACGAGTTAATACGCCGAGCTCGTTGAGGGGAGACGACGCGAATGTTGCTGGGCTGGTTAACGCCATCAGACGCCAAAAATAGCCCTGCGTGAGCAAGCTGTTGGCAGCTCATGGCAATGGCGCACTGGTGAAAATAGGTACCCAAGACTTTATCGACATCGTGGCGCAGGCGGCCAAATGCTTTCATAAAGTGGGCAAGCGAGGCGTTGCGGTCACGGTGCGCCATTTCAGAAGCAGCGACAGTATGGTCAAAGCAGATGCTGTCGTCGTCCGCGATATAGCGCACAAAGCTTAGCAGTTCGGCAAGCGTTTCCCTGGGTTCATGACCCATCATGATGGCGTCAACGACCGCTATCGCTCCGGCATTAATAAAGGGATTCCGCGGTTTGCCCCCTTCGTGCTCAAGTTGAACGATAGAGTTAAATGGATCACCCGATGGCTCACGGCCTACATTGGACCAAAGCGCATCACCCATTTTTCCCAGTGCAATCGTCAGCGTAAATACCTTCGAGATACTCTGAATTGAGAAAGGGGTAGTGGCACAACCGGCGGAATAGCGCTCGCCCTTTACGGTGGCAAGAGAAATGGCAAATTGTTGGGGATCCACATGAGCAAGCTCAGGGATATAGTCGGCCACCTTACCACGCTCGGTTTCGGCGGCCATTGCCCTTGCGATCTCATTGAGTAAATCTTGCATTTATAGCCGTTAATTTTGGGTAAAAGAGGGCTGCCAAAATACCCGAAAACGGCGGCAATGTCTGCCAGAAGCCTATCGCTAGTAGGCCAGTGAAGAGCCTTGAGCAGTTAGATGGTTATTCTTCTTTATTGTACGAAATAGTGAAATAAGCAAACAATCGGTAAAGATCCCATTTTTTTAGTTTTACGATGGTAAAAGCATTTGCCGATTTCTTTAATTATTACTCATAAAATTATTTTATTTTAACAAAGGTTTGAAAGGCTAAAGATTTAAAGCGTTTCGCTTGCGGTGCGTTAAGGGGCATCTAGACTTGGCTCTCATGGACGATTTAAAAGGAGAGCGCTAATGGCAAAGGAAACCGTCACCGATTCACTGCCCACGGCATCGTTTAGCGAAACAGTATCGTTCTTGTTTAAGGTCATGGCGCCCAATATTGCCAAGGGCGTCATTATTCGCCGCCCAGGCGTTATGCACGTTGCTGAGCGATGGGCACTGGACAAGCGCTCCATTAAACAAGTACAGGCGTTTAATAATAAATATGGAAAGGGCCCGCTACTTTTTAAAACACCGTTCAAACCCATGGCATTGATATTAGACCCGGATGATGCAACCCGGGTAATAGAGGAAACGCCCGAGCCCTTCGCCACGGCTGAATCAGCAAAAAAGAGCGCACTTGCCCATTTTGAACCGGATGTAGCGTTGATCTCAAAGGGTAAGGCCCGCGAAGAGCGGCGGCGGTTAAATGAAGACGTTTTAGAAAGCGGTTGTCCGATGCACCGTTTTTCTGATCACTTTACCCAAGTGGCTGAGCAGGAGGTAAACGCACTCTTAAAGGCCGTTTATCATCATAATAATAAGCTGGACTGGCCCTTGTTTTTTGATGCCTGGAACCGTGTCGTGCGTCGCGTGGTGTTGGGGGATGCTGCTCGGGATGATTACCCGCTCACCCAAGAACTTATTCAACTGCGTAAGGCTGCTAATTGGGGATTCATGCGTCCCAAGCGCAAGCGGTTACGGCAAAAATTTCATAATCGTTTAGCGCACTATGTCGATCAGTCTGAAACCAATAGCCTGGCGGCGAAGGTGTCCCATTACGCCATCGGGAGCCAGGCAAAACCTGTGGGCCAGATGCCTCAGTGGCTATTTGCGTTTGAGCCTGCCGGTATGGCGACGTTTCGAGCGTTGGCGCTGCTATGCGCCCATCCGGCTCAGGCTGAACGGGCTCAGCGTGAAATTAACCTCTCCCCACCGCCAGACAACCCCTTTTTACAAGCCTGTGTGCTGGAAGCCTTGCGGTTGTGGCCAACAACGCCCCTTATTCTGCGCGAAACAACAGAGCGAACGTGCTGGTCGCAAGGCGAAATGCCTACCAATACCACGCTGCTTATCCATGCGCCCTATTTTCACCGTGATGACCGCACATTGGACATCGCCAACCGCTTTGCGCCCGATATTTGGCTAAACCCTGAGCAACTTAAACACTGGCCACTGCTGCCTTTTAGCGGAGGGCCGGGTATTTGTCCCGGAAGAAATATCGTCCTGCTGGTGACCAGTGCGGTACTGGCCGCGCTGATGAACAACCACACGTTTACGTTAAACCCGCCCGACAGGCTCACAGAAGATGAGCCCATGCCGGCGTTATTAAGCAACTTCCATCTCTGTTTTCAGGTTAAACAATCAGATGCTTTATCACGCCAGGAGGGCTGAGGGCGTGTAAAGCGCTTGTTTGAATCGCTAAGCCTGCTGGGGGTGCCGTCGCAAGGGTGGTCTTCTTTGCCCTTGATGTGCGTTGCATCCTTGTAGAGTGCTCGCTACAGTTCGGCCTTTGCTGGGCTAACTGAACGTATGGAGCATGTCGCATGGCCACCTTAATGATTCAAGGCACCACGTCAGATGCAGGTAAGAGCACCGTGGTCGCCGGGCTATGCCGAGTGCTTAAACGTCGAGGCTTTCGTGTGGCTCCTTTCAAGCCTCAAAACATGGCATTGAACAGTGCCGTAACGGAAGATGGCGGAGAAATCGGCCGCTCTACCGCTCTACAAGCACAGGCCGCTGGCGTGGTACCTCATAGTGATATGAACCCCGTGCTGCTTAAGCCGGAATCGGACCGTGGCGCTCAGATAATTTTGCGCGGTAAGGTGTACGGCCATATGGGGGCGCTGGATTACCACGCCTTTAAGCGGACTGCTCAGGAAAGTGTCATGGCCGCTTGGCATGCATTGCAGCGCCGTTATGATGTCATTATTGCCGAAGGGGCAGGCAGCCCTGCCGAAATTAATCTGCGAAAGGGCGATATCGCGAATATGGGGTTTGCGGAGTCGGCAGATTGCCCCGTATTACTGGTCGGCGATATTGATCGAGGAGGCGTATTTGCCCAGTTGGTAGGCACGCTTGAATTGCTCAGTAAAAGCGAGCAGGCGCGTACCAGGGGATTTATTATCAACCGTTTTCGCGGCGACATTGGCCTGCTGAACCCAGGGCTTGAGTGGTTGACCCAGCGGACAGGTAAACCTGTGTTCGGCACCTTGCCGTATCTGCAGGGATTATTACTGGATGCTGAGGATAGCGTTGGCCTCACCCAAAAAACAGCGCAGGCAGCGCCATTAACTATTGTTGTGCCGGCGCTTCCACGTATCAGTAACCATACCGACTTTGACCCGCTGCGCCTTCATCCTCACGTGGCGTTGCATTTTATTGGACCGGACCAACCGATTCCCGCGGCAGATGTCATCATATTGCCGGGCAGTAAAAGCACTGCCCACGATCTGGCGTGGCTAAAGCGCGAAGGATGGGAGGTGGCCATTAAACGTCACCTTCGCTATGGCGGCAAACTGCTGGGTATTTGCGGCGGTTTTCAAATGTTGGGCGAATGGGTAGAAGACGCAGACGGCCTTGAAGGTCCACCAGCGCGCGTTGCGGGGCTTGGGTTATTGTCGCTTACCACACAGATGGTCTCGGGCAAGCAGTTGCGTAACGTTGTGGGTCAGCTGCTGCCTGAAGGGGCCAGTGTCACCGGTTATGAGATCCATAATGGGGTTAGCGAGGGCGCGGCGCTGGCGAACCCGCTATTTGATTTGGAAAACCGTCACGAAGGGGCTGTTAGTGACGATGGACAAATAATGGGTACCTATCTGCACGGCTTGTTTGACCATCCTGATGCGTGCCAAACGCTCTTGAAGCGCTTTGGGCTGACCGAAGTAGGCCAAGTGGATTACCTGGCCCATCGCGAAAAAGAGCTTGAGCGTTTAGCGGATTCGCTGGAGGCGCATTTGGAAATAGAGGCAATTATTAAGCTTATCCAGCAAGCTTAATGGTCTGATAGCAAGCAGGGCTGGTCGTCTGCCTTGCAGTTGTGTCTTTGCTGATGCTGTCATAAGGATAAATTCTGGCTGGTATGCCGCGTCGGTATCCTCTAACCTTGCGGCGTTAACGTAGCTGATACTGGTCGCAACAGCGTAAAAGAGAGCGTCATGAAGGTAGTTCAGATTAAAGAAGCGGGGCAGCGAGATGCCTGTTTAGCGCAACTGTGCGCTAGCGTTTATGGTCAGCAGGCAGGATTAACCCCGCTGGTGGTGTTTGCCGGTACGCGCAAGGTGCTGTTTACCCAGGAAATAGCCCGTTTGGTGGCGGGTGTTGATGGCGCAGGTAAGCCGTTGTCGCTGGCGCTGTTGGTATTGGATGAGGCGGGCGAAGGCATGACGATTACTCACGCCTGCGAGTTTGAGCAAGGCGCCAAGCAGCGGCTCATCAGCGAATTGGCGCTTAAAGCGCCGCTGCGCGTTGAGGTGGATAATGCGGAGCAGGAGGCGGTTTATCAGGCGAGCGGTATCAAGCGCTGGTTTGATGGCGCTGACAGCAAACGCATTGGCTTAAGCGGCCGCCATCCGGCCAGTAATGCAGGCGAACTGGCCGCGACCGTTGTGTTGGATGAGGCGCTCATTTTACGACGCTTTAAGCACGACCCAAAAGCATTTGAAAGCGCCAAGCAGGACTTTCTAAACGGCTTGAACCAGTTTCCCGCAACGCTCTGAGCATGCTTATCCTGTGAGCTGGCCGAGGCTACTTTTTGGCCAGCTCGCGCATGGCGCTTTCCAGCCCTTCCAGTGTCATGGGGTACATGCGGTCCTCAATAATGTCACGAATCAACTGCGTGGAATACGTGTACTCCCAAGCGCGAGGTGGCATAGGGTTAAGCCATGCCAAGTGGGGAAAGGTCTCGCAGACGCGTTTCAGCCATGCGCCGCCGGGCTCTTCATTAAAATGCTCGACGCTGCCACCTCGGTGAGTAATCTCATAAGGTGACATGGCCGCATCGCCTACGATGACTACCTGATAATCCGCGCCGTAAGTGTGGAGCACGTCCATGGTGGGGATGCGCTCGCTGCCGCGTCTTGAATTATGTCGCCAGACCCCTTCGTATAAACAGTTATGAAAGTAGTAGTGTTCAAGATGCTTGAATTCAGATCGGGCAGCCGAAAACAGCTCCTCACAAACGCGAATGTGGTCATCCATGGAGCCGCCTACATCCAGAAACAGCAGCACCTTAACGGCGTTGTGGCGCTCAGGGCGCATCTGAACGTTTAGTAAGCCCCCATCGCGCGCTGTTTCACGAATAGTACTGTCGACATCGAACTCTTCCACTGCACCCTGGCGGGCGAACTTACGTAGTCGGCGCAGCGCCATTTTGATATTGCGGGTACCCAGCTCCAAAGAGTCGTCATAGTCGCGAAAGCGCCGTTCATCCCATACCTTTGTTGCGCGGCGATGGCGTGAGCCTTCCTGGCCGATACGAATGCCTTCAGGGTTATAGCCATAGGCGCCAAATGGGCTAGTGCCGCCTGTGCCAATCCACTTGTTACCGCCTGCGTGGCGCTCTTTTTGCTCTTCTAGGCGTTTTTTAAAGGTGTCGATCAGCGCTTCCAGGCCGCCTAGCGATTCAATGTTGGCTTTCTCTTCATCAGACAGCTGCTTTTCGAATTCCCGGCGCAGCCAGTCATCGGGAATCAACGCCTCAATGGCGGCGTCCATGTCTTCAAGGCCTTTAAACCAGGCAGCAAACGCACGATCAAAGCGGTCAAAGTGGCGTTCGTCTTTAACCATTACCGTGCGAGTGACTTGGTAAAATGCTTCCATATCGGCAAATACGACGCCACGTTCAACCACCGCGTGCAGGTCCAATAACTCACGCAGCGACACAGGCACGCCCGCACGCTTTAAGGTTTCGAACAGACCAATAAACATGGCTTAACGACCTGTGCCTTTCTGACGGCGTAACATAAACGCCAGGCGTTCAAGCAGCTGGGTATCCTGCTCGTTTTTAACCAGTGCGCCGGCCATGGGCGGCAGTGCCTTGGCTGGGTCGCGGTTGTAGAGCGCTTCCTGGGCAATTTCATCCGCCATTAGCAGCTTAAGCCAATCAACCAGTTCAGAGGTTGAAGGTTTCTTCTTAAGGCCGGGCGCATCACGTAGTTCGAAAAATACGTTCAGCGCTTCGCCGACCAGCCGCGGTGCAATATCCGGAAAGTGCACATCCACTATCGCCTGCAGAGTGGCTCGGTCGGGAAATTCAATGTAATGAAAAAAGCAGCGGCGCAGAAATGCATCGGGTAGCTCTTTTTCATTATTGGACGTGATGATAATAATGGGGCGTTGATCGGCTCGGATCGTTTCACCGGTCTCGTAAACGTGGAACTCCATGCGATCCAGTTCCTGGAGCAAGTCGTTCGGAAACTCGATATCGGCCTTATCTATCTCGTCGATCAAAAGCACGACACGTTCATCGGCCGTAAAGGCTTCCCACAGCTTGCCGGGCTTTATGTAGTTGGCCACGTTCTCCACGCCTTCGACACCTAGCTGAGAATCGCGCAGCCGGCTAACCGCATCGTACTCATAAAGCCCTTGGGCTGCCTTGGTACTGGATTTTATATGCCAGGTAATTAGCTGAGTGCCCAATGACTCGGCCAGCTCTTCCGCGAGCAGGGTTTTACCGGTGCCAGGCTCGCCCTTAATCAGCAACGGCCGTTCAAGAACAATCGCCGCGTTAACCGCTTGCTTTAGTGCATCAGTGGCAATGTAGGAAGAAGTAGAGTCAAACGCCATGAAGAGTGCCTCGACGGGTCGAAAACGTATTCAAACAAGTGTACGTGAGGGTAGGTGTCGGGGCCAACAGCCGATTCCGATGGCGTTAAATAGAAACACCAAGACCCAATGGATACACACAGTACCTTTTTGCACACACGGTACCTTTAGGGGGCAAAACTACCTAAGCACGAACAGGGTTGGTGCACTTTCTTCGCATGAGATATTGAGGTAGGCGAGTTGAGTGCAGGCGCTTTGTGTATATTTTTGTATTTTAATGATTTTTAGGATGTTGGCACGCAGTTGGCTATATCGTAAATAAGAAGCAAATGAACAGCATCACTAGCCACATTGGATGCTCTTCCTTCTTTACTACATCGCCACGGTAATGACCGTTTTGCGATACACCGTGTGAGCTGGCGTGCTCCACTTGGGTCCCCTTCGGGGGGCTTTTTTTTATGTTTGAAGAAAAGAGTTAACATTTTCAACATATAACAAGAATGTCACAAGAAATTTGGAAACACTGTTCGATTGGTATATATTGTATAGGTAAGCCGGTTGGTCGACACCAATCCCAAGCTAAAATGCATAGAGGGTGAACCTAATGAGCAATATGAAATTAATTTCAGCCGCTGTGGTAACTGCTGGCTTAGCACTGGCAAGCCAGGTTGCCTTAGCGTACAACGCTGGCGATGCATTTGTTCGTGGTGGCGTCGCTCAAACCGATACAGGATCAGGCAACGGCAATATCAATGGAGAGTCACTGAACGTTCAAAGCGAGACAGGCTTCACGTTCGGCGCTGGTTATCTATTTACTGATAAAGTGGGTGTTGAGCTTAATAGTTCTGAAAAGTTTGAACATCAGCTCAATGCGGCATCACAAGACCTGGGAAGCATTGACCGCTTACCCGTAAATTTATTAGTAAATTACTACCCCATGGGTGGGCTGGATTCACGTGTTCAGCCGTACGTTGGCGCAGGTCTTAACTACACACGCTTCTCGGGTGGTCCTGACAATATTGACGTACGCAGAAGCTATGGCGCTATCGGCCAAGCCGGTGTGGATTTAGCAGTCACCCAGAACGTGTTACTGAATGGCTACGTAAGCTATGCGGATGTTGATGGCGAGATCAAACGTGATGGCGAGCATATCGGTAAAGTCGATATGGACCCGGTCACCATCGGCGGTGGCGTGACATTCCGTTTCTAAGGCATAAGCCAGCTTCAAAATATCATCTAACACCCGGCCTTGCGCCGGGTGTTTTTGTTACGACTTAACAACAGGTTCTGCTACGGGCCTTATGGGGTCAGATTATCGTAACCATTTTCAGTGACCACTACGTTATCCTCGATACGAATACCACCACAGGACATTAACTGATCCACCAGCGTCCAGTTAATTGGAAGCGATGTGTCGCGCAACGGGTTTAGGAGCATCGGAATAAAGTAGAGTCCTGGCTCAACGGTTACCACCATGCCGGGTTTCAAAATACGCGTTAAGCGCAGGGCGGGATGTTCGCTGGGGGCGGGGGCCGCTGAGCCATCAGGGTGACGTAAACCGGCTACGTCATGCACTTGAAGTCCCAGGGAGTGACCTAAACCGTGTGGGCAGAAGGCGCGAGTGACTCCTTCGCTTACCGCTTGCTCGACGGTGCCTTTAAATATGTCATGGGCAACGAGGACGCTTCCCAGGGCTTGGTGCATTTGCTGGTGTAACTCAACAAAAGAGGCGTCCAGTTCGATGCGACTAATAATGTCATCTTTTAGATGGTGTAGCGCCGTTACCAGCTCTTCAAAAATCGCGGGGGCATCAGGCCCTGCGTGGGTGCGGGTGATATCTGCGCAGTAACCTCTAAAGCGTCGCCCGGCATCTACTAACAAGCTGTAGCGCTGGCTGGGTGGTGTTATATCGTAATGTTGGTAGTGCAGGACGCCTGCATGTCCATTCAAACCAATAATATTCTGGTAGGGAACGTTAGATTCGCGCTGTCGGCTAGCCGCTAGGTAGGTCAGTTGTATATCGAGCTCGCCTGAAGCGCCAATAAAGGCGGCTTGGGCGGCCTCGTGACCTGCCATTGCAAGGTGATTGGCTTCTCGTAGACAGGCAACTTCGTAAGGTGTTTTGAACATGCGAAGTTCATCAAGCGCTCGCACAACCTCATCAGGGGCTGTTTCAGCGTTCAGCGCTTGCTGAATATCGGGCGCCGTGCTTGCTATATCGCCGATGACGGCGCTGCGGCCCTCTAAATGAGGTGCGCGTGCGTGGGCACACTGATGTACATCAATGACGGATAGCCAAGGCTCATCGGGTAGCTGAGTAGGCTGATGCCAAAAATCAGCGGGCGCATGCAGATAAAACTGCGGTTTTTTACCAGGCTCAATGACTAGCCAGCTGTGCTGAATGTCCGCAAGGCCTACCCAGTGCATAAAATGGCCATAGGTTTGGAAAGAGGCGGCATGATCGTCAGCAAAATGATGGCTGGCGTGGCCGCTATAAATCACCAGACTGTCAAAGCCGTACTTTGTTAACACCTGCTCATAGGCATGCTGTAAATGAACGATATGATCAAGCTGCAGGTTAAAAAGCGTTGTTGACATGAAAATCTATCCTGTTAACTACGTGACGGGGCGAGTTCGCTCCAGAGTTTGTCTAGTTCTGCATGGTGCTGATGCTGATGGCGGTATAAGCGCAGCTCCATGGGCACATCCCAGCGGCTATCGCCTGCTCTGACAAGGGTGCCTTGGGCGAGCTCATGTGAAACGTTGCGCTCTGGCAGCCAGCTCATGCCATATCCCAGCAGTACCAGCTCTTTTATACCTGCCGCGTACAGATTTTCACTTTGTGCCACCAGGTGGGTGCTTTGAGGTAATCTGGCCAGGTGTGCCTTTATTGCAGAGCCCAGCAGGCCTCGCTTGGGGTAGGCAAGCCAAGGCGAGGGCTGCTGGCGTGTGCCCGGTAAAACGGTACAAGGCTCGCCTTGAGGGGCAAGGCCTGTCACGGGAATTAGCCGCTCATGGCCGATCACCCGATAGGTACAAGCGCTTGTATCGATATCCAGATCGCAACGCCCGGCAGGCCAGTAACAGATAGCCAGGTCGCACTCTGCGCGCATTAACGCTTGAAAATAGTCGTGAGCAATCCACCCGGTTGCGCGCAGGTAGGGCTGTACATGGTCCTGCCAGCCGGTAGACGCTAGCCATTCAGGCAGGAAATTCCCCAGCAGGCTTTGCGGGGCGGCTACCATAATGCGCCGCTGTTGACCGGCATTAATCTCGCGCAATCGGTCACGCGTTAAACGAACGCGCTCCGTTACCTGTTCGCATAAGGTGAGGAACTCCTCTCCGGCGGGGGTTAACGAAAGCGGTAGCGTTTGGCGATTAATGAGCGTAATGCCCATCTCTTCTTCCAACAGTTTAATCCGTCTAGAGAAGGTCGGCTGGGTTACGTTTTGGTCATCAGCGGCACGTGAAAAGTGCCGAGTCCTGGCCAGGGCAATAAAGTCTTCTAGCCAGCGAATTTCCATGCTTTACCTCGCAGTGAGATGGCGTGACTGGCCAGTAAATGCCTACGCTTCATAGGCGGCCTTCCTCAACAGCGTGGCAGGCTACACGCGTGCCGTCATCCTGCATTTTTAATTGCGGGATTTCTTGAATGCAGCGCGCATTGGCATACGGGCAGCGACCATGAAAAACACAGCCGCTCGGTAAGTTAACCGGCGTTGGCACCTCACCTTTAAGGCGAATATGTTGTGGCCGGTCATCTTCAAGGCGCGGAATAGATGAAAGGAGTGCTTGGGTGTAGGGGTGGCGGGGCTTGGCGAACAGAGTCGAGGTCGTGGCTATTTCGCACACGGTGCCCAGATACATCACGGCAACCCGCGTACCAAAATGCTCCACTACCGCAAGGTCATGGGTGATAAACAGGTAGGTCAAATTGCGCGCGTGCTGGGCTTCCATCAACAGGTTCAGCACCTGTGCCTGAATAGAGACATCCAGCGCTGAAATGGGCTCATCAGCAACAATAAACTCAGGGTCCACTGCCAGCGCTCGCGCAATGGCAATACGTTGACGCTGGCCGCCGGAGAATTCATGACCAAAACGCTTGCCCCAGTCTGGGTCAATGCCCACCGAGCTCATTACTTCTTCGACCTTATCGGCAATCTGCTGACGGTTCCATGCGGGGTGGTGCAAGCGCAGTGGCTCTTCCAGTGTTTGCTGGATGGTCATCCGCGGATTAAGCGACGCGTAAGGGTTTTGGAAGATCATCTGCATGCGCTTGCGATACGGCAGCAAATGGCGCGAGCTTAAATGGTCAATGCGCTGACCATCATAGTGAATCTCGCCTACAGATGGCGTAATGAGCCCCATGACTGTACGGGCAACGGTCGATTTACCGCAGCCGGATTCGCCAACGACGCAGAGTGCCTCGCCACGCATTATCTCCAGGTTTACGCCATTAATAGCGTGTACGTGTTCCTGGTGACGAACGAGCTTGCCGCCTTTAAATCGCAACTGGTCAAGAAAATCGCCTGATAGCGAAAACCGCTTTTTGAGATCGCGGATTTGCAGAAGTACTTGGGCTTCTTCGACGTTTTCAGCGGGGATGTGATGCTCTGCCATCGCACTTGCCTGCGTACTCATTGGCTTTCCTCCTTTAAACGACGATCTTCCAGCAGTTCAGCCACCATATGGCAAGCTACCTGGCAGTTGCCCGCTTGTACAAATCCGGGCACTTGCTCAATACAAGCGGGGCGGGTTTGTCCATCGGCGCGCTTAATAAAGTCGCAGCGCGGGTGAAAGGCGCAGCCGCTGGGGAGATTGGAAAGCGAAGGCATACTGCCACGGATCTGATTCAGTCTTTCACCGGGCGTTGCCATCTGGGGCAGGGCATTAATCAGCCCTTGGGTGTAAGGATGCTGCGGGTCATTAATGATCTCACGCGTTGGCCCTTGTTCAATCACGCGGCCGGCATACATGACCAGCATGCGTTGAGTGACCTGACTCACGACGCCAAGGTCGTGAGTAATCAAAATAAGCCCGACATTGTGCTGTTCGCAGAGATCCAGCAATAGCGCCATGATTTCTGCCTGAATGGTGACATCCAGCGCCGTTGTAGGCTCATCGGCAATAATGATGTCCGGGTCAAGCAGCAACGCAATGGCAATAATAATGCGCTGCCGCATGCCGCCGGAAAGTTCATGAGGGTATTGTTCCAGACGCTTTTCCGGTGAGGGAATTTGCACCTGGCGTAATTTATCCAGTGCAATGGCGCGGGCCTCTTTAGAGGAAATTCGTCGGTGAGCTTTTAGACACTCCACCATTTGAGCGCCAATCGATAACACCGGGTTCAGCGTCATCATTGGATCCTGGAAGATCATTGAGATTCGGTTGCCACGTATTTTACGCAGCCCGCGCTCCGACATGGTATTCAGCGTTTGTCCTTCAAACGTAATACTGCCACCGGCAATAAATCCGGGCTTGGCAATCAGATTAAGCAGCGAAAACGCCGCAACCGATTTGCCAGCACCAGACTCGCCTACAATGCCTAAACGCTCACCGCGCTCTAGCGTAAAGCTAACATCACGCAGTGCACGTACTTCGCCCTGGCGCAGGCCAAACCGTACATCCAGTTGGGAAACTTCAAGTAATGCCATGGTGCCCTCAGCCTTTATAGAGTCGTGGGTTCATGACATCGCGCAGCCAGTCGCCCAATAGATTGATAGACAGCACCAGCACTACCAGTACCGCACCGGGAATTAGCGTGATCCACCAGGAGCCTGATTGAATGTAGTCAAAGCCTGCCTTGATTAACGAACCAAGCGATGGACGGGTCTCGGGCATTCCCAGGCCCAAAAACGACAGCGCCGCTTCAGAAATAATGGCGTTGGCAATTTGCACGGTAGAAATAACGAAAATAGGCGATAACGTATTAGGCAACACATGGCGGAACATGATCCGTTTGCTGCGCAGTCCCATTACTCGTGCAGCGTCTACGTACTCCTTGTTTTTCTCGGCAAGTACGGAAGCGCGCACGGTACGGGCGTATTGTGGCCACTCGGCCAAGCCAATAATCAGTACCAGCATCAGTACTGCGTATTGACTATAAAAAGAGCTACCCAAGGTGGCCTTCACCACAGCGCCGACCACGATAGCCACCATCAAGGTGGAAAATGACAGCTGAATATCCGCCAGGCGCATAAAAAAGGCATCCACACGGCCGCCCAAATAGCCTGCCATTAGGCCAAACGTTACGCCTAAAAGTGCCTGCAAGATCACCGCACCAAAGCCGATCAAAAGCGATACTCGCGTACCGTACAAAATAATCGACCAAAGGTCTCGGCCCTGGGCATCGGTGCCCAGTGAGTAGCGTTCATCCGCTCCGTCGACCCAGAACGGTGGCAATTCGGAGGCCATAATATCGATCTGACGCAAATCGTAGGGATCGGTAGGTGCAATAAGAGGCGCGGCAAAGGCAGCCACTACCAGGCAGATAAATACCGCCAGGCAGAGCTGTGCCGTGCGGTCACTCTTGAAGCTGTACCATAAATAGGAGTCGCGAAAGCGTTGGAAATGGCTGGGCGATTTGCTCTTGGGCACGCTCTTTGTTGTCATCGTCATGCGGGTTTACCCGTCAGTTTTACGGTGGGGTTCACAAAGCTGTAAATCAAATCCACGATGGTGTTGGTCACCACGAAAATGACACCGACAATCATTAGATAGGCCACGATTAGCGGGATATCAGCCCGGTTGATCGCATCCAAAAACATCAGGCCCATGCCCGGCCACTGGAACACGGTTTCGGTCAGAATGGTGTAAGCCACCATCGTGCCGATTTGAACACCGCCTACGGTGATCACCGGTAGCATGGTGTTTTTAAGCGCGTGGACAAAATAGACGCGGCGCATTGAAATGCCCTTGGCGCGGGCATACTTGACGTATTCAGACTGCAGTACTTCCATCATTTCAGCGCGGATCAAGCGAATAAACAGCGGCAGCATGATAGAGGCGAGTGAAATGGCGGGCAGCACCAGGTGTTGCAGGCCGCTCCAGGTGGCCAGGTTGGTATCCCAATAGCCAAACACGTGCACCAGGTCATAACCGCGCCCAAACGAGGGCATATTACCTTGAGTGGATAGCGCACTGTTTAACCAGGCCCCCCACGCGGTCCCTTCGGGAAAAATTGAGACGGTAATGCCGATAGCAAAAATTTGAATTAATACAATCGCGGTTAAGAACACCGGAATCGAAATACCGATAATCGATGCCCCCATAAAAAAACGCGAGATAATCGAGCGCGGTTTGATAGCGCTGTACACCCCGATAGGTGCCGAAAAAACCACGATAATTAAGGTGGCCGCAAAGACGAGCTCAAGCGTTGCTGGCAGGTGGCGTGCAATAACGCTGAGTGCCGGCTCGCGGTAGAAGTAGGAGTTGCCAAAATCGCCTTGTACGGCATTTTTGGCAAAGCGCACATACTGCACCATGAAAGAATCATTAAGCCCCAAGCGCTCGCGCAGGGCCTCTCGTTCACTTTCGGGGACCGATTGTCCAACCATCTGCTGTATCGGGTCACCCAGGTTATCCTGGATGGCGAAGGCCAGCACGCTGATGATGAACATCACCAATACCGCGTGCATCAGCCGCTTGATTAAAAAGGCAATCATGGCGTACGCCACCTATGTAATAGTGTTTAGCAAAGGAAGTAGAGGTCAGTGCCGTTAAACATTTCGCAATGGGTTTTGACACAACAAGCGCTTCGCCCTCCAGTTGGCTGGAGAGCGAAGCATCCGTGCAGGCAATTTACAAACCGTTAGTCAAACTTAGCGGTTAATAACGAGATCGCCCAAGTAGGGGAAGTCGATGGCGTTAACGACAGGTTCAATCTCAACGCCTTCGGCAGCGGCATACGCAAGGTTCTGCCAATGCAGCGTAATAAAACCAACATCTTCATACAGCATGGCTTCTGCTTCACGCAGCATTTCATTGCGCCGCTCAAGATCGGTTACGCTGTCGGCTTCAGTGACCAGCGCGTCGATCTCTTCATTGCAGTAATTGCCATAGTTGTATTGGCCCGCACCGCTCTCTTCATCAATACAGAAGGTGAGGTACTGGAAGAAGTTGGCAGTATCTTCAGTATCCGAATGCCAGCCAAGCATGGCGATATCCGATTGACGGGTATCATACTCTGGCCAGTACTGGGCAAGCGGCATGGTGCGCAGGTTAACGTTGATATTGATACGCGATAGCATGTTCGCTACCGCTTGGGCAATTTGTGCGTCGTTGACGTAGCGATTGTTGGGCGCAATCATGTCAACGCTAAAGCCGTCTTCATAACCCGCTTCCGCCATTAGCTCTTGAGCGCGGGTCAGGTCATAGCGTGGTACCAGATCCGGGTTGTGACCGGAGTAGCCTTCCGGTGAAAACTGCCCAGCAGGCGTCGCAAAGCCACGCATTAAGCGATCAGCGATGCCTTCCTGGTTGATGGCAAGATCAACGGCTTGACGAACGCGCACGTCTTTGAAGGCTTCAACTTGTTCTTCGTTAAGCTGGAAGCCGATAATACGCGTGCCCGGTACTTCGAAAAGCTCAACGTCACTTGCTTCACGAACGCGCTCCAGATCATTCGGCGGCACAGCGTCAATAAAATCGACGCCGCCTGAGAGCAAGGCTGCTACGCGCGCGGCGTTTTCCGCAATCGGCGTGAGTACAATGCTTGAGACATTGCCTTCGCTTTCAGTATCCCAATAATCTTCAAAGCGTTCAAAATCGACACGTACGCCTTGGCGACGGTCAGTAAGAACGAAGGGGCCGGTACCGGAAACATTGCGTGAAGCAAACGAGTTGCCTGCTTTTACGATCTCCGCTTTATCGACGCCATTTTCGGTTTCACCAGTATAGAACTGGCTATCCATGGGAAAAATGTAGGTCGCCAGGTTGAGCAACAGCGGATAGGGGGTCGTCGTCGTGATTTCCACCGTGTAGTCATCAACCGCTTCGGCGGTAGCAATGGGCTCAAAAATGGCGCGGTAGTCAGGGCTCTCTTTTAAGCGCTCAATCGTCCATACCACGTCTTCAGCCGTCAGCTCGTTACCCGAATGAAACTTGACGCCTTCACGAAGCGTCATGCGCATATGCGTATCGTCTGTTTGTACCCATTCAGTTGCCAAGCGGGGCTCAAACTGAAAGTCCTTGGTCCAGCGGACGAGAGGATCAAACGCCAAGTGGGAGAAACGCAGCATACCGCCGGAAAGTTGTTCGTGAATATCAAGCGTTTCCGGATCGGCGGAGTAGCCAATGCGCAACGTTTCAGCGTTTGCTGTCAAAGGGAGCACTGCGCTACCCGCAACAGTTGCACCGACAATAGTGGCCAGTATCTTTTTTTTGAGCGCCATAATCGTTCCCGTCTTATTGATAATTTTATTGTTCACATTACCGTCTAAACGCTATTGGCGAGACAGCAAAGCAGACACGGTCAGCTTGTAAGCTATCCTATTAACATAGAGAGTGTTGAATGCGTCATACAATCGAAATAGTGATAGACCCTATTCAACTATTGAATGATTGGGCTTGTAGCAGTGAATACTGGAGTGCAAGCTAGTCTAAAGTCGTAGATGAAAAATAAACGGGCGTTTGGTATCAGCCCACGAAAGCCATTAGTGACCCGCTGGAAGGCAGGCTGAAAATGATGAAATGGAATCAATGGATCATTCTGGTGTTAATCGGTTGGCTTCCATTAACCGCACAGTCTGACACTATTGACGGCATGCTGGACGGCGAGCCGCGGGAGTGGTTTGTGCTGAGCCAGGGCCGTGACTCCAATGCTTCTTTTGTAGAGGTTGGCGATCAACGCCAAATCACTATCACAGGGTTTGTCGAGCCTGATCAAAGGGACGCCTACGAAGGGTTGTCTATTAGCCTGGCGGTTGAAGACAACCAGCTTATCGATGCCCAAGTGGTACAACTGATCGGTAGCACCACCGTACCGCCGCTTTACACCTCTGAAGGAGGCAGTGTTACCGTCACGTTGACGCAGCTTGAGCAGCAAGGCAGCCACATTCATATTGCTGGACGTGTCGAAGGCGTATTGGCGTTGCAAACTGCACTGGACGACGCG
Source organism: Halomonas citrativorans (assembly GCF_014898005.1). NCBI lineage: Bacteria > Pseudomonadati > Pseudomonadota > Gammaproteobacteria > Oceanospirillales > Halomonadaceae > Halomonas > Halomonas citrativorans. The sequence goes on from NZ_JABUYX010000006.1 coordinate 38,866, forward strand.
CCCAGCCGGGCTGAGGGAATCGACATCGATGTGCAGTTTGACGTTAATGCCTATCGAGCACGGTTCTAACAAGCACGGTTTTAAGCTCCAAATTGCTGATGCAGCCATGCATTAATATCATCAGACTCATACAGCCACTCTTCGCGACCATCTTCGTGGTGAATCTTTAAGCAAGGCACTTTGGTTTTGCCGCCGCCTTCAAGGAGGTCCTGCTTATGTGCGGGGTCATGCTGAACATCGCGCAGCTCAATGGTTAGTCCTAAGCGGGCAATTTCTTTACGCACCTTAATGCAGAAAGGGCAGGTACGGAATTGATAAAGGGCTAGGCGTTGGCAAGCCTGGTCGACGCGCGCTTGATCGGCGGGGGCACGCTCAATCGCGTTAGGCGTTGAGAGTTTTTCACTGATAAGCATGACCGGTGCCAGCACCAAACGAACACCACGGAAAAAATAGCGAATTAATACACGCATAATAAACTCCATCGCTAACCCTGGGGCATGGGTCAGCGTTCTTAGAAAAAGTACGTCATTGGAAACAGCGATGCTACGCGCCAACAGGTGGGCTTTAAACAAGCGTGCGCGCATCCTGCAATAATCGAACGCATTTGTCACTTGGCGACGCTCGCTATACGTATATTGGGGCATTTTCTAACCCCCAGGTGTGCTTAAATCCTTGCTTCTGGGTGAGTAAACAAGCCGAGCATGCTAGTCTTTTCAGCTATTTTAAGCTGTGTTTATTACGTTGTTCAGGGACAGAAACCATGCATCTCCATATTATCGGTATCTGCGGCACCTTTATGGGTAGTCTTGCGCTGCTCGCGCGCGAGCAGGGCCATCAGGTTAGCGGGTCAGATGCAAACGTCTATCCTCCGATGAGTACTCAGCTTGCTGAAGCAGGCATTACGTTAATGGAAGGTTATCGAGCAGAGCACCTTGGTGCTTCGATTGACCTGGTGGTAGTGGGGAATGCGCTGTCACGCGGAAATCCTGAAGTAGAGGCGCTACTTAACAGCGGTTTGCCGTATACCTCAGGAGCGCAGTGGCTTGCTGAGCATGTGTTACCAGGGCGGCGGGTAATTGCTATCGCCGGTACCCATGGTAAAACCACCACCGCCAGTTTGCTGGCCTGGCTATTGGAGAGCGCGGGCCAAGTACCGGGCTTTTTAATTGGCGGTGTGCCGCGTAACTTTGGTGTTTCCGCGCGGCTGGGGGATCCTCAGGGGCCTTTTATTGTTGAAGCAGATGAGTACGATACGGCCTTTTTTGATAAACGCTCCAAGTTTGTACACTATCGCCCCGATATTGCTGTGCTCAATAATCTTGAGTTTGATCATGCGGATATCTTTCCGGATTTAGCTGCTATTGAACGCCAGTTCCATCACCTTGCGCGCACCGTACCCAGCCAAGGGCGCCTGCTAGTAGCCGATGAACAGCCAGCGCTAGAGCGCGTCATAGCGATGGGAGCCTGGACACCCATTAAGCACTTTGGTGAGCAGTCCCAAAGTGCGTGGCAGCTCTGCCTTGAGCGCCCTGATGCCAGCCGTTTTCAGGTGATTCACCGCACAGACCAGGGCGAAGAGGATAGCGTCGTCGAGTGGTCGTTAAGTGGCGTTCACAACGCGCGAAATGCCTTGGCAGCGTTGGCGGCTGCCCACGAGTGCGGAGTTGATTTAGCCCGGGCATGCGCAGCACTAGCGCGTTTCGAAACGCCACGACGGCGCCAGGAAGTGCGTGGAGAAGTGGGGGGCGTTCAAGTCATTGACGACTTTGCCCATCACCCCACGGCGATTGCGGCGACCTTGCAAGGCTTGCGTGCCACAACGACCAAAGGGCGCTTGCTGGCGGTCATTGAGCCACGTTCCAATACCATGCGGTTAGGTGCGCTACGCGATCGACTCAACGACAGCATCGCTGGTGCGGACCAGGTGTATTGGTATCAACCTGCCGGTATTGATTGGTCGATGGAGGCGCTGGTAGCTGAGCAAGGTGCTAAAGCTCATCTTTATCAGCAGATTGAAACACTGGTAGAGGCGGTTGTTCGCCATGCCGAACCGCTGGATCGGATTGTGGTGATGTCCAACGGTGGCTTTGATGGCGTACATGAACGTCTACTAAATGCCTTAACGGCCAAGGAATTGAACGCGTGAGTACAGATTCCCTGTTCAAAAAGCCGATCACCGTGGCATTAACGGGCGCTTCTGGGGCGCAGTATGGCCTGCGGCTGATAGACGTATTGGTAGAGGCAGGCCATGAAGTGTGGGTCATGATCTCCAAAGCGTCACACATGGTGATTGCCACGGAAACCGACATTAGCCTGCCTGCTCAGCCAGAACGGCTGGCTGCTGCATTGAGAGAGCGTAGCGGCGCCGCGGCTGGCCAAATCCGCTGCTTTGGGCGAGAGGACTGGATGGCGCCTGTTGCCTCCGGGTCTGGAGCGGCCTCGGCTATGGTGGTATGCCCATGCTCGACGGGAACGCTCTCGGCTATTGCCACTGGGGCAAGTAACAACCTGATTGAGCGGGCGGCCGATGTCGCGATTAAAGAGCGCCGAACGCTAGTGCTGGTGCCCCGGGAGAGCCCATTTTCGCCTATCCATTTGGAACACATGCTGGGGCTAAGCCGCATGGGGGTTGTTATTTTACCTGCCGCCCCGGGGTTTTATCACCGCCCGCAATCCATTGATGACCTCATTGATTTTATTGTGGCACGCATTCTTAATCAGTTGGGCATTCAGCATACCTTGATGCCTCGCTGGGGCGAGGATGAAGCCGATAACATGTCTAAGGATAAGCAATGAACTGGGCCACGCTCTCTATATTTGTACCCACGTTTTTATTTGTGTCACTCACGCCGGGTATGTGCATGACGCTTGCCATGGTGCTGGGCATGACCCAAGGCGTGAAACGTACGCTGTGGATGATGATGGGAGAGCTGGTGGGCGTAGGGCTGGTCGCCGCAGCAGCAGGCGCTGGGGTAGCCGCCTTAATGCTCCGTCAGCCTGAACTCTTCACGGTGTTCAAGTGGGTGGGCGGCGCTTATTTGGCCTATTTGGGCATTATGATGTGGCGCTCTCGTGGGCGTATGGCGATACCCAGTGAACTAAATGCGGGGCCTGCCGCCGGGCGGCTAACACTTGCCATGCAAGGGTTTGTGACCGCTGTGGCTAATCCGAAGGGGTGGGCATTTTTTATGGTACTGCTGCCCCCCTTTTTGGATAGCAGCCGCCCGCTGGGTAGCCAGCTGGTTCTGCTGATTGTGGTTATTTTGTTGATCGAGTTTGCCAGCCTGTTGGTGTATGCCGTCGGCGGTAAAACGCTGCGTAAAACGCTGGGAAAAAGCGGCAATGTTCGTTTACTTAACCGCATTGCCGGCACGTTAATGATGGGCGTTGGATTATGGCTGGCGCTAGGCTAGGCCGCTTAAACCGGTGGGAAGAAAATCACGCGAAGGCTGATTAACACCAGCGAGGCCGACCCCAATAGCAGCCAAGGGCAGGGCGTTAATGGCTTTCGAGGATAGCGCTGCCAGCTTAAACGAACCAGCGCACAGATCATCAGCCCAAGCAGAGCGCCGCCGACCAGGTCACTAAACCAGTGCACGCCAATAACGAGCCGTGACAGTGCCATTGGCACCGCCAAAGCAATCGCCACCCAATAGATCCAGATACGTTTTTGGAGAGGTAGCTCTGAGGCAATAAACGCGGCGGCCAGGCCCAATACGACAACCGAGGTTGACGTATGGGCACTCGGATAAGAGAGCGAGCCGGTCAGGTAATCGGGGGTGTCAGGTCGAGCACGCCCGAAAATGGCTTTACCCAGTGTGTTAAGAAGCGCTACGCCTCCCACCGCCGCTCCCCAATGCAGCAAGGCATCCCATCTTCTATAAAAGATCATCCATAGTGCCCACGGCAGCAACAGGACAGCAATGCCCAACTTGTCGCCAATTTTGGCAAATACGGCACCAATAGCGATAAGGGTGTCACTTTGAAGCCAGCTAAAGAGCCGTTGGATATAGAGGTCGAGCGTCAATGGACCATTGTGATGCACAACCAGCAGTGTCCAACCCGAAAGGCAGGTTAAGGCAATAATAAATAGCAGCAGCGAAGCGAGAGGAACTTCGCCAGATTGGCTCATGACAAGCCAGGGGCGGCGCATAAACGGAATACGACGTGCTAAACGGGCGGTAGCAAGGTAGAGGCGTCCATGACGGCCCACCTGTGCTCGCCCCCAGGAGAACACTACCGCGAGTACCACCACGCTGGCGGCTATTATGAGCAACGCTGTTTCAATGCCCGGGGGTAAATCAAGGTGTTCTTGCCATGTTCGTCCGAGCAAATAGCCTGGCAGTACATAGGCAGGTGCCCACAGTGCGGCAGATGTGATATTTGCCCATAAAAAATTACGGGGTGGCATCCGCATCATGCCCGCTATGAGCGGAATGACGGGTCTTACCGGGCCAACAAATCGGCCAATAAAGACCGAGTAAAGACCATAACGATCAAAAAAGCGGGAGCCTCTGCCTAGCCATTCCGGATGTAGGGAAAGTGGCCAGCGTTGAGTGATTTGTGCATGGTGGCGATAACCAAGCCTGAAACTAATGCCGTCGCCGATCACCGCGCCTAAAAAGGCGGCCATTACTAACCACACTATCCCGATAGACTCATGCCCCGCCAGGGAGGCCACTGCCGTAATCAGCACCACGCCGGGCACCAACAGGCCCACTAATGCTAACGATTCTGCAAGCGAAATGAGCAGCATCAGCAGAAGAAGCATGAAAGGAGAGAGCGAGAGCTGTTGAAAGGTTTCGACTAAAGACACGAGGGACTCCTTGAAGGGCGATACGCTGTCATCCGTTTGCCAGCGCATGAGCACGGGCGTGCAGGCGTTGTATATAGCGCTCGAAGCTCTCTTTATGAGGCAAACAAGCTGCAATGCGGGCTTCAAGATGACCGGTTTCAACCAATACACACTGGGAAAGTGCATGCTGTAGCCGCTCACGAACCAGCAGCGCACCGCTTTCACTGGTGTCGGGCAGCACCAGCCAGAAGGTGGCCTCGCCAGCGCGCCCCAGTATGTCATGATCACGGCAGCGACCTATCACTTCGCTACACAGTGTATCAAGTAGCGCGATTTTAGCTCGAGAGCCGAACTGCTCTTCGGCCATATCCAGCTGTGGCAGGTGAATGACCAGTACCGCTAAGCGCTTGTTAAGCATGGCAGCACGCTGAAATTCGTTGTTTAAGCGCTCCTTTAGCGTTTCGTAGTTGTAGGCGCGACAGTGACAATCATAGGGGTCGGTGGCCTGTAGTAATGCGCGGCGGCGAGCATGCTCCCATCGAGGGAGGGCCAGCAGTAAAAGCAAAATAACATAGCCGAGATAGAAGGGTGGCTCAGGTGTCGGGTGAGAGATAAACAACCAGACAAGGGGGCCAAGCACCCCCGTCAGCACCAAGGCAAGCCAAAGGGGTAAGAGTATAAAAGCAGAGGTGATGGGTAGGCCAAGCCAGATGGCTGATGCGTTAGAGATAGAAAGCGTACTTAATACCGTGAGGTAGGTGCTGCCTACCAGCAGTATTTGAGATATGTATCCCTTTAATCCCTGCCCTAAATGCATCAGTAGGGCCGCTAATAGGGCCAGGGTAACAAACGCGGGTACCCATAAGCTCCGGTAGCTGCCCATTTTATAAAGCCATAACGCGTACCCCATCATTACTACCAGGCTGGTACTGTAAGTGATGATCATTAGCCGCTTGGAGAATGGATAGCTGTTCATGAGGAACCCAGCGTTGTGGGGGTATTGCAGAGGTGTTCAAGCGTTAAGGTTGAGGGCTCAATATCCATTAGCGGCTCATGATGGCTCACCACATTTTCAGGAAGTGCTGCCTGGAGCTGCGTGCGACGGCGTGTGGCTTCTTGTGGCGAGCGAGAAAGCATCAAGGCGGCAAGCGTTGTGCTATTCAGACGATAGGTGTTCTCAAAGGAGTAGGTTAGCTCACAAAGCTTTTTTGCGGTGGGCCAAAGCTGGCGCCGCTTAACCTGCAATATAAATAGCTCTGCGTAGATAGCCTCGCGCTCAGAACGGGTTTGCTCACGAGGAAGATCGCGCAGCAACTGTTCGCCAGCCCAAAGATTAACCTTTGGGATAAGCCGCAAACGCTGGCCGATAGCCCCATTCATATCAACCAATTGGCGTGCGCTAGAAACCGCCAGTAAGCACAGTATGCCCAATAACAGCACTATTAGCCCCCCGGCTGGAAAGGACAATTGTGGCGCTATTAAGGCGCCGCTAAGTAGTGCGGCCATGGCATTAAGTACAAGAATCCAGCGCGCCTGGGGTAGCATGAATATGGCCGCCCACGCCCAGATCAACATATCATGCTGTTCTGGTGCGCTGGCAATTAATCCCAGCAGTAATAAGCCCGGCAGCACTTGCCAGGGTAGCCCTCTGGAATGACGATGACTAAAGTCCAGAAGCAGAGCTGTAATGCAAAGCCAACTGACGGAGAGCCAAAGCAGCAGGATGGCCATGGGCTGTGCGCCCAATGTCCAGAACGCTAGTGCAGCCGCTGCGGCGAGTAAATTGGCTCTAAGCAAGTGAATTTTGTATTTGCTTTGCATGGTGGCTTACTATTCACCTTCACGAACTCCATGTACGTTCCCCGTCGTCTAATCAGCGGTGACAGGACCAAGTGTGAAACTTAAAATGCTCATTATAACGTTTAAGTAGCGTAATATATTGCCTACTACTGGACACAATTACGACGCGCCTGACCAGATAAAATGATGGCGGCGTGCATGATGATAAAGGGAGACAGCATGAGCGTTTCAACGCCCTTACAAGATGAGGCTCAACAGCAACTCACCGCCGGTGATGTTCCCGCATACATGCAGGCGCTTGGAAAGGCAGCGCGTTCAGCCGCAAGCGAGCTACGTCGTGCCGATACCGGCATCAAAAATCGTGCCCTTGAGTCAATAGCGCAGCAGCTGATGACGGCTCGCGCGCGTATTTTAGACGCCAACGCTCAGGATATGCAGCGCGGTAAGGAAAATGGTCTGGATAGTGCGTTACTTGACCGCTTGGCGCTTGATGACGCCCGTTTTGATGCGATGATTGAAGGGCTGCGTCAAGTGGCCGCCTTGCCTGACCCGGTGGGTGAGATAGACGATATGAGTTACCGTCCCAGCGGCATCCAGGTAGGCAAAATGCGCGTGCCTTTGGGGGTCATTGGCATCATTTACGAATCACGCCCCAATGTAACGCTTGAAGCGGCCAGTTTGTGCTTAAAATCGGGCAATGCCTGCATTTTACGCGGCGGGTCAGAGGCGAGCGCGTCCAATCAAACCATTGGCGAATGCATTACGCAAGGACTGGTGGATGTGGGACTGCCTGCTAACTGCGTTCAGGTGGTGGCGACGACCGACCGTGCCGCCGTCGGCGCATTGATCAGCATGCCAGATTACGTGGATGTCATTATCCCGCGTGGTGGGAAATCGCTCATTGAGCGAATCTCGCGTGACGCTAAAGTGCCCGTTATCAAGCACCTTGATGGTGTTTGTCACGTCTATATTGATACCACGGCTGATCCAGCTAAAGCCTTGGCTATCGCGGTCAATGCTAAAACGCATCGTTACGGCACCTGCAATACCATGGAAACACTTCTGGTTGATGCGCCGGTGGCTGATTTGCTGCTGCCAGAGCTGGCGCGGGCTTACGCAGGACATGAGGTTGAGCTACGAGGCTGTGAACGCACTCAAGCGCTGCTTCCTCAGGCCTTGGCGGCATCCGAGGAAGATTGGTACGCCGAATATCTTGCACCGGTACTAGCGATCAAAATAGTGGATGGCGTGGAAGAGGCGATTGCGCATATTGAGCGCTATGGCTCGCACCATACCGACGCTATTGTGACCCAGGACTACTCTCTGGCGCGCCGTTTTATGGCCGAGGTGGACTCAAGCTCTGTGATTGTTAATGCCTCAACCCGCTTTGCCGATGGGTTCGAGTATGGATTAGGTGCTGAAATTGGCATTTCGACCGATAAGCTGCATGCGCGAGGGCCGGTGGGTTTGGAAGGCCTTACCACGCGTAAATACGTTGTATTCGGCGATGGCCAGGTTCGCCAATAAGGCGTGTACGATATGAGTTTTGCAGCGCTATGAGTGGTAGGTCGATATGAATTCAGTACCCATAAAAGCAGGCATGCTGGGAGGGACATTTGACCCTATTCACCATGGCCATTTACGCAGTGCTTTGGAAGTGCGAGAAGCATTGGGCCTTGACCAGTTGCATATGATACCGGCGCCAAAGCCGCCTTTACGTGGTGCACCACAAGTGTCGGCAGAGCAACGAATGGCGTTGTTACAAGCCGGGATTGGCACTACGCCTGGGCTTTACGCGGATAACCGTGAGCTGCGCCGCGAAGGGCCATCCTACAGCGTTGATACGCTTGCTGAACTGAGGGCTGAATATGGTGAACAGGCACGTTTAGTAATGGTGATTGGCTTTGATGCCTTTTTACGCCTTCCTCAGTGGCAGCAGGTTGACACGTTGTTTTCCCTCGCTCACTTGGTAGTGATGGCTAGGCCTGGCTATCAAACACCCTGGTCTGATGAATTAAGGGAACTGGTAGGGCAACGTGAAGTCGAAGGCGTGGACTCGCTGATGCAGCGCCCCTGCGGTGGCGTTTTACTGCTGTCGTTCCCTTCGATGATGGCAATTTCAGCGACCTATATTCGTCAGCGGCTGCGTGAGGGAAAAAGCGTTCGGTATTTGCTCCCGGAAGCGGTTGAAGAGGCCATTTTACATAAAGGCTTTTACCAGGACGTTGAATAGCGCTGGTAGTCACGCAAGAAGCCGTTACAATGGCCCGCTTTGCTAGCCGAACACCATACGAGGTTATCTGCAGGAGTCATGCACATCGATACACTGAAAAGCCTAGCGCTTGATGCGTTAGAAGACCTTAAAGCACGCGATATCACTCAACTGGACGTTTCCAGCTTAACTGAGGTTACCGACCTTATGTTGATTGCTAGTGGTACGTCTACCCGGCATGTTGCGGCACTTGCGCAAAACGTCGTAGAAAAAGCCAAGGCAGCCGGTCTTGCGCCGCGCGGTGTTGAAGGCGGTGATAATGCGGATTGGGTATTGGTCGACCTGGGTGACATTGTTGTTCATATCATGATGCCGGAAGCCCGTGCACTTTATGACCTTGAACGCCTCTGGGCAGACCTGCCTAGCGATGCAAGCATGACGGATGAGGCACGCACGCTTTTTGAAGAGCGAGCCACGATGTCATGAGAATAAGGCTGTTGGCGGTAGGTACGAAAATGCCTGCTTGGGTTGAAGAGGGCATTGAAACCTACCGTAAACGGCTCCCTCGGGATTTCAGCCTTGAAATAGAAGAAATCCCGCTTGGCCAGCGCGGTAAAAATGCAGATATTGCCAAAGCGCGTGCTCAAGAGGCTCAACGCATTCGCGATAAACTGCGGGGTGATGAGTATCTGGTTGCGCTGGAAGTAAAAGGCAAACCCTGGACAACCGAACAACTGGCCCAGGAAGCGGATAGCTGGCGTATGGAGGGCCGCGATATCGTATTGCTGGTCGGTGGGCCTGATGGTCTTGAACCTTCCCTCTCTGCGATAGCCGATAAAGCGTGGTCATTGTCACCGTTAACGCTGCCGCACCCGTTAGTTCGTATCATGCTGGCCGAGCAGCTTTATCGTGCCTGGACGCTATTGGTTGGTCACCCCTACCACCGTTAACGGCTCAAAAGGTGGTGGTATTTGTTGGCTGTGTTGCGTCAATCGTCTGATTTGAGAGTCATCTGTTGCCATGCCCCAGCGCCGTGACACGCTAAAAAATTCTGAGCAAGAGTTGCGCATTTTTCGTGTCAGAACACTTCTTGCCGTTCTGGTCGTTATAACGCTTACCGGTCTTCTGGTAGGGCGTTTAGGCTACTTACAAATTGTTCAACATGAAATTTACACCACGCGGTCAGAAAAAAACCGTGTGCGTGTTGAGCCGCTGCCACCTAATCGAGGTTTGATTTATGACCGAAATGGTGTGCTGTTAGCTGAAAACCGGCCTACTTATAACCTGACGCTGGTGCGTGAGCGTGTTGATGACCTTGATGCAACGCTGGCCCTATTAGTGGAATTGCTGGAACTGCCAGAAGAAGATATCGAGGCCTTTAACGTACGTTCACGCCAGCGACAGCGTCCTTTCCAACCTGCGCTCTTAATGAGCGATCTGAGTGAAGCCCAAATTGCTCGGCTCGCGATTAATCGCCACCGCCTGCCAGGCGTTGAAGTCGAAGCCCAACTGCTACGTTACTATCCCGATTCAAACGTTATGGCCCATACGCTGGGCTATGTAGGGCGTATTAATGTTGATGAGCTGCAAAATTTGGATGCCGGCCGTTATGCCGGCACCCACTTTATTGGTAAAACCGGCATTGAACGCTTCTATGAAGAGGAGCTTCATGGCGAAGCAGGCCTGCGTAAAGTCGAAACCAACGCCCGAGGGCGAGTATTAAGAGAGCTGGGTCGCACCGACCCTGTGCCTGGGAAGAACATAACGCTGACGATTGATAAGTCTCTACAAACGCTTGCCTATGAATTAATGGATGGGCGGCGTGGGTCGATCGTCGCTATTGCGCCTGCAACGGGCGAGATTCTGGCCATGGTGTCGACGCCTGGGTTTGACAGCAACCAGTTTGTGACCGGGATCGATGTTGCCTCCTATCGCGGCTTGCAGAACGACCTGGACTTACCTCTTTTTAACCGCTCTATTCGTGGTCACTATCCACCTGGCTCGACCATTAAACCCTTTTTAGCCCTCGCGGGACTGGCTGGGGGGGTTATTACCCCAGACAGCACGATTAGCGACCCAGGCTATTATCAACTGCCTAATGACTCCCGGCGTTACCGGAACTGGTTGCGCTGGGGGCATGGTCGTGTGGATTTAGAGCGCTCATTAGCTGTGTCTAATAATACTTACTACTACACATTGGCCCATGATTTAGGTATCGATAATCTACATGAACGGATGAATGGGTTCGGATTCGGGCGGCGAGTCGCCTACGATGTTCAAGGGGAAAGCACTGGGCTGATGCCGTCTCGCGAATGGAAGCGGGAGCGTTTTAACCAGCCGTGGTACCCCGGCGAAACCTTGTCAGTAGGTATTGGCCAAGGTTACTGGCAAGTAACGCCGTTGCAGCTGGCAAGCGCAACGGCAACGCTTGCCAACCGGGGCCACTGGGTAAAACCCCGCTTAGCTCTCCAGGTGGGCGATACGCTGCTTCGTGAAGATTTACCCGACACGCTGGACGATATTCAGCTGGAAAATGATGCCTGGTGGGACCGGGTATTTAGCGGTATGGAGAAAGTGCTCAGCGGTAGCGAAGGCACTGCACGGCGGACTGGCGTTGGCCTTGAGTATCGAATGGGCGGCAAATCGGGAACGGCTCAGGTGTTTTCTTTGGGCCAGGACCAGCGCTATAACGCCGATGAGCTTGAGGAACGCCTGAGAGATCACGCCTTGTTTGTAGCGTTTGCGCCGGTTGATTCCCCCCAAATTGCCGTGTCGGTTATCGTTGAAAATGCGGGCGGCGGCAGTACCCATGCAGCGCATTTGGCGCGCGCCATGACCGATGCATGGCTTTTAAAAGATGAAGCGCCTGACGCAGATGATGTACGCGACGTGTTGGAAGAAGATACCGCTCAAGTGGAGGGGAACTGACCTATGCCCTGGCAGACGATTACCCGCCCATTGCGTCGTTATCCCGTTCGACCGCCCGATAGCGGTATCGCGCGACGTAAAAGTATTTGGGAACGCATCCATATTGACCCTTGGTTATTAGGCCTTTTATTGGTCTTAATGGTGGGTGGCCTACTGGTTTTATATAGTGCGTCTGGCCAGCGTATTGAGTCGGTAATCGCTCAGGCGATGCGGTTTGGCGTTGCGCTGGCAGTGATGGCATTATTGGCGCAGCTGTCACCGACCACGTTTTTACGCTGGGCACCCTTTGCCTATGGCGCAGGGGTCATCATGTTATTGGCAGTGGAAATTGCCGGTGATATTGGCATGGGGGCTAAGCGCTGGCTTGAGATCCCTGGCGTTATCCGATTTCAGCCCTCAGAGATGATGAAGCTAGCGGTTCCGTTAATGGTGGCTGCCTATTTGAATCGTTGCCAGCTTCCACCGCGATTAAAGGATATTGTGGTGTGCGCGGTGATCATTGGTGTGCCGGTTGTATTGACCGCTATTCAGCCGGACCTGGGTACATCGTTACTGGTGGCCAGTGCGGCTGTCATCGTGGTTTTGCTCGCGGGTCTTTCATGGCGCTTGATTGGATTTGTTGGTGGATTGTTGGCTGCGTGCGTGCCGCTTTTGTGGATGAACATGCACAATTACCAACGTCAGCGGGTATTAACCTTTCTTGATCCAGAAAGCGACCCACTAGGCTCGGGTTGGAATATTATTCAGTCAACCACGGCCATTGGTAGTGGAGGGCTATGGGGAAAGGGGTGGCTGGGGGGCACGCAGTCGCAGCTTGAATTTCTGCCTGAGCGGCATACTGATTTTATTATTGCCGTATTGGGTGAAGAGTTTGGGCTTATCGGGATGCTGGTTTTATTGGCGCTTTACTTGATGATCGTAGGTCGCGGTATTTGGTTGGCGGCTTCTTCACAGGATACGTTTGGACGCCTTTTTGCCGGTAGTATCATTCTCACCTTTTTCATTTATGTGTTTGTCAACGTGGGGATGGTTAGCGGTATTTTACCCGTGGTAGGCGTGCCGCTACCCTTGGTGAGTTATGGCGGCACCTCTAGCGTGACCTTGTTGGCAGGGTTCGGTATTCTCATGTCTATTCATGCCCATCGTCGGCTATTGCCACGTTAGTATTTCAGTCAGGACGGTGTGTTTTCAAAGGAGTGGTGAGTTGATAAAAAGGGCCCGAAATAAAGCTGGCAGTTGCCTTGTTGCCGCGCTAATAGCGTGTTCGATGCCTGCCGTATTCGCAGAGGAGCACTCGGCGGAAGGGGTGGACCTGCAACATAATGAACGCACCCAGATATTGGTAGATGAGTTAATCGCCCAAGGCATACCGGAAGCGTGGTTACGTGATGCTTTCTCTCAAGCCGCATATTCTCAAGCGGTGCTGGATGCCATGGAAGGCGCGGCAGAGCGCCGCTTAAAGTGGCACGAGTACCGCGATATATTTCTAACGGAGCAGCGTATCGAAGAGGGCGCTGCCTTTATGCAAGCGCACGCTGAGACCCTGGCGCGTGCGGAAGATGTTTATGGCGTGCCGGGTAATGTTATTACCGCCATTATTGGCGTAGAGACGTACTATGGCCGCCATAAAGGGCGCCATCGCGTGCTGGACTCACTGGCTACGCTGGCGTTTTATCATCCCAGTCGAGGGGGGGTTTTCCGTGGTGAGCTAGCTGCTTTTTTGCAGATCGCCCATGAGCAAAAGGTCGATCCGGCTGAACTTTATGGCTCGTATGCAGGCGCAATGGGGTATCCTCAATTTATTCCCACTAGTTACCAGGCCTATGCCGTTGATTTTGACGATGACGGCATTCGTGATTTATGGGAAAACCCAGTGGATGCCATCGGTAGCGTCGCGAATTATTTTGCTGAGCATGGCTGGCGGCGTGATGGTGCCATTTATCATGAAGCAACGGGACCGGAAGTGTTGCCCCAGGCGCTGACGTTTAACCAAACGTCTTCGCCGACCATGAGTGTGGCTGAGACAGCCAAGCAAGGGATTGAACCGCAAGAAGCGCTTAACGATACTTTGCTTGTGATGCCCTTGGTGTTTGAGATGGATGATGGACAGCTACGCTATCGGCTGGGTGAAAACAACTTTTATGTTATTACACGCTATAACCACAGTCATTTATACGCCATGGCAGTGACAGAGTTAGCTGAGGCCATTCAACAGCGGGCTGAGGAACAAGGATGAGCATGTTGCAATCAAGGACCTGGCAAGTAGGCAGTATGATCGCCTTGATAATAGTGGTAAGCGGCTGCGCGAATCGTGAAGCTCAGCGCGTTGCTACGCCAACTCAAACTCAACCTGACGCTGCACCCGCCGCAAGTACTACTGCCAGTGGAGGTGGGCGCTATGCCATGCATGGGGATGCGTATCCTGTTGCGCCGCCGGATGTATCCACCGTGCCGGATGCTGTACCACGTAATGAACCGCGTTCTGCGGGGGGCAACCGCTCAACCTATGAAGTATGGGGTGAAAAGTACCATGTAATGCCGGACGCTTCTGGCTATGCCAAGCAAGGTTTGGCCTCGTGGTACGGCGAAAAATTTCATGGCTATGCGACCTCAAATGGCGAGATTTACGACATGTATAAAATGTCGGCGGCGCATCGCTCGCTACCGTTGCCTACCTTTGCACGCGTTACCAGCCTGGACAGCGGGCAGTCGGTGATTGTCCGTGTTAACGACCGTGGTCCTTTTCATAGCGATAGAGAAATAGATCTTTCTTACGCAGCCGCCGCCCGGTTGGATATATTGGATAATGGAACAGGGCGAGTAAAAGTCGAGGCCATTGAGCCTGACCGTTGGCTAGCTGAGCGCGGCGGAGCGCCCGCGAGTACTGCGCCGAATGAGGATGCGCCCGTTGCGGAGCCCGCGCCAGCCGCATCTGTACCTCAAGCAGCTCCGTCTGTGGCCTCTAATAACCCCGCTGAGGGTGAGGTTTCAGGCGGCTATTACCTTCAGATTGCTGCGCTGGAAAGCGCTGATAGCGCTCGTAAGCTTAGCCAGCGATTGACAGACGAATTGCCTCACAGCGTTCGTGTAATGAATGAGGCTAATGTGCATCGTGTGCAGGTGGGGCCAGTAACACCGGCTCAAGAGACCCAAGCTCGGGAAGCACTTCGCCAAGCGGGGTTTCCTCAAGTTTTTATCGTGAGATAATTCATTTTTTATATTCTTTGGTGCTTAGCGCCACTTTCTTGCAAGTGAGATGTTAGTGATGAATGTATTCGTGTCGATTCGCCGCTCTGCCCAATTATGTTTGTTTGCGGCCATGACGGCTGTTGCGTTGCCGGCTGCGGCTCAAGTCATACCTCAGCCGCAAACGATTATTCCAGCCGCTCCGCAGCTCGCTGCCAGTTCCTGGATTTTAATGGATGCCAATAGCGGACGAATTCTGGTTGAGCACAACTCAGACGAACGTTTGGCGCCTGCAAGCTTGACCAAACTCATGACCGCCTACCTTGTCGAGCGTGAGTTGGATCGCGATACCATCACGTTGGATGATCTGGTCAATGTCAGTGAAAACGCCTGGCGGACTGGTGGCTCAAAAATGTTTATTGAAGTGGGCAACCAGGTCCCCGTCGAGGAGTTGCTGCACGGCATTATTATTGTGTCAGGTAACGATGCCAGCGTGGCCATGGCAGAGCACTTGGCTGGTGGGGAGGCTCCTTTTGCTGACTTAATGAACCAGCATGCGGCTCGACTGGGGATGGAAAATACCCACTTTGAAAATGCAACCGGTCTTCCTTCTGATAATCACTACTCAACAGCGCATGACCTGGCGCGGCTTTCACGTCATATCATCAATGATTACCCTGAGCACTATGCGATCTACTCGCAGCGCCACTTTTCCTATGGTGGAATTGATCAGCCCAACCGTAACCGCCTGTTGTGGCGTGACCCGTCAGTAGATGGTTTGAAAACGGGTTGGACAGATGCTGCGGGCTACTGCCTGGTGTCGTCAGCTGAGCGCGATGGCATGCGGCTTATTTCGGTTGTGATGGGCACCAATTCGGATGAAGCGCGCGCACAGGAAACTCAGAAGCTTTTAAGCTATGGTTTTCGTTTCTACGAAACCATGAACCTCTACGAGCGTGGTGCTGTGCTTGCAACGCCGCGTGTTTGGGGTGGTGACATTAACGAATTGCGTGCGGGGGTGGATGAAGAAGTGTTTATGACCCTTCCACGTAACCGTAATGAAGAGCTGCGTGCTCGTCTTAATCTACACTCTGATTTACAAGCACCTATTGCGGTAGGTGATGATGTGGGCACGCTAGAGGTCTACTTGGGTGAAGAGATGGTTGGCGAGCGCCAGTTGGTAGCGCTTGAAAATGTGCAAGAGGGCGGGCTGTTTAAACGCCTTTTTGATCAGGTTCAGCGCTTCTTCAGCGGTTTAATTGCGAACTTCACTGACTAAGTGATTCGGCTCAGGTGCGTCCTGGGCCTTTTTTACCTTCAATAAAAGGCGCGTTATGACTAAGGATACGAAAAAGGGATTTCGAGACCTGCGCGAGCCGGTGGCAGAAGAAACCCCCAAGATCACTTTTCCTTGTGACTACTCTTTAAAAATAGTGGGTGATGCTGCTGAGGATTTTACGGCTTGTGTTTGTCAAATCGTGGTGCGTCACGCACCGGATTTTGATGAATCGACGCTGCAAGTGGTGGATAGTCGAAACGGTCGTTTTCAATCCGTTCGCATCACGATTAATGCGACCAGCGAGCAGCAAATTAGCCAGCTGTTTGAAGAGCTAAAAGCCACTGGCCGTGTTCATATGGTGGTGTGAGTGAGTCGTTCTGCACCTGTTGAGCTGCACTGCTTGGGTCGCAGGCCGTATCTGCCTGTTTGGGAAGAAATGCGCGCCTTGACGGACTCTCGTGACAGTGAGACGCCGGATCAGTTCTGGCTGGTAGAGCATGACGCTGTCTTCACCCAGGGGCAGGCAGGCAAACCTGAACATCTATTGATGCCAGGCGACATACCGGTGGTGCAAACCGACCGTGGCGGGCAGGTAACGTATCATGGCCCTGGGCAGATAGTGCTGTATCCGTTATTGGATGTTCGGCGCAGTAAAATAGGCGTGCGTGACCTGGTGTCTGCACTGGAAAATGCAGTCATTACGGTGTTAGCCGACTATGGCGTCAGTGCACATGCGCGCCCAGATGCACCGGGTGTGTATGTCAAAAGCCCGATGGGCGAGGCCAAAATAGCGTCGTTGGGTTTGCGAATTCGGCGGGGGGCCAGTTACCACGGCGTCGCGTTGAATGTGGATGGAGACCTTTCTGCTTTTCAGCGCATCAATCCCTGTGGCTACGCAGGTATGGCGGTCACTCGCTTGGCTGATCTTGTTGCTTTGCCTAATGAGCATCACGTAGGCCAGCAACTGGCATCTGCGCTGGCACTAAAGCTGAACAGAGAGCTGGTGACTATCGGCTAATCGCAGTGTTTTCCGTATGGTAGTACATAAAAAGAAGCCGCCGCGATAGTTAATATTCGCGGCGGCTTCTTGTTTTAGACTTACTCTGATTAAGCCCGTGCTTAATTCTGTTTCAGCCTACATTTAGGGCGGGAATAATATTAGGGTCAGACTCCTGGCCGGGGATCGCTGCCGGTGAGGCCAGCCCGAGGTTGTTCTTTTCGAACACTCGGTCAGCGCGATAGCTTGAACGAACCAGCGGGCCGGAAGGCACTTCCATAAAGCCTTTTTCAAGCCCTAGCACACGGTAGCGATCAAAGTCTTCAGGGCTTACCCAGCGCTCAACCGGCAGGTGGTTTTTCGTGGGGCGCAGATACTGGCCGAGTGTCACAATATCGACACCAATTTCACGAAGATCATCAAACGTTTGCAGGATCTCCTCATCGGTTTCGCCAAGACCCAGCATAATACTGGTTTTGGTAATGACATCGGGGCGATGCTTTTTCGCGTAGGCCAGAACGTCGAGTGTTTTGCGATAGCCTGCACGGGGGTCGCGAACCCGGCTGGTCAGGCGTTCAACGGTTTCGACATTTTGCGCAAACACTTCAAGGCCCGAATCCACAACGCTCTCAATGGCTGCGTGTTCACCATCGAAATCAGGTGTCAGCGCTTCAACGACCACGTCTGGTGTGCGCGCTTTAATAGCACGGATACAGCTTGCGTAATGGTTCGCACCGCCATCGTCCAGATCATCACGATCAACCGATGTTAGGACGATATAGCGAAGCCCCATTAATTCAACGGACTTGGCGGTGTTTTCGGGCTCTTCGTGGTCCAGCCAGCCTTTGGGGTTGCCCGTATCAACGGCGCAGAAACGGCATGCGCGGGTACACACAGACCCCATCAGCATGATGGTGGCAGTTCCATTGCTCCAACACTCGCCCATGTTAGGGCAGTGTGATTCAGCACAGACGGTACTTAGACGATGCTCAGAGACATTGCGCTTAACGGCTTCAAAGCGCTCGCCACCGGGAATTTGAGCGCGCAGCCATTTGGGCTTGCGTTCAAGAGACGGGGCTTCAGCCTGCGCGCTGCGCACCTTCATGCCATCCTTGATCGCCGTTGTGCCGTGTTCATTACGGAATTTCTGGCCGCTGGGTACACGCTGTGTGGGGTTGTTGCTCATAGGAATAGAGCCTCTCTACTGTGCGGCAGGCAAGGCTTATCATAGAAACGTAAGCGCTTGCCCCCCAATCATGCCGATTAATACGTTGCCAATTAACAGATTACTAATTAATACATAGGTAGTAGGTGTAATGTAACATATCTGGTGATTAACAAGACACCGTCAACTTAGCTTACAGGCATGGGCAAACAGGCAACACCGTGGCTTGGTAAGGGGCTAGGAGATGCTGCAAAGTAGTCTTGATACTCAGTGACATGCTCGTGAATAAACCGCATGAAAAGCTCTGCCACAGGTGTGGGAAAGCGCTCAAGGCGATAAACCGTGCACCATGCGCGGCGGATGGGAAAGTCCGGTAGCGGCAGTTCAAACAAAAGACCCTGTTCAAGCTCTAGCTGCACGGCAAGCCGTGGCAGCACGGCCACGCCTAAATGTGCCATAACCCCTTGTTTGATGGCTTCGTTAGTACCGAGCTCAATACGGTGCGGCAGCGCGACTTTTTGATAAGCAGCAAGCTGTTCAAAGGCATTGCGCACGCCAGAGCCTGGTTCGCGCATTAACACATAGTGGCGGGAAAAATCAGCCAGGGTAGGCGTCAGCATGGCGAGTAAAGGGTGGTCAGGCCATACCACTGCTATTAGTTCATTATCGATGATGGGCGTCACGACTAAGCGATCATCCTCGGGCACCATGGCCATAATCACCAGGTCATCTTGCTGTTCGGCCAAGCGCTCAAGCGCCTGGCTGCGGTTACACACCTTTAAGCGCACATGAATATCAGGGTAGCTTGCGCGAAAGCGGGCCAGTATATACGGCACGATGTATTGCGCTGACGACACGGCGGCCAGGTTGAGCTCCCCGGAAATTTTTCCATTGATGTCTGACAGGTTCATCTGCAACCGGGAGAGCTGGCTAAAGATTTCTCTTGTTGATAGCGCCAGCGTATCGGCGGCAGGCAGCACATGCAGCGTTTTTCCCGCATATTTAAACAGCGGCTGGCCAAGTGCCTGCTCCAGTTGGCGTATCTGAGCGCTGACGGCGGGTTGGGTAAGCCCTAGCTGTTCTGCTGCGCGTGAGTAAGAGCGTTGGCGATATACTGCCTGGAAGACTTGTAATTGACGAAACGTTAGGCGATTGAGCAGCTTAGGGGATGACATAACAACCTCAAGAGAATTGCCCTCCGGCGGCGAATAAGACGGCGAGCGCTACGAATGACTAACGCTGCCTAAAAATGCTACCACTGTTTATGCCCGCCGTGTCGCTAGTTTGCAGCGCTTGC
Source organism: Halomonas citrativorans (assembly GCF_014898005.1). NCBI lineage: Bacteria > Pseudomonadati > Pseudomonadota > Gammaproteobacteria > Oceanospirillales > Halomonadaceae > Halomonas > Halomonas citrativorans. The sequence continues at coordinate 58,525 of NZ_JABUYX010000006.1, forward strand.
GGTAAATCAGTGGTGTTACCCATCGACGTCTGTTGAGAAGTGGCTTAAGCTATATTGCATCGCAGCATCATGGTTTTTAGGTTGATCGCCAGCGCATTCACCCTAGGGAGACTCTATGAATTTTCTCGCCAACCCTTTGCTTACCGCTAACTCATTAACACGTACCTTTTGGGGGCAGTCAAACGACTCCTCCACGCTGCTACCGGGCAGTGAGGCGCTCTCCTCTTTCATGGACCCCTTTGGGTTTGGGCGTGCCGCGGCCGATTACTGGCGAGATAGCGTTGAGCGTAGCGTGCTCTATTGGGATGTAATGCGCGAGCGTGGCAACCAGTATCTGGAGCACATGGAACAAACCAAGCCGAGTGTGCTTGGGTTTAAAACCGAAGTGCTGCTTGATGGTCGCACGCTTGCCCAGCCGACCAACTATGAATTGCTGCGTGTATTGCCCCCTGAAGATACCGTCACTGACCCCCGCAAGCGCCCGTTCGTGGTGGTTGACCCGCGTGCAGGGCACGGTCCTGGTATTGGTGGCTTTAAGCCTGACAGTGAGTTAGGCGTGGCGTTAAAAGCAGGGCACCCTTGTTACTTTATCGGCTTCTTGCCTTTCCCTGAACCGGGGCAAACGGTTGAGGACGTTGTCGAGGCAGAAGTTGCTTTTCTACGCCATGTGATTGAGCTGCATCCTGATATAAGCGAAAAGCCCATGGTGGTAGGCAATTGCCAAGCGGGCTGGCAGTTGATGATGGCGGCCGCACTTGAGCCGTACGTTTTTGGGCCTATCTTGATCGCGGGGGCGCCGCTCTCTTACTGGGCGGGGGTGCATGGCAATGCGCCCATGCGTTATACCGGCGGCATGACGGGGGGGAGCTGGATCACCGCATTCACCAGTGATATGGGTAACGGCTTATTCGATGGCGCTTGGTTGGTGCAAAACTTTGAGCGCTTGAATCCTGCCAATACGTACTGGAAAAAGCAGTACCACCTGTACGCTAACATCGACACAGAAACTGAGCGTTATCTTGATTTTGAGCGCTGGTGGGGCGGGCACGTGGTTCTGGGTGGCGAAGAAATCCAGTACATCGTCGATAATTTATTTGTCGGTAACCGGCTGTCGACGGCCCAACTGGTAACCCGTGACGGGCGGCGGATTGATCTGCGTAATCTACGTTCACCGGTGGTGGTGTTCTGTTCGCGTGGTGACGACATTACCCCGCCCCCTCAGGCGCTGGGCTGGATCCGTGATCTATACGAAGATACCGACGATATCATCGCCAACGACCAGACCATCGTCTACTGCATGCATGATACGACCGGCCATTTGGGGATCTTCGTATCCGGCAGCGTATCCCGCAAAGAGCACTCTGAATTTACTGCCAATATGGACTACATCGATGTGCTGCCACCGGGGCTGTATGAAACCTCGGTTACCGAGGCGCCAGAGGGTAGCGATGCCGCGCTGTATGAGCGTGACTACTTATTGGAATTTACGCCGCGTAACTTTGAAGAGCTGGATCGTGAAGTGCAGCATGATGCGGACGATGACCGGCGTTTCGCGACGGTTGCCCGAATTTCTGAGATAAATTTGGGCTTGTATCGTTTGTATGTGCAGCCCTGGTTGCGGGCCATAATGACGCCAGAAGCAGCGCGCTTTATTCGGCGTATGCATCCTATCCGCTTGGGCTACAAGCTGCTGTCGGACCGCAATCCTTTATCTGTCCCCCTGCCGGTAATGGCGGAAGCAATACGCAAGAACCGTCAGGAAATTGGTCCAGACAATCTCTTTAAAGCGCTAGAGACGATGCATTCTGACCAGATCGTCGCCGCCTTGAATGCCTGGCGCGATCTGCGTGATAGCAGTACAGAGCGTCTGTTTATGGATGTCTATGGCCAGCCACTGCTACAGGCGGCTGTCGGACTTTATGGTGATGCGCATGTACACCGCAGGAGGCCGGGCGCTGAGCCTGAGCATCGTCGCTTCCTGGCGCGGCGCCGGGAAGAGTTAGGTGAGCGCATTGCTCAAGGGGGCGCGCATGAAGCGATTATGCGTTCATTAATCTACGTGTTGGGTGGAGCACCCTCCACCGATGAGCGCAACTTCAAGCAGTTACGTGCCACAAGGACGAAGCTTGAGTCAGACATCGAGCTTTGCGAATTCAAGCGGTTGGTGCGCGAGCAATTCTTTATTTTAAAACTTGATCGTGAAAGGGCACTGAATACGCTGCCTGAGTTACTGGCCGGTGAAAGCAACAGTGCGATTGATGGCTATATTAAAAACCTGGAGCAGGTGTTTGCAGCAAGCGGTGAGCTTACTGAACACGCGGCAGAACGTTTTGTACAGGTAAAAGCGTTGTTTGATAAAGCACGCCCGGCCAAGCCTGCGGTCAAAAAAACGGCCGTCAATAAGGCAACCACGGTTGAGAACCCACCGAGCGAGGCCAAAAAGACCGACACGTCAGTGAGCCAAGGCAAGGCCCCCCGCAAACGTTAATCGGGTCCTGATTGAAAAAGAACGCCTCTACTTTACCGTAGGGGCGTTCTGCTTATGAAAGAAATAGTAGGTTGCTGATCTCGTAACGTCAGTCTAGTGTCTAGCTACTTCGGTATAAAAAAGTAAGCTTTTCTCACTACTGTTCGGTTGACACTGGCGCTAAGTGAAGGCCTGGGGTAGGGTAGGCGCATTTTTTCATCCGTATGTTTGTCTCGGCGAGTGAAATAACGCCGCAAACTCAAAACCATGCGGTACCGTATTCAGAGCGCGGGCTCTCGGCCCAAGCAATAGAAAAGTGGAGCACTATGGGCAAGTCACTGGTCATCGTCGAGTCGCCAGCGAAAGCGAAGACGATTAATAAGTATCTCGGCAACGATTTCATCGTCAAGTCGAGCGTGGGTCACATTCGTGACCTGCCGACCAGCGGCTCGGGCAAGGCTGCTTCCGACCCCAAGGAGCGCGCTCGCCAAGCCGCGGCAACACGTAAAATGTCGGCGGAAGAGAAGGCAGAGTATAAAAAGCGCAAGAGCCACGATCAGTTAATTCGGCGTATGGGTATTGATCCCAACAACGGCTGGGAAGCCCAGTATGAAGTGCTGCCGGGTAAAGAAAAGGTAGTGGCTGAGTTAAAGAAGCTTGCTGAAAAGGCAGACGCCGTTTATCTGGCAACGGATTTGGACCGCGAAGGGGAAGCCATTGCTTGGCACTTGCGGGAAACCATTGGCGGAGACGACAGCCGTTATAAGCGTGTGGTCTTTAACGAAATTACTAAAAATGCGATTCAGGATGCGTTTAAAGCCCCTGGTGCGCTCAATATTCCTCGTGTAGAAGCTCAGCAGGCGCGGCGGTTCTTGGACCGCGTGGTGGGCTTTATGCTGTCGCCGCTGCTGTGGGCCAAAGTGGCCCGTGGCCTCTCCGCTGGCCGCGTTCAGTCGGTTGCGGTGCGCCTTATTGTTGAGCGCGAGCGGGATATTCGCGCGTTTATTCCTGAAGAGTTTTGGGATGTGCACGCGGATTTAGTCTCACCAGACGGCGAACTGGTACGCTTTGCGCTCGCCAAGCAGGATGGCAAGGCGTTCAAGCCAACGTCTGAGCAAGACACGATGTCGCGTATTGCGGCGTTGCGTAATGCAAAGCTTGCGATTACCTCGCGTGAAGATAAGCCGACCAGCTCCAAACCAACGGCGCCGTTTATTACCTCTACGCTGCAGCAGGCAGCCAGTGGGCGCCTGGGCTTCTCGGTCAAGAAAACCATGACCATGGCCCAGCGGTTGTATGAAGCGGGCTATATCACCTATATGCGTACCGACTCCACCAACCTCTCGAAAGATGCGGTTGAAAGTGCGCGTGAGTTTATTGGCAGCGAGTACGGTGAACGCTACCTGCCCGAGATGCCCAATCGCTATAGCAGCAAAGAGAGCGCTCAGGAAGCTCACGAAGCGATTCGCCCATCCAGCGTTGAGCGCAAGGCAACCGATTTAGTGGGTATGGAACGCGATGCTGAGCGTCTGTATGAGTTGATCTGGCGTCAGTTCGTCGCCTGCCAGATGACGCCGGCCGAATATCTGTCGAGCACATTGAGCGTTGAAGTGGATGGCTACGATCTACGGGCTAAAGGACGTGTTCTGAAGTTTGACGGCTATACGCGGGTCATGAAGCCGAGCGGTAAAAATGAAGACCAGACGCTGCCCGATTTGCCCAAAGGCACGCCGATGGCGATGGAAACGCTGGACCCTCAGCAGCACTTTACCAAGCCCCCGGCGCGTTATACCGAGGCAAGCCTGGTTAAAGAGCTTGAAAAACAAGGGATTGGTCGTCCTTCTACCTACGCGTCGATAATTTCGACGATCCAGGATCGCGGCTACGTGCAGTTGGAAAATCGGCGTTTTTATGCCGAGAAACTGGGGGATATCGTTACCGAGCGCCTGAAAGAGTCGTTTCCTGACTTGATGGACTTCTCTTTTACCGCACGTATGGAAGATAGCCTGGATGAGGTCGCTGAAGGCGAACGCAACTGGCGAGCGCTACTCGATGCCTTCTATGGTGAATTTCGTGAAGAGCTTGCCAAGGCAGAAAGCGATGACGGGATGCGCCCCAACCAGCCCGTGCCAACCGATATTGACTGCCCCTCGTGTGGCCGCAAGATGCAGATTCGTACTGCATCTACCGGCGTGTTTTTAGGTTGTAGTGGTTATAACCTGCCGCCCAAAGAGCGCTGCAAAACCACGATCGATTTGATCCCGGGTGAGGAAGCAGTAGCGGCGGATGCCGGTGAAGAGGCCGAAACCAACGCCTTGCGTGCCAAACATCGGTGCGATAAGTGCGGCACGGCAATGGATAACTACCTGATTGATGAAACCCGCAAGCTGCATATCTGCGGTAATAGCCCTGACTGTGATGGTTATGAGATAGAGCAGGGCAAGTTCAAGATCAAAGGCTACGATGGCCCGGTTATCGAATGCGATAAGTGCGGTTCACAAATGCAGCTTAAGTCCGGCCGCTTTGGCAAGTACTTTGGCTGTACCAATGGCGAGTGTAAAAACACTCGTAAGCTTTTGAAAAGTGGTGAAGTGGCGCCGCCCAAGATGGACCCGATTCCGATGCCGGAACTTGCCTGTCAGAAAGTGGATGACCACTACGTATTGCGCGATGGGGCAAGCGGCCTGTTTTTAGCGGCCAGTAAATTCCCCAAAAATCGTGAAACGCGTCCGCCTTTGGTGAAGGAGCTGAAAGCTCATGCTGACGAGCTGCCTGAGAAGTATCACTTCATTCTCAAAGCGCCCAGCGAAGACCCGGACGGCCGCCCAACTCAAATTCGTTTTTCGCGTAAAAGCAAAGAGCAGTACGTGATGACCGATGAGGAAGGCAAAGCCACGGGGTGGAAAGCAACGTTTGATGCAGGCAAATGGCACGTAGAGGACAAGCGTAAATGAGCGACCGCTCCCGTACTAATCAACTGCTCTATCAGGCCGAGCTGCTGGTAAGTATGCCTGTTGGTGAGGATGAGTATGCGGTCGCTCGTCAAATGGCGCTCGAAGAGAGCGCCTTGGCCCTGTTTGAACTGGCGTTATGTTCGCTGCTGAAAGAAGTCACTGAACATGCTCGTCTGGAAAACCATGCCTGGCGTGAGTTATTAGCCCTTGATGGCCCGCCCATGGCAGAGCTTCAGCGGCTGCGTGATGTGAGGCGCGAACCGGGTAGTTGGCTAAACTGGCTGGCGTTCAAATTAGAGCAGTTGCACAGCAGCGACGGGGCTGCACGACGCACCGTCACTAATCCCGCCATGATCGCCATGGGGAGTCAGAAACGCCTGGGAGAGCAATTGCTTGATTACATAAGCGATGCCAAGCAGGAAATAGCCGCCCTAAGGGAGACAAGCCAGGAGTGGTAAGCTGCCACATGACGAATCTATCCTGACCGGCTACGCTCATAAAGCAGCATACTGTTGCCGAGATGATAGAACGACTGAAAAGGAGACACGGATGCGCTACAACCAGGTCAAGGACTTAGTCGTATGGGCTGAAGGTTTTCACCAGCGTATGGCTCGTCAGTACAGCGAGGCGGCCGATAAGACAGATAATGAGCGTTTGACCATGGTGCTGACTTATCTAGCCAGCCGAGAGCTTCGAATGCAGCAGGGGCTTGATGACTTGTTTCACGACGGTTCTGATCACAGAGACGTGTTGGAGACCTGGTTTGATGAGTCAAGTGAGTTTCCTCAGCCGCCTGAGCTTGAGCGCCTTACGGAAAAGTCTGAATGGAATTCAGTCGATGAAATAGCGCGCATGGCTGTTGAGTCCAATCGAAAGCTTCAAGAGCTCTATGAGCATCGCGCTTCCAGAGCCGCTATACCGCCAGAAGCAGAGTTTTTTAATGCGCTGGCAGAGGGGCACGAAGCAGAAATTCGTAAGCTGGTCAGCAGTATGCAAAAGTTTGACGATATTTAGCGCTGCGTTGAATAGCGTTTCATTGGCAGGGCTTGGCGTGTCCACATGGTTAAATTGTTCTCAAAATCGCTGACAGACGCGGTGTATATAAGGTATAACACCTTCAAGAAATGCTTAGTTGGCCAGTGCTGAGCTAACCTGTTTTTGAGAGTTAACCTATGCCTTTAAACCGTCGCCGCTTTTTAGCGCTGGCGCTTGGCTGGCCAGTAGTGGCCAGCGCTGCTGCGTCAAATGCTACGCTAAACTCACAGCCGATAGACCTGGTTGAGACGTTACTGTCTCGGGCTCATTTGCCCCGCTACAGCAACGAAGTATGGTTATTGATAAATGATCAAGAATCTACACTTAGCGTGTATCGTGGCGACACGCTGGTTGAGCTTTTTAGCCCGGTTTCGCTGGGTCGCTCAGGTGCAAAAACGCAGCGGGTAATGGGGGATAACGTTACGCCGCTGGGCGAATTTCGTATTAATCGTTTTAATTACGAAAGTCGATGGCATATCTTTATTGGTATCGATTATCCTACGCCGGCCCATGCGCGGATGGCGTTAGAAAATGGCATATACTCGCAACGCGATTATGAAGCCTATTTCGACTATTACCGCCGTTATGGCCATCCTCCGCAAAATACGGCGCTGGGTGGAGCCATTGGTGTTCATGGTATCGGCAGTGCAGACCCTGATGTTCATAGCCGTTACCACTGGACTCAAGGGTGCGTGGCGGTAACAAATGAGCAAATTGAGCGAGTTGTGCAGCTTGTTGATATTGGCACTCGCGTCGTGATCGGCTAGTCTTATGTTGTTGAAGGAAGTAAGAGGTTTTCTACAAGTGGCTATAGACAAGCGTTGTGGTCTATTATAAAACAGCGTTTGACTAGCGTGCTCATGCACAAGTCACTGAAAAGAACCTGCACCGCAGGTAGACAAAGCGCAGCTAAGCAATTAGCCTAGGTTTGTCATACCCTTAACGTTGTACCCAAGGAAGACTCAAGGAGAACATTATGACTTTGAAAACGACTCTGAAAATGACCGCCGCTGCCGCTTCTCTGGCAATCCTGGCTGGCTGTGCTTCTACCAGCGCTCTGGAAGAAGTTCGCATGACTGCTGAATCTGCACAGGCTGATGCCGCAGAAGCACGCAGCATGGCTTCACAAGCTCTGAACACTGCAAACCAGGCACAGCGTGACGCGAATGCTGCACTGCAGATGACTGAGCAAAACCGTGAAGAAATGAACCGCATGTTCCAGCGCTCCATGCAGAAGTAATTCTGCTTGGACCACTGGGTTGATGTTTGACTCAGCGGTTGCTGAAGATGTAAAAAAACCCCGCCTCGGCGGGGTTTTTTTATTGCTTGTCTATTTTAGGTTAAGCATCTTCTTCAGCCGCTCGTAGGTGGCTAAGTTCTATCTCCTCCAGCAGGCTGTTACGGCTGGCAGGCTCCTCTTCTACGGTTGGCTGTGCCTGAGGGCCATAAAGGGCTACAAAACGGCCGTCAGGTGATTCTACGGCGCTTTTTACTTTGGCATAGTCGACAGCTACCTGGTCCTCCGTTAGCGCATCAACGCGATCAATGGCATCCAGGAGCGGTTCAAAGTCACCCACGTTCTCTTCAAGCTGCGGGTAGGACTGCACGAATAGCGTGCCATCCGCTGCCCAGCCAGCTTTAAAAGGCGCATCCATCAGGTTTACTTGAGTGCCGCTTGGCAGGCGCTCGTAGAGTGACTTAATGTCTTCAGGGTACATGCGAATGCAACCGCGGCTGGCGCGCATGCCAACGCCATCAGGGCGGTTGGTGCCATGAATCAAGTAGCTCGGCATGGCAAGCAGGATGGCATGCTCGCCCAAAGGGTTGTTCGGCCCAGCAGGCACTACGGAGGGTGCTGGCTCGCCGCGAGCGGCCGCTTCACGACGCATGGAGGCAGGAGGGGCCCACGCCGGGTCTTTTACTTTAATGGTCGTGCGTGTAATGCCAACGGGGGTTGCAAACTCTTCACGGCCCACACTCACCGGATACGTTTCAACGATGCCCGGGTTGTCGGCAGGGTAGTAATACAGGCGCAGCTCGGAAAGGTTAACAACAACCCCTTCACGTGGTGCAGGCGGTAAAATATATTGGGCGGGAATAACGATTTCCGTTCCTTCGCCAGGCACCCACATGCTGACGCCGGGGTTGGCCATGCGAATTTCTTCGTAGCCGATATTATGACGACGAGCGATATCAATGAGAGTCTCAGCGGGGTCGTCAACCGTGATGGTATACGACTCACCGATAATGTCGCCTTGGTCAGGGAGCCGGAAATGCCCGCGGGGGAGTTCACGCGTGTCGGCAACCTGCTCAGCGCTTGCCACGGATTCATCGGCGATTGTAGGAGCGTTTTCCGCTTGTTCAGATGCGGTTTGCGCATAAGCAGGGCCAGTAAGGGAAGCTGCCAACAATACTGCCAGGCTAGTAGGACCCCAAAGGTTGAATTTGTGACGAATGTTCATGATCTTTCCTAATAAGTTAGTGCACTGCTAGTACGCGTAAACGGGCAAACAATGGTTGCTTGCCGTCAGTTTGCCCCAAGGTTCACGCCGCCGCTACTTTTTGATTAAGGGTCGTTATAAGTGCTTCAACTTGCTCGAAACGCTGATCACTGTTTTCCATGGTAAATTCAAACCGCAAGGTGTCTGAACCATCCAGGCGATAGTGCTTGGGCGATGTTTGAATCAACGTAACCAGGGTGAGTGGGTCGACCTTCGTTGTGCCATCAAACAGCACCCGGCCACGGCTTTCGCCTGCTTCAATACGGCTAATACCCAGCTGCTCTGCGCGTTGGCGTAGCTTTGTTTGACGTATCAGGTTCTTCAGCGGCTGTGGCAGGAGGCCGAAGCGGTCAATGAGCTCGACCTGTAGTTCTTTAAGCTCACTATCGCTTTGTGTATTGGCAATGCGCTTATACATAACAAGCCGCTGCTGTACATCATGAATATAGTCATCTGGAATCAGTGCGGGCAGGTTCAGGCTAATTTCTACGCCAGTATTGAAGGGCGCCTCAATATTAGGTGTTTTGCCAGCACGAATTGCTTTCACTGCTCGATCCAGCATTTCCATATAAAGAGTATAGCCAATAGTTTCCATTTGGCCGCTTTGTTCATCTCCTAGTAGTTCACCTGCGCCACGAATTTCCATGTCGTGGCTTGCCAGAGTAAACCCAGCGCCAAGGTCATCAGAGGCGCTTATAGCCTCAAGGCGTTTAACCGCATCGCGCGTGATGGCCTTGGGGGGAGGCGTAAGCAGGTAAGCATAGGCCTGGTGGTGGCTGCGGCCTACGCGCCCCCGTAGTTGGTGCAGCTGCGCCAGGCCAAACTTATCGGCTCGTTCTATGAGAATGGTATTGGCGCTGGGTACGTCAATGCCGGTTTCGATGATCGTTGAGCATACCAAGACATTAAAACGGCGATGGTAGAAGTCCGACATTACGCGTTCAAGGCTGCGTTCAGGGAGCTGGCCATGCGCCACGGCTACGCGAGCTTCTGGCACCAGCTCGCGGATCTGTTGAGCCGCGTTTTCAATCGTCTTTACTTCGTTGTGAAGGAAGTAGACCTGGCCGCCGCGAAGTATTTCCCGTAGTAGGGCTTCTTTGATAATGCTGTTATCACGCTGCTGTACAAATGTTTTAACTGACAAGCGGCGAGCGGGCGGTGTCGCAATAATAGAAAGATCCCGAATGCCGCTCATCGCCATATTGAGTGTTCGCGGGATGGGGGTGGCGGTGAGGGTGAGAATATCAATCTCTGCACGCAGGGTTTTGAGCTTTTCTTTCTGCGCGACGCCAAAGCGGTGCTCTTCATCGATAATTAGCAGACCCATTTGAGGTAGCTCAACACTTTTGGAGAGCAGCTTATGGGTGCCAATCACGATATCGGTTTGACCGTTTTTGATACTTTCGAGCGTCTGGGTCATCTCTTTGCCCGCCGTAAAGCGCGAGATCAAACGGATATTGACGGCCGTATCGGCAAAGCGGTCACGGAAGTTTTCAAAGTGCTGGCGGGCGAGCAGCGTGGTCGGCACGAGAACGACGACCTGGCGACCTGACTGCACGGCCAGAAACGCGGCACGCATGGCCACTTCGGTTTTGCCAAACCCAACATCACCACATACCACGCGGTCCATGGGCTGCGGAGAAACCATGTCCTCAATGACGGCTTCAATGGCCGCTTGTTGATCAGGTGTTTCTTCAAACGGAAAGCTGGCGGAAAAGCGCACGTACTCATCGTTTGGCGCTTCATAGACAACCCCTTGCTGGGCTTCTCGTCTTGCGTAAACATCCAGCAATTCAGCGGCAGTATCGCGAATCTTTTCGGCCGCTTTACGGCGCGCCTTTTCCCACTGATCAGAACCCAGCTTATGCAGCGGTGCCAGCTCATCATCAGCGCCGCTGTAGCGTGAAATAAGGTGAAGGCTGTCAACGGGTACATAAAGCTTGGCGCCATCGGCGTAAGAGAGGGCTAAAAATTCGTTGGCTTGCCCGCCGGCCGCGAGGGTTTCTAGCCCCAGGTAACGTCCTACCCCATGCGCCTGATGAACAACGGGCGCCCCTTCGCGAAGTTCTGAAAGGTGGCGAACCGCCAATTCATTGTCATCTGTGGCTTTTTCACGCCGTCGGCTTTGGCGGACGACTTCGCCGAACAGTTCCGTTTCGCTAATAATGGCAAGGCTAGGGTCAGTAAGCCATAAGCCACTATCTACCAGGCTTTCCGTGATCGCGAAGGAGTGTTGGCTTTTAAGAAATGACTGAAAGCTATCAACATAAGGCAGTGACAGGGTGAGTGGTGCAAGCACTTCCTCTAATGCTTCGCGACGCCCGCGTGACTCAGCGACAAACAGGACCCGCGTATCAGGTTCGCTATTTAAAAAACCTTCCAATTCGCTCAGCGGCTGTTTGGCGCGTGCATTGATGGCCAGCGGCGGAAGCGCTTTTGCTTCCGGCATTAAGGCATGGCGATGCGCTTCGTCTTCAGTGAGTTCAATGCGAGGGCGTGATTTGATCGCTGAAAAGACATCGTTAACCGGGAAAAATGCCCGGCCAGGCGGCAGTAGTGGGCGGGTAGGGTCAACGCCCAGGTTGATGTAGCGTGCCTCAATGGATTGCCAGTGCTGTTCGGCGGCCTGAAAAACGCCGGGTAGCAGTGCCACCCGCGTATCATCGGTTACGTGATCAAACAAAGACGCCGTTTCGTCAAAAAATAGCGGCAAATAGTGCTCGAGCCCAGGAGAGGGGATGGCTTTAAGAGCGTCGTTATAGAGCGGGCACTGGCGAGGGTCGACGTCGAACAGGGTTTCAAATTGCTCGCGAAAGCAGGCGATTGCGCTGCGGCTAAGCGAGTACTCATGGGCAGGAAGTAGTTCCAACGTGTCTATCTTGTCCGTGGAGCGTTGACTGCCAGGGTCGAAATGACGGAGTGTGTCGATCTCATCATCAAATAAATCGATACGAATCGGCTCATCCATTCCCATCGCAAAAAGATCAATGAGTGCGCCGCGTATGGCGTATTCTCCAGGCTCGTACACGGTTTCAACGGCGCGATATCCTGCCCGGGTAAGCGACTCCCTAAAGGTATCCCGATTAAGCTTGGCGCCTGCGTTCAGCGTCATCACGCGTCCCGCGATATACGAGACGGGGGGAAGGCGCTGCATTAATGTATTAATAGGCACCAATACAATGCCGCGTACACCGTCTTGTAGCTGGCGTAATGTGCGCAAGCGTGCTGAGACGATATCCTGATGCGGAGAAAAACTGTCGTAGGGGAGGGTTTCCCAATCAGGGAATGGCAGTACAGGGACATCGCTGTAGAACGCAAGGTCTTGTTCCAAGCGTTGAGCGCTGGCCGTGTTGGGGGTAATTACCAGCAGCGGAGCGCTAGAAGCTACCTGGGCTAACGCCAGTGCAGACGCACTACCCGGGGGCGCGGTCCAGAAAAGCGTGTCGCGGGCCCCGTGTGGCTGAGGCGGTTCGAGCAGAGAGAATGAGGGCATAGTCAGGTCATTTTGCGCTGAAACGGATATTGGATCATACACGATCGCCTCTTTCAGTTAGAGGGCCAAAACATTACTGTTACTGTGAGAGCCTATTTTGTGTTTGTAGTCAAACCTCTATTCCTGTAATACCCCTACAACGTGTGCGACCATCCTTCCATTGCGAGTAGCTAATAAGGCCGGGATAATGCGCCTGAAACCTTTTATCACTACCTTATCATTACCCAATGAGGCCGCATGTGAGTCAGCAAGCTCTCGAAAACGTTTTTGAGGAATGGCAGAACAACCAGGCTCTGGCCGAACAGATGATCCCGCTTGTTGGGCGCCTTTATCGGCATAACAATGTTGTGGCTACCATGTTTGGGCGCTCACTGATCAATCAGTCCGTTATTCGTATCCTGAAAGATCATCGGTTTGTGCGCAAAATTGAAGGGACAGAGCTGTCGGTTGAGGACACCTTCCCCATCGTTGAAGCGATGAGCGCGCTTAATCTGGGGCCTGCTCATGTTGATGTGGGTAAGCTGGCGGTCATGCTTAAAAAGCAGGGCGGTGGTGATGTAAACGCATTCTTGCATAACGAACTGCAGGATATTATTGGCGGTTATCAGCCGGGAGCCAGTAAAGGCGAGCCGCAGGATGTTGTGCTTTACGGTTTTGGGCGCATTGGTCGTCTGCTGGCGCGCGTGCTGGTTGAAAAAGCCGGTGGCGGAAACCTGTTGCGTTTGCGCGCGATTGTGGTGCGTGGGCGTGGCGATGTGGGTAAAGACCTTGAAAAGCGTGCCAGCTTACTGCGTCGTGACTCGGTGCATGGCCCGTTTGAAGGCACTATTTCTGTTGATGCCGAAGCGCGTACGCTTACTGTAAATGGCAATGTGGTTCAGGTTATTTACGCTGACTCACCCAGCGAAATCGATTACACCACTTATGGCATCAAAAACGCGGTCATTGTTGATAATACCGGTATTTGGCGCGATGAGGCTGGCTTGGGTCAGCACTTGGAGTGTAAAGGCGTGGCCAAGGCGCTACTAACGGCGCCAGGTAAGGGCGATATTAAAAATATCGTTTACGGTGTTAACCACGCGACCATTGGTGAGAATGACCGTATTGTATCGGCGGCTTCCTGTACCACCAATGCCATTGTGCCCGTTCTAAAGGTGCTCAATGATCAGTACGGGGTCACCACCGGTCATGTGGAAACTGTTCATGCTTACACCAACGACCAGAACCTGATTGATAACTATCATAAGGGTGATCGTCGTGGCCGCAGTGCGGCGCTTAACATGGTGTTAACCGAAACGGGTGCGGCCAAAGCCGCAGCAAAAGCGCTACCTGAATTGGAAGGCAAGCTAACGGGCAATGCGATTCGCGTGCCGACGCCGAACGTTTCGATGGCCATTTTGAATCTGACATTAGATAAGCCAACCGATGCTGCCGCGCTGAATGACTATTTGCGCCGTATGTCTATTGATTCGTCTTATCAGAAGCAGATTGATTACGTGGACTCTGCTGAAGTAGTTTCATCGGACTTCGTTGGCAACCGCCATGCTGGCATCGTGGACGCAAAAGCAACGATTGCTAACGGTAATCACGTGGTTGTGTACGTGTGGTACGACAATGAGTTTGGTTACAGCTGCCAGGTTATTCGTATCCTGCAGCAAATGTCGAACGTACAGTTTTTAAAACTGCCACGCCACGCATAGTGCCTCTATGCCGGTGAATTAGCTGCGGAATAGCTTTTTCCATCGCGTCTGGATTGCTTAACGCCACCTTCGGGTGGCGTTTTTAATTGTAAAATCAAGTGTCATGGATGGCATGTAACACTTTATGTGGGCATCAGGGATGTGGTCATTGTCCGCGCTTATCTTTATAATGTTGTAGATTTTTCGGGGTGGTTCAAGCGTGCTTGGGCCTGACTGGTAACGATCTGACAGAAAACAACAATTCACTGAACAGAAAATAAGCATTCGAACCCCTTACCTTCGTATATCCGATCCATCAACTGGGCGAGACTATGATCGAAGTCAAAAAAGGCCTGGATCTCCCCATCACGGGAGCGCCCGAGCAGCGTATTGAAGATGCGCAGCCTGTGCGTTACGTGGCAATCCTGGGCACTGACTACGTTGGCATGAAGCCAACCATGGAAGTTCAGGAAGGGGATAAGGTCAAACTGGGCCAGCTGCTCTTTACCGATAAAAAAATTGAGGGTGTCCGTTTTACGGCACCTGCAAGCGGTGAAGTAGTATCCATTAACCGTGGCGAAAAGCGTCGCCTGCTATCTGTCGTTATTAAAGTTGACGAGAATGAAGAAGCGATGGCATTTGCTTCTCATGATCGCGCTTCTTTAGCGCAGCTTGACCGACAGTTGGTCGTTGACCAGCTCGTTGAGTCGGGGCTTTGGACAGCGTTACGCACACGTCCTTTCTCTCGCACGCCAGCTATTGATAGCATTCCTGCTGATATCTTTGTAACGGCCGTGGATACCCACCCGTTAAGCGCTGATCCAGCAATTGTCATCAATGAAGAAAACCAGGCATTTGAAGACGGCCTCAAGGTGCTAACACGCCTGACCGAGGGCAACGTTTTTCTGTGCACGGGGGCTGATGCCAATATCCCTGGCGGGGATATTGACGGTGTGAAAACCGAAAGTTTTGCCGGTCCGCATCCTGCGGGTCTGGTGGGTACGCATATCCATTATCTTTCGCCAGTCGCGCTGCACAAACAAGTCTGGCATATCGGTTATCAGGATGTGATCGCGTTTGGTAAGCTCTTTGCCGAAGGCAAACTGCATACAACTCGTGTTGTCGCTGTTGGCGGCCCACGCGCTGAAAAACCTCGTCTTCTGCGGACCCGCTTGGGAGCAAGTACCCAAGAGTTTTTGGCAGATGAAGTCATCAAACCCGATGACACCCGAGTAATTTCCGGCTCGGTTTTTTCGGGCTTCTCGGCGGAAGGTCACCTGACCTACCTAGGGCGTTTCAGCAATCAGATTAGCTTGCTTGAAGAGGGCAACAAGCGTGCCTTGTTAGGCTGGCTTTCTCTTGGGGCCGATCGTCACTCGATTCTGGGTATTTACCTCTCGCGTATTAAAGGCCTGCGTAACTACGCGCCTACCACGTCGACCAATGGCTCTGAACGTGCCATGGTGCCGATTGGTACTTACGAGACGGTAATGCCGCTGGATATCATGCCGACTCAGCTGCTGCGCTCGCTGATCGTGGGCGACATTGAAGTTGCCATGCAACTTGGGTGTCTGGAGCTAGACGAAGAGGATCTGGCGCTGTGCACATACGTTTGCCCCGGCAAATATGAGTATGGCCCTATCCTGCGTGACAACCTCGCCATGATCGAGAAAGAGGCCTGATAATGGGTATTCGACAAACACTCGATAATCTCGAGCCGCATTTCCATAAAGGCGGTAAGTACGAAAAGTTCTACCCGCTTTATGAAGCCGTAGATACGATTTTCTACTCACCCCCAAGCGTTGCCAAAACAACGTCGTTCGTGCGCGATGGTATCGACCTGAAGCGCATTATGATCACCGTTTGGCTGTGTACTTTCCCGGCAATGTTCTTTGGTATGTGGAACGCGGGTTGGCAAGCCAACGTGGCTATTGATGCAGGCTATGCCTCCATGGGTGGCTGGCGTGAAGCGATCCTGATGACCTTGGCTGGCGGGCATGATGCGGGTAGCTTGTGGTCCAACTTTGTTCTTGGCGCCACGTACTTCCTGCCTATCTACCTGGTCACTTTTGCCATTGGTGGTTTCTGGGAAGTACTGTTTGCGATCAAGCGTGGCCATGAAGTTAATGAAGGTTTCTTCGTTACTTCAGTGCTCTTTGCGCTGATTCTTCCGGCAACTATTCCGCTTTGGCAGGTAGCGCTGGGTATCACCTTTGGTGTCGTGATCGGTAAGGAAATTTTTGGCGGTACGGGCAAAAACTTCCTGAACCCGGCGCTTACTGGTCGTGCCTTCCTCTACTTCGCCTATCCTGCGCAAATTTCCGGCGACGCCATTTGGGTGCCCGCTGATGGTTATACGGGTGCAACGGTACTTTCGATGGCGTTCCAGGACGGCATGGGTGCAGTCACTAATGCGTTTAGCTGGTGGGATGCCTTCATTGGCTTTATTCCAGGCTCAGTAGGTGAGGTGTCGACGCTTGCGATCCTTGTCGGCGCATTGGTGCTGCTCTACACGCGTATTGCCTCGTGGCGAATAATGCTTGGCGTGTTCCTGGGAATGGTAGCCACCAGTACGTTGTTTAATCTGATTGGCTCCGATACCAACCCCATGTTTGCCATGCCGTGGTATTGGCACTTCGTGATAGGTGGGTTTGCATTCGGTATGGTCTTTATGGCTACTGACCCCGTCTCTGCTTCCATGACGACCCAGGGCCGTTTGATATTTGGTGCGCTCATTGGTGTACTGACGGTACTGATTCGCGTGGTTAACCCTGCCTTCCCCGAAGGCATCATGTTGGCAATTCTCTTTGCTAACCTGTTTGCACCATTGATTGACCACTTCTTCGTCCAGGCCAATATAAAACGCCGTATCAAGCGTACTGGCGTTCCGGCCGAGGAGACTGCCTAATGGCACAAGGTAATAACTCAATCAAGAAGATCCTGATTGTCGCGTTTTCATTGTGTATCGTGTGTTCGGTAATCGTTTCGACGGCCGCCGTGGCACTACGTCCTGCGCAGCAGCTCAATCAGGAATTAGATCGTAAAACCAACATCCTTAACGTGGCGCGTTTATACGAGCCGGGAATGGATGTAGAGGAAGCGTTCCGGACCCAAATTACGGCGCGTGTGGTTGAGCTTGAAACCGGTGAGTATACCGATGAGTTTGACCCCGAAACGTTTGATGGGTTTGAAGCATCACGTGATCCGGCAACCGGCCGCACGCTGTCCGGAGACCGCGATATCGCCGGGCTTTCTCGGGTTGAAAATTACGCGACTGTTTATTTGGTCGGTAATGCAGACGACCCAGGCCAAATCGTATTGCCGATTCGTGGGCAAGGCCTGTGGGGCCGGATGATGGGCTTTTTGTCGATCGAAGGTGACGGTAATACTATCATCAGTATTACCTACTATGACCACAGTGAAACGCCGGGTCTGGGTGCTGAAGTGAACAACCCGCGTTGGCAAGCGCAGTGGGAAGGCAAAGAAATTTACGCTGAAGAAGGTTCTCTTTCGCCAGCCATCCACTTAACCAAAGGCGGCGCGAGTAACGAAAATGAAGTTGACGCGTTATCCGGTGCTACCCTCACCAGTAATGGTGTGACCAATATGCTGCAATTTTGGTTAAGCGAAGAAGGGTTTGGTCCGTACCTTGCGACATTCCGCAGTGGTGCTGATCCGGAAGATGCCGACAACACCGATACCGACTTCGAAGACGGTGAGGGGGCTTAATCATGGCGGACGTAAATGCAAAAAGCGTTTTAATAGCGCCTATTTTTCAGAACAACCCCATTGCACTTCAAATATTGGGGATCTGTTCTGCGCTGGCAGTAACGACCAGCATGAGCGTGTCGTTGGTAATGGCGTTAGCTGTTATTTTCGTCACATCGCTCTCAAGCTTTTTCGTATCACTGATTCGGAATCATATTCCTTCTTCGATCCGTATTATTGTGCAGATGACGATTATTGCTTCATTGGTAATCGTGGTTGACCAGATCCTCAAAGCCTATGCTTATGAAATGTCCAAGCAGCTGTCGGTATTTGTGGGTCTGATCATTACCAACTGCATTGTAATGGGTCGTGCGGAAGGCTTTGCCATGTCCAACACCCCCGGCATGTCTTTCCTGGACGGCATCGGGAATGGCTTGGGCTATGGGTTCGTGTTGCTGGTGGTTGGCTTCTTCCGTGAACTGTTGGGTGCAGGTAGTGTGTTCGGTTTTACTATCTTGCCTACCGTTCAAGATGGTGGCTGGTATGTGCCTAACGGTCTGCTGCTGTTGCCTCCGTCCGCCTTCTTTATTATCGGCCTGATGATTTGGGTTATGCGCTCAATCGATCCAGGGCAGGTAGAAGAGACTGAGTTCAAGATGAAGGAAAACTCCAAGCCACAGGAGGCTGTGTAAAATGGAACACTATTTAAGCCTTTTCGTTGCTTCGGTTTTTGTTGAAAACTTGGCCTTGGCATTCTTTCTGGGGATGTGTACTTTTCTCGCGGTCTCCAAGAAGGTTTCCTCCGCGTTTGGCCTAGGCATTGCGGTTATTGTCGTCCTGACTATTTCAGTGCCTGTTAATAACCTGGTATTCAACCTTCTGCTTGCGCAAGGTGCACTTTCCTGGACCGGTATTAGCGGTGCTGAGAACATTGACCTCTCATTCCTTGGGTTATTGAGCTATATCGGCGTCATTGCAGCACTAGTGCAAATCCTTGAAATGTTCTTGGATAAGTACGTGCCTGCACTGTATAACGCGCTTGGCGTATTCCTGCCGCTTATTACCGTCAACTGTGCCATCCTGGGTGGCGTGCTGTTCATGGTTGAGCGTAACTACAACTTCGGTGAATCCCTCGTTTATGGTTTTGGATCCGGTGTTGGTTGGGCGTTGGCTATTACGGCCTTGGCAGGTATCCGTGAAAGGCTGAAATACAGCGATGTGCCTGGTGGCTTGCAAGGGCTGGGTATTACTTTCATCACCGTAGGTCTGATGTCGTTGGGCTTTATGTCCTTCTCGGGCATTCAGCTCTAAACGGAGCCGGTTTTTCCCGGCGGCGTTCTGCGCTGCTGGGTTACAGGAAACCTCAGCAATAGGAAACCGACATGGTTGATACATCTGTCATCTTGCTCGGTGTTGTCATGTTCACGATCATCGTTATTAGCTTAACGGCGATCATTCTGGCAGCGCGCAGCAAGCTTGTGAGTAGCGGGGACGTGACGATTGAAGTTAATCACGACCCTGAGCACACCTTGACGACTCAGGCCGGTGGTAAGCTTTTAAACACCTTGGCGGCAAATGGTATTTTCCTCTCCTCGGCATGTGGTGGCGGTGGTTCTTGCGCCCAATGTAAATGCCGTGTGGAAGAGGGTGGTGGTTCCATTCTGCCGACTGAAGAGTCGCATTTCACCATGCGTGAAAAGAAAGAGGGCTGGCGGCTCTCTTGCCAGGTGCCCGTTAAGCAAGACATGAAGATCGAAGTACCTGAGGAAGTGTTCGGCGTTAAAAAGTGGGAAACCGAAGTTATCGCTAACCCTAACGTCGCGACCTTCATTAAGGAGCTGAACCTAAAACTGCCTGAAGGCGAAGAAGTTGCCTTCCGCGCGGGTGGTTATGTTCAGCTGGTTGCACCGCCTTACGATATTAAATTCTCCGATTTTGATATCGAGGAAGAGTATCGCGGCGATTGGGACAAGTTTGGAATTTTCAAGGTTGCCCATAAGAGCAATGAGGAAGTGATTCGCGCCTACTCTATGGCGAACTACCCGGAAGAGAAGGGTATCCTCAAGTTCAACATTCGTATTGCTACACCGCCCCCAGGCAGCAGTCATCCGCCGGGCCTAATGTCTACCTACGTCTTCAACTTGAAACCTGGTGACAAGGTGACCGTAATGGGTCCGTTTGGTGAGTTCTTCGCCAAGGATACCGACGCCGAAATGATCTTTATCGGTGGTGGTGCGGGTATGGCGCCGATGCGTAGCCATATCTTCGATCAGCTTAAGCGTCTTAAGTCTAAGCGTAAAATGTCTTTCTGGTACGGTGCTCGCTCTTGGCGTGAAACCTTCTACAACGAAGAGTACGATCAGTTGGCAGAAGAGTTCCCGAATTTTGAATGGCATCTGGCGCTTTCTGATCCGCAGCCTGAAGATAATTGGGAAGGGCCGACGGGCTTTATCCATAATGTACTGTATGAAAACTATCTGAAGGACCATCCGGCGCCTGAAGATTGTGAATACTACATGTGTGGGCCGCCCATGATGAATGCTTCCGTGATTAAGCTGCTGCTTGATCTCGGGGTTGAGCCTGAAAATATCATGCTGGATGACTTCGGCGGGTAAGCGCTCAGGTAATCGAAAGTAGCCTTCGGGCACATTTGGGGCTGGCCGTAAGGTTGGCCCCATTTGTTTTGAATAGACTCAAGCCTACGCTACCTTCGCTAATAGGTGCTGAGCGGTGAATAAGTGCTTGGCAGTTATAAGTACGTGGCAGCTAATAAGTATGTGTCAGCTAAGGTACAATTAAGGTATAGCGAGTATCTGGAAGGCACTAATTGCCTAAGCTGTTGTCGGTAGGTGGTGCATCCATAGCAATGCAGGGAGGTTAACATGGCGATTTGGCTACTGGTATTTGGCTTTATGGCGTTGATAATGTGCGCAATGGCGGTTGGCGTTTTAATGGGTCGTAAGCCTATCGCAGGTTCATGTGGCGGTTTAAACCAGATTGGTATGAAAGACGGCTGCGATATTTGTGGCGGTAAAGATGACGTATGTGAAGAGGAGAACCGCAAGCGAGGAAATGTGCGTCGCCGCAGTGATGAAAGCCGCGGAGCGGACTTGGGCTACGACGCTACACGGCGCTAGCACAATCCGTAACCGTATCGGAAAGAGAAAGAGTCAGGGCGCAGCCGAGAGATCAGCTGCGCCTTATTATTGGGGAACGAGGAGACGCAGAGAGTATGGCGGTTCACAATTACGATGTCGTGGTTATTGGTACAGGCCCTGCAGGTGAAAGCGCGGCTATTAACGCCGCCAAGCACGGTAAGCGTGTAGCGATTATCGAAAAGCAGGCACAGGTAGGCGGTAACTGTACCCATTGGGGCACTATTCCCTCCAAAGCGTTGCGCCACCAGGTTAAGCAAATCATGGCGTTTAACACCAACCGAATGTTTCGCGATATTGGTGAGCCGCGCTGGTTTTCTTTCCCTAAAGTGATGGAGCGTTCGCGCGGCACGATTGATAAACAGGTAGAAATGCGTACTACCTTTTATGCCCGCAATCGAATCGACTTGTTTCATGGTATTGCGCGCTTTAAAGATGCGCATACCGTGGTTGTGCGCGATCAGCATGAAGGAATGGAAGAGCTGGTCGCCAAAAAAATTGTGATTGCTACCGGCTCACGGCCCTATCGGCCCGCGGACATCAACTTCCGCCACCCACGTATCTACTGCTCTGACACTATTCTAAGCCTTTCTCATACACCGCGTACGTTAGTGATTTTTGGTGCAGGCGTTATCGGCTGTGAATATGCGTCAATTTTCTCAGGATTAGGCCTCAAGGTAGATCTCATCAACAACCGTGACAGCCTGCTTTCATTTCTTGATGATGAAATCAGTGATGCGCTCTCTTACCACCTGCGTAAACATGGCGTATTGATCCGTCATAACGAGGAATACGCGAGTGTAGAAGGTGATGAGTCTGGCGTTGTCGTGCATCTTAAGTCGGGCAAGAAGATCCGCGCTGATGCGTTCTTATGGGCCAATGGTCGCACGGGCAATACCGATAGCCTGGGGCTTGAGAATATTGGATTAGAAGCCAATGGGCGCGGCCAGCTCAGCGTTGATGAACACTACCGTACGACAATTCCGCATATTTATGCCGCCGGTGACGTGATCGGTTGGCCAAGCCTTGCCAGTGCCGCGTATGACCAGGGGCTAAACCTTTGCAATGAGCTGCTCGATAAAGAGTATCGCTTCGTCAACGATGTACCCACCGGCATTTACACTATTCCTGAAATTAGTTCGTTTGGACCTAACGAGCGCGAGTTGACTGAAGCCAAAGTGCCCTATGAAGTCGGAAAAGCGTTCTTTAAAGATACCGCGCGTGCGCAAATAACCGGCGATGTCGTGGGTATGCTGAAGATTCTCTTCCATCAGGATACGTTGGAAATCCTGGGGATCCACTGTTTTGGTGACCAGGCCTCCGAGATTCTACATATCGGCCAGGCCATTATGCAGCAGCCGGGTGAAGCCAATACGCTTAAGTACTTTGTGAACACAACCTTTAACTATCCAACGATGGCAGAAGCGTACCGAGTGGCAGCACAAAATGGTTTGAACAGAGTGTTTTAACGCGCTTTGGGTAGTGTAAAGCGCAGGTGTAGTGTCATACATCGCTGTGTAAAAGGGGCCACCAGAAATTGCGTGGCCCCTTTTGTATACTTAATATTCATCCAGTAACTGCTGCGCGCGTGCCTGCCAACTGCCGTCTATTGATGCTGCCTGCATCAAGGCGTTGCGTGCTTCGTCGGGCTTATCCTGTTGCAGCAGCAAAATCCCCAGGTTGAGCCAAGCGGCCCCCATGTGTGCATCGTGCTGGGTCGCTGCATCAAAGGCTGTCATCGCTTCCTTGGGCTGGCTGTCGGCGTACAGCGCGTTGCCCAGCGCAAACTGCGCCAGTGGGTCAGTTGGGTAGCGGTTAACCAGGGCTTGCCAACTGCTTAGAGCTTCTTTGGGGCCGTGAGCTTCTTCGTAAGCGCTAATAGCCTCCAGTGCATTACGGGCACTAATGCCTTCCGGCAGAGTGCCGGGGTTGGCCACAATAAATCCCCAGCGACCACTGCGCGCCCAGGTCGCATCAAAGCGGCTAAACGACAACGTATGTCGCTCACGTTCACCACTGCGCAGGATGAGCGTTTCATCAGGCAAATCAAATCCGATAGCCACCGCGTAGTGCCACATGGGATAAATAGGCAGTGACAGGTTCTGCATCACCACGACTGGGTCGCCGTTAGCCAAATGATTTAACAGTGCATCCATGGTACCGCGAATGGGGTAGGCAAGCTGTTGGTGGCGGCGAACGGTGGACAGCATTTCAGGTTGAACGCTACCGTCACGCCCTGGCAAGAATACTTGCGGAATCAGCTGGTCAACGCCCACCTCAACGCCTTGGTAGTTCAACACCATGGCAAGCGTTGCCGGGCCACACTGGTACTCGCTTTGGGCAAAAAACGGCACGGCACGATTTTCTACCTGAGGGGTCAAGGCTTCGTAGGTGCTGTCGAGTAAAATGGGGCTGCGGGCACAGGCAGAAAGCAGTAGGGCGAGCATAAAAACGCCCGCAAAGCGGGCGTAGGGTAACAATGTTTTCATAGTGACTGGCTTAGCGGGTAAACGGATAAACGTCGGTTAAACCGAGAATATCAGTAATCAGCAAAATGATGAAAACGGCAAACAGGGCACCGATAACACCGCCGCCTGCACCGGCAGGCAACTGATCAAGCTGCTGAGCCATTTGCTGTGCTTCGGCATCGCTTAGAGCGGCAACGCGGGCGTCTACCTCATCAAGATCCACACCCTGCTTTAGCAGTTGGTCCTGTACATCGGCACGGGCCAGAATTTCGTTTATCCGCTCACGGTCAGCGCCGACACGATCACCTGCTAAAACAGACTGAGTTGAAACTAAATCCATGGATTGGGGGGCGGCAGGCGCAGCAGCGACGGGCAGGCTGGTGATCACTAGCGCCGCGATCAAGAGGGTAGAGAGGTAAGCGCGCAATGTTTTCATCGTCTTCTTCCTTAGAGACTGGTCAGGGGTGTCGAGCATTGTGCTGCTCTAATCACTAGTATAGGAATAAAGAGGACAGGCTTTAAGTCTATTGTCCAATATGCTAATTATTTGCACTAATGCGATAGGTCCAGGCTGTTTCAGCAAGAATACCTTTACCGCCCGCCATGGTCATCGCCAAGTCATGAAGGCCAGGCCATAAGGGCACATTAGCGGCCCCTTTAACGGCTAAATCCAGCCGTTGGGCCATCAAAAGCAGCTTGTGCAAACGCTTCATGGGAAGACGCTTTATGGCCTTTTGATAAGCGGGGCGGCGCTTGTCAAAAATCATTGGCTTTTGGGTTTTGCAGGCGTGCTCAAAACTTTGGCCTTGATCCAGGTGCTGATGCAAAGAGAGTAGCGTGCGCAACTCACGGCTTAATGCCCATAACACAATGGGTGCTTCGACCCCTTCACTACGCAGCCCCTGCACTATGCGTGAGGCGCGGCTAACCTCACCTTTCAAGCAGGCATCTGCCAGGTTGAACACATCAAAGCGCGAGCTATCCTCTACGCCCTGGGCGATGCTCTCAACGTTTAAGCGGGTACCTTGCGGATGAATCAGCGAGAGTTTTTGAAGCTCCTGATCAGCGGCCAGCAGGTTACCCTCAGTGCGTTCACCCAGTAGGCGCGCAGCCTCAAGGTCAATCTGCAAGCCATGCATTGATGCTCGATCACGTAGCCAGTAGCCCAGGCGAGCATTATCTACGGGCCATACGGGGACAAACAGGCCGTGCTTATCAAGGGCTTTAAACCAGGCACTTTTCTGCTGTTTGCCATCCAGCTTACCCATGCTGAGTAGCAGTAGGTCGTCGCTGTTTGCGATGGTTTCAGCGTACTGCGCTAGTGCTTTGCTGCCTTCCTGGCCCAGTTTATGGGTGCCCAAGCGAACTTCCATCAACTTGCTGGTTGCAAATAATGAAAGGTTGCTGGCGGCCTCCAGTAAGCGGCCCCAGGCAAAGTTGGCATCTACGTCCAGTACTTCGCGCTCTTCAATACCGGCCTGGCGTGCGGCGGCACGTACTGCATCACAGGCATCGCGGTGCTGGAGCGGCTCATCGCCCGCTACGATGACGACCTTAGGCAGCGCTTTACTTAAGGCACCCGGCAATTGGTCGGCAAAAACCTTCACTCAACACCCTTAATGTTAACCAAGCGCTCCACAATACGTTGTGCTAGCTCCCGGGCAAGCGATCGCTCTGCTTCGTTGAACAAGGTTTCACGATTGAGCAAATCATCATCGTTAACACGTATGGTTCTGCTGACAGATACGTTACTGCCGTTAAGCGCATAGGCATTGGTCTGACGCTGCTGCACCGAGAGCGTTGTGCTTAGCACCAGCTCGTGTTCACGGCTGGCACGACTATCGCTACCAATACGTCGCTCCAGTAAGGAAGGGGTGCCTAACGTGACGCGCCAGGGCGCGTCAGGTCTCATCTCCGTTCCTAACTGTGTCAGGCGTGCACGTAGCTGCTGGGCCGTGGTGCTATTAATGTCTCCTTCCAGCGTCAGCGCGGGCAGGCTGGGCATGGCGCTATGGCCGCGCAGATGAAAGCCACAACCGCTGAGTAGCACCGCCGCTGAAGCGGCGATGCTGGTTGTCAAAAATGTGCGTCGATTCATCCGCTTACCACAATGTTTACCAGCTTGCCTGGCACGACGATCACTTTACGGACCGTTTTGTCTTCCAGGTGGCGCTGGACGTTTTCGTTTTCCATCGCCAGTTTCTCGATGGCTGCTTTATCTGCACTAGCCGGTGCTTCCAGGCGCGCACGCAACTTACCGTTTACTTGCACGACAAGTTCAATGCTATCGCGAGTAAGCGCTGCTTCATCAAGCACTGGCCACTGCACTTCAATAGCGGGCTCTGCATGCCCCAGGTTCTGCCACAACTGATGGCACACGTGCGGAGTGATTGGGGAAAGCAGCAAGATACATGCTTCCAGCGTTTCACGGCTAACCGCTAAACCAAGCTCAGAGGTGTCATCAAACTTGCCAAGCGCGTTGGAAAGCTCCATGACTGCAGCGATAGCGGTATTAAAGGTAGTGCGGCGGCCAATATCGTCGCTGGCTTTCTTGATGGTTTCATGCGTTTTTCGACGCAGTGCTTTTTGGTCATCATTAAGCGCATCAACCTTCAGCTCACCTGGTGTGCCGGCTTCAAGATGCTCGCTCACTTGGCGCCAAATGCGCTTGATGAAGCGGTGCGCACCTTCAACACCTGAGTCAGACCATTCCAGCGACTGCTCGGGCGGGGCCGCAAACATCATGAACAAGCGGACAGTATCAGCACCGAACTTGTCGATCATCGACTGCGGATCAACGCCGTTATTTTTCGACTTGGACATTTTTTCGATGCCGCCCATCTCAACCGGCTGACCATCACTTATCAGGATAGCGCTTAGCGGACGGCCTTTCTCATCACGCTGAACGTCGACATCGTCCGGGTTGAACCACTGTTTGCCGCCGTTATCGGTATGGCGATAGTAGGTTTCCGCGATGACCATGCCTTGGGTAAGCAACTGCTGGAAGGGCTCATCAGAATCCACCAGGCCAAAGTCGCGCATCAGCTTATGGAAGAAACGTGCGTATAGCAGGTGCAAAATGGCGTGCTCGATACCGCCGATATAAAGATCAACCGGTAACCAGTAGTTGGCGCGATCATCCAGCATGGCGTCATGGTTATCGGCGCAGCAGAAGCGCGCAAAGTACCAGGAGGACTCCATAAAGGTGTCAAACGTATCGGTTTCACGTACCCAACCATCGCCCAGGTCGGAAAACTCAGGCATTTTCTTGAGCGGTGAGCCGGAGGCGTCAACCGTCACTTCCATGGGCAGTGATACCGGGAGCTCTTCATCGGTCAGCGGAACGGTCTGGCCTTCCGGGCCGTATTTAACCGGAATCGGCGCCCCCCAATACCGCTGGCGGGCAACCCCCCAATCGCGCAGGCGATAGTTGGTTTTAACCTTGCCACGGCCCATTTCGGCAAGTTTTGCGGCAATCGCGTCAAAGGCCTGCTCAAACGCCAAGCCATCGAACTCACCGGAGTTGATCAGCGCACCATGCTCAATATACGCGGCTTCGGAAAGGTCGGGCGTATTGCCGTTTTCATCGGCAATAACAGGTTTAATATCGACACCGTACTTGGTGGCGAACTCCCAGTCGCGCTGGTCGTGGGCAGGTACTGCCATGACAGCGCCGGTGCCGAACTCCATAAGTACAAAGTTGGCCACAAACACCGGAACTTTAGCGCCGCTAAGCGGGTGAATGGCGACATGACCGGTGGCCATGCCAAGTTTCTCTTTAGTGGCCATTTCAGCTTCTGAGGTGCCGCCTTTGGCGCACTCTTCACAGAAGGCTGCCAGCTCTGTATTTTGTTCTGCCGCCTGTTTGGCAAGCGGGTGGCCAGCGGCTACCGCGACGTAGGTAACCCCTGACAGCGTATCCGGGCGAGTGGTGTAAACGGCTAGTGGTTCAGCCGCGCTACCGTCTGCCGCTTCGATATCAAACGTCAGCTCAACACCACGCGATTTACCAATCCAGTTGCGCTGCATGGTTTTGACCTGCTCAGGCCATTCTACTTTGTCCAGGTCGGTCAAAAGCTCATCGGCGTAGTCGGTGATCTTCAAGAACCACAGCGGAATTTCCTTACGCTCAACCAGCGCACCTGAGCGCCAGCCGCGGCCGTCAATGACCTGCTCATTGGCAAGTACGGTCTGGTCAACCGGGTCCCAGTTCACTGTGGACATCTTCTTGTAAACCAGGCCTTTCTCGACCAATTTGGTAAAGAACCACTGCTCCCAGCGATAGTAGCTGGTATCGCAGGTGGCGAATTCGCGGCTCCAGTCGTAGGCAAAGCCTAGCGCCTTCAACTGGTTGCGCATGTAATCAATGTTTTGGTACGTCCATTCCGCAGGCGGTACCTGGTTTTGGATCGCTGCGTTTTCCGCAGGCATGCCAAACGCGTCCCAGCCCATGGGCTGCATCACATTTTTACCCTGCATGCGCTGGAAACGTGAAACGACGTCACCGATAGTATAGTTACGCACATGGCCCATATGCAGCTTGCCGCTGGGGTAGGGGAACATGGATAGGCAGTAAAACTTCTCGCGGTTCGCGTCTTCTACTGCTTTGAAGCACTGATGTTTGTCCCAGTACTGCTGGGCGTCACGTTCAATTTCACGAGGGCTATAGTGTGCGTCCATCGGTTTTTTTAATGCCTTGGCGTATTCGCCCAATAGGGCGCAAAGTGAATGGTAGATGACGACTGTCAGATAAGTAGTGTCGATTGTATCCTATGAAGGGGTATCCTTGAACGGCAAGCTGATGATAGGAAACACCTGCGTCGACAAAAGGAGAGGCATCATGAGTGAACAACACAATGACCACCGCTTGCGCGAAGGCTATGAGCGCTTGCTGGAGCGCATGCAGCATGGCGCAAATGACTTAACCTGGGACAACCTGCAAAAGGATTTAGACGACGCAGTCGCTTTTGAAGCGGAGTTTGAAGAGTACACGAAAGATGAGCTGGCCCTGCTGCGTGCTTGGGTTGAGCGCGACTTAAAAGATATGCGCCACTACCTGGCAGATACCGGGATGCAGGTCGCTACCTGGTTGGGTGTCGATATCAGCGGGCTTTCACGTCGCGTTGCGGAGTCGCTACTTTCCATCGCAGATCGAAGCATTGTAGAGCGTGAACGCTTTGATGACGATCTTGAGGCGGCTCGGGCAGATTACTGCGAAGGTGAAATGGCAGCACCAGGTTTGATGGCCTGTGTCCACTGTGATGCCCAGGTAATGCTGCCCCATGTGGCGCGCCTTGAGCCTTGCCATCAATGTGGTCACCGCTACTTTTATCGGTTTCCCAGTAAGATTATCGAAACCTGAGCATCTCTCTAACCGCTAACAAACGGTGTGGGCAGCGAGGGCGGATCAGAGCAGGGGCTCGCCGAAGGGTGCTGCCCCTGTTGCGTTGGTAATTCCGTGTGATGCAATAGGCGATGAGCTATGTCACCAGATAGCTCATCGCCGTGATTGAGGCTAGCGAAAGTAGACTCATCACCGCTGCATAAAGAAGATTGTTCTTCATCATGTGGTAACCGTTGATCCCGTAGCGGCCCTGAAGGCTTAGGTTAATCCCTGATAAAGGCCCGACGCTGGTGCCCACGGCCCATGAACATAAACAGACAAACGCAAACAGAGTGTGCTCTCCACCGTGCAAACTTACGATGGAGGCCAGCACCGATACCCCAATAATTGGATGGAGCCCCACCAGCGCACTCAGCACAATGCTGAGAAAACTGATCATGCCTTGCTGCGCGCCAAAAGTTTCGAATAGCGTCCAATCGTTGCCCGCTACGGCAGCCACAAGCGCTGAAAGCCCCAGCGTAAAAAGCCCCGCCGCTAAAAACAGCGAGACTTCTCCTCGCATGGCCGGGAGCCGTGTGGTGGTGTGTTGGCGAACACGCCACAACGTATAGCCGATGCCTTCGCGCAGGTTATAGATCAAGGCAACGGCCGGGATCAAAAAAGTAATAATGCCAACGATTGAGAGCCTGGGCGTTAGCCAGAAATGAAACACCATGACCAACAAGGCCATGATCACGGGCATTAGCAGGCTGCGCGGTGCCAGAGAAAAGCCATACACCTCACGTAAATCAAATCGACGGCCAAGTTCAAGCGTCGTTAGCAACCCGGAAATCATTGCTAATGGGAATCCAAAGAGTGCCACGTAGGAGTACTGCATCTGCGGTGCGAGTGCGATCACTATTCCCATGGAAGCAAAAAACGGTGACCATAGCGCGGCACTTGACAGCCCTCGATTCAATGCCAGGTACTGTGGAATCGTTAAAGGAGCCGTTCGTGCCAGTCGGTCACCGACCATAATAACGGTCGATATATTCAAAATCGTGCCCAGAAAATGCACGCCAAGCCAGGTACGTAATACGCCGCCACTGCCCGTTAAGCGTTTGCCAGGCGCTTTTTTTCGCCCTTGCTGTTTACCTACCAGGGAAATAAAGCTGACGCCTACCAGCATGGCCACTACAAAGGCATTGCCCTGCAGCATTGCGGGCCAATCCACGTGGTCATGGTAATAAAAACGCGCCACCAGCAGCATTAATATGCCCAAAACCATCAACACGCCGGCCTGAAAACGTGAGCGCTTGGGAATGTCCTTCCACAGCAATATCACGGCGAGCCACAACAAATAGCTCACTGCGTGCGCCGTGTTTATCAGACCGGTAAACCCAAGAACCTGTGCGATCAACCCAAGCAGAATCAGCACACCCGCCAAGCGCTGCCGAAAAGTCGTTTCTTGCATGCTAAACCCTTAAAGTGAATTAGCAGGCTAATAGGGTTGGTGCTGAAAGGCTAGTCGCAGCCGATATGCTATCAATAAATTGATGAGGTTTTTAATGAAAATAAGGTCAATGAACATCGCTGATTTGGATGAAGCTGCAAGCGTCCATTCACTGGCATTTCCTCGCCAAACGCATTCGTATGAATGGTTGGAATGCAGTCTCAGTGCCTCTCCTCGATTTCTTTGCTTTGTCGTAGAGGAGGAGTGTAGCGTTATTGGATATATTGTTTGGATGCAAAAAAGCGGCTTCCGCCCGGAGGCGGTTCTGGAGTTAGAGCAATTGGCAGTATTGCCAAATCGTCAAGGTAAAGGGGTTGGGAAAAATTTAATCGAAAATTCACTCCCTTTGGTTAAAGAGCAGCTGGCAAAACAGGGTTCCACGTTAAAGCACGTATTGGTCACCACTAGAGCGGATAACGTTGCTCAACGATTATATAGATCCACATTAGGCGCTGAGATTGAAGCCACTATTAGTAATTTATATTCATCAGACGAAGTGTTGATGATTGCGCGTAATGTTAATGGTGTTTCACAATGCGGGTATACAGGTATTGGTTGTAAACCGCCCAGCAATGAAAAAGCAGAAAGGTAACGACAAATCCAGAGGCGACGACTTTGATCATAAGGGAGCCATAAAGTTGTTCCAGAATGGCCTCTTCAATAACAAAGAAGGTGTATAACCTTGCCAGCACGAGTAGCCATAAAATAAGTGTGGCAGCCGTAATAAGGAGGTCGCGGATACGGTAGCCCCAGCCTCGTTGGGAAGGGTTATCAATAATGATAGGCACGAGTTTATTGTTCATGGAAGGGCTCTCCTCGGTCTGGGCTGGTCCAGGTCGCAAGCCTTCCTTGTTGGCGCATGATGGCTTTTGGGAAGGCAATAACAACGGTCGCCATATTGATCATCCAGTAGGCAAATGGGTACCAAATGCTCCAATAAACGCAGCGAAATATCTGTTTGTCGTAGCGACTGTCGATATAAAAACTGACGGTAAATTGGATAAAGCTAATCGCGATAAGAAGGCTGCCAAAATATGAGAATGTCTGTGTTGTGATCGGCCAAGCCGTGGGCTGAGCCGCCAGGGAAATAAGCCAGGCGATAAGTAAAGCGATCACCGAGTAGCACCAGACCACACTGACGATATATTCCAGCATCAATGGCCAGAAGCGCCGATTCCTCCAGCGAATGGTTTGAGAGAAATAACGCAAAACGACTTCTCCACCACCTTGGGACCAGCGCAGCCGCTGCTTAAAAAGCCCGCGCAGCGTTTCAGGCATCAGCACCCAGCACATGGCGCGTGGCTCGTAGCGGACATGGCCGCCTGCCAGCTGCAAACGCCAGCTAATGTCGATATCTTCGGTAATCATATCGGTGTTCCAGCCGCCGACTTTCTCCAGAGCCGTGCGTCTAAATGCACAGATAACACCGGATATGGTAAACACCATGCCGTAGATACGCTGGGCTCGTTTGATAAGACCGATAATCGCGGAAAATTCGCCGGTTTGTATTTTGCCAATAGCCGTTGAACGGGTTCTCACGCGAGGGTTGCCGGTGACGCCGCTTACTTTAGGGCTGCTTATAAAATGCCCCATCATGTAGCTAATAGCGTCGTAATCGAGAATGGCATCTCCATCAATGCCCACAATGATCTCGCCCGTTGCCTCACCCAACCCAAGATTCATAGCGCTAGCTTTACCCTGGTTGGGTTGGTGCAGCACTTTTAACCCAGGATACTCAACCGCGAGCGCTTCAAGCCGACTACCGGTGCTGTCATTGCTACCATCATTAATGGCAACCACTTCTATGTGCGGATAGTTTTGCTTGAAAAGATGATGAACAGTTTCATCGACATTAGCGCTTTCGTTATAACAGGGCAGCAACACCGTGACTGAAGGCGCGTTTTCATCCCATTCAAACGTATCGGGCCAAGGCTGCTTACGTTCCCAATGCACATAAAAGTAGATGCCGCCACAAATCCAGATGGTTGCCATTAGGCTCGGGTAACCAAGCGTGAACATGGCTAGGTAGTCGAGTATGTTCATGGGAGAGCCCTAAAGCGACGTCCAATGGAGAAGGCGGGCTTAATAACACTGATTTCAGGATGGCTTTGAATAAAATCGTCCGGATAGTAACCGATATGTTTGATGCCTTCTTCGCGCAGCAAACGTATCCATTCAGCGATTTCTACGCTGGGGATCGGGGTTTGGGTGCGCCAATCCTGGGTCTGTAATTCAAAGACCAACTGATTGGCATTAACCTGAGAAAGTGAGCGTTGCGCCAGCGCCCGCAGCCATTCGTTAGGGTTGTCTGCTTCTTCCATATAGGGCATGGCCATGACGGCAACAAAGTCGTAGCTCTCTGCGAAATTTTGGATATCCTGGGAGAACCACTGCTGGCTTTCTGGGTTCATTATCGTGCCTGCATAAAGGTTGCGCGCCGTTGTGAATACTTTGTTGTCGGCTTGGCGGTAGTAGTCAGCGGCTTGTGTCAGTTCGTCAGTGAAATTTGTCAAGAACTGGGTCTTATGCCGCGTCCATAGATCCATCAGGTTGTCATCGTTCTTGATCGAGGCCACATCAGCAGGCAGAGAAACCTGTGTATAGGCGGACAGTGCTTCGGGGTTGTTATCTTCAAAATCAGTGAGAAAAGCATCATCGTGGAAGATCAGGCCATCGAATTTCGTCAGCCGTCCGAGGTCTTGATAAATTTCACGGATAATACGACGGTTATTTTCTACATAGGGTGAGAGTCGGCGGTATTGGCCGGGGTTCTCGGCACCCGTCCTAATATCGGTGACATAGCGATGTCCGTCACCAAGATCAAATGAGAGAACGGGCATCCAGGCATAGACTTTTACCTCGGCACGTTTTTTAAGCTGCCAGGCGACTCGGTTGAAAAGGTCGGCTCTTACCGGTAAATGACGATTAGGGAAGTAGAGTTCATCGGCGACGCCGTTGCCATCTGGGTCTGCAAATGCTTGTAAATAAACGGTGCTAATTCCGTAGTTAAAAATTCGTTCAATCAGCCTGTCGAGGTTTCGTTCTTGCTGCACGGGGTCTTCATCAAAAACGTAATCCAAATCAACGTGGACGATACGGAGTTCTTCGGGCTGCCATACGCGATCAGACAGTATTTCATCAATGGTTTGAAGGCCGGTTTCCTGGTCAATGAGGTAGCGGTTAATAGTTCGCATGGCGTCGTTGAGTTGATTGGGCGCACTTAGCAAGCTAAAGGTGTACGTCATCCCGTATTCGCCAGCGATATCCAGCGTTGCTTTGCTATAGGCACCGTAAGGCCACACCATTATGCGAGGAGAGCGACCCAAATGCGTTTGGAACTGCTGCCGGGTTCGCGCCATGTCGTCATGAATTCTTTGAAGATAGGTGGCTTCACTTTCATAGCCGGTTTGGGGGGCCCAAATGCTGGTGACAGAGGCGGCTTGCTCGTTACCCATCGGGTTTCCCTTAACGCCATAGTGTAGACGGTAGGTATGCGAGGCAATTTCGACCAAGGGCGATTCATCAAGCGTTCGGACCTGCTCCCAGGTTAAGAAACGTTCGCGAGGCAAGGTTGTATTGCCATAGGGAACTTGCCCGCCGGCGGGAACATCCATCCAGCTTCCCACCACCGCTTGAATAGCCGGAAAGTTATAGAGTTTGAGTAGCGGAAAAACGATGTCATAAAAGCTGCGGTACCCATCATCAAAGGTAAGCAGTACGGCCTTTTCGGGGAGCGGCGGCCCACCAGCCTTGGCGTCGATAATTTGTTGAAGGCTAACAGGATGGTAGCCGCCTGTTGCCAGCAGGTTAAAGTGCTCAATTAAACGGCTTCGGGTAATGGTTTGTGAGTAGATGGGTAAATCGGGGGTAACCGCCGTATCAACAATGTCATGATAGCTGATAACCACGTAATCACCGGGCACCCGGGCTGCGTGGGCACTTTGAAGGCTTAGCATGGCCAGCAAGGCAGCGCTAATTACAAAAACACGCCAATGTTTCATAAGAACCTCCATATAAAGCTGGCCTCAATGCGGTTGTCATATTCAGGGGTGCCGTCGTAAACGGATCTTTCTCTGAAAATGCCATATTCAATATTGAACGTGGGTGCTAATTGCCACTGATGCTCGTAACCCAGCGACCAGGTGTTTTCGCTGCCATTGTCTTCTTGCCAGTAGCGTCCGGAGCCTAGCGATAGGGTCTGAATAAACGACTGTCGATAATCGAGGGGGAGTTCATAATTTAGTGATAAAACACCACCGAGGTTGGCGTCTCGACGTGGGTTGAAGTAGCTGGCCTCAACCTCATCGTTGCGTGACGTGGTGGTATACACTTCACCGTTAATTTGCCAGCGATCAAGATGATAGAGTGTTTGGTTCCAGTAGCCATAGACAGATTGGCGCAGATTGTTGTCTTCAAAGTCGGTCACCATCAGGCCGATCGCTCCTGCGCCGCGCTCATCATGACGATAGGCGATCTCTCCGCGATATCGGTCGGCATTAATGCCGTCACGCAACGCCCGTAAAGGAGTGTCTGGTGTGTTAAGTTCGATACCCAGCGTGGTGGTTAGGTGGTCTGAAGCGGCGTAGCGCAACTCAACCGAGGCCATAAAGTTATTGTTAAGTTGGGCACCGTGCCCGGCGGCAAATTTTATGGTCGCTGGGTGTAAGTTCCACTCATAACCCGCTATGTCGTAGGCTGCGTAAAGGTTTGTGTCATCAAATTTCCCATACTGACCGATGCGTTGTGCAAATGCGCGGGAGCCGCTTGTATTACGTGGTCCTTCCAAAAGCACGTCATAGCGCCATTCCCGCGAGGCTTGGGTGCCGCTACCTTGCCCCTCGCTACGCGTTACCGAGCTAGTCAGCTGTGGTGCACGTAGCTCACGCAACGTTCGTACTAGCTCATCCCGGGTTGCGCTGGGTTTGGCTTCGGCGATCTCTTGCGCGGCGGCCGTTGTAGTGCCTTTCCATTGCCCGCGCTCCAGGTTGGCCAGCAGCATCCCATGGCGGGCTGCGTCTTGCTGGTCTGGGGAAAGTAGCTCTGTCGCGCGTAGGTAAGATACTTCCGCTTTTCGTTGCCAGCCTCGGTCTCGTTCAAGGTCACCTTTAACCTGCCAAAGATAAGGGTCGCCAGGTGCCTGGTCTTGATAATTGGCCAAGCGTTCGCTGGCCAAGCCAGCTTGACCACGCCAGGCAGTAAGCAACACGTCAAGTAGCAGGACTTTTTGATAGTTTGGGTTATTGATACGCGTGGTCTGAGTGAAATCCCAGCGCTGTTCGGGTTCGCTCGCACGCCAGGAAGCCAACAGTCGATCAGCATCACGAAAACGCTGAGCGTCGGTATAGCTATAAAAGAGCCCTTCGTTAAGCGGGTCATCAGGATCAGTGCCACGCTGAGGGGTTTGTTGTATCAGGCTTTCGTAAAGCACAATGGCTTCATCAGGGCGGCCCAGGCCATTCAAGGCATACGCTCTGGCCCGGTTCACGTAACTTGGCAACGGGCCATGCTGATGTTGGAGCCTAACGGCGAGGACCTCCGCTTCGGAAAAGTGCCTTAGCTGGGCAAGTGCGACGACTTTGTCATATTCGGCAAGCTTGGCTAATTCCTGGGGGACCGCTGGCGAATCCAGTACCTGGTTTAACTGGGCCAGGCCACTGCGCGTTCTGGGTGGCTGATCCGTCTGAATGCCCAAGCGTATATCAGTAACTGCTTCGTAGTAGACAAGCCAAAGGCGGTCACTTTCAGAGAAAACCGTTGGGTTGTCCTGCATGATGTTACGGGCGGCGGAGCTGGCGCCTAAACCCACTGCCAAGCGGTAGAGTGCCTGTAACTCGCTGGTATTGGCGGGGTCTTGCTCTACCAGTGCTTGCCGAACCTGTAGCTCTTGAACGGCATTCATTGTTTTTGCGGCCAAATAGCCTTTGGCTTCTAGGCCGGCGGTCGTCGTGCCTGCCACTTGGCTATATTGCTGTAAGGCGATATCGGCCAAGGTATAATTAGCCATGTCGGTGTGAACTAACGCTTGCCCAAGCCAACCTTCTGCATAGGTAGGGCTGCGATAGGTAAGCGATTGAAATAGCGAGAGCGCTTTAGGGTAATCACCTGCACTACGCGCTGCACTGCCCAGGTTGGCAAGTTCAGAGTCGCTGTAATCCTGGGGTCGACACGCTGAGCAAACTGCCAGCGCTTCTTCATACCTTGTTGCACGTACCAGCAGGGCTATCAAATCCTCACGAACACGACTGTTTTGTGTTCGATAATAAAGGGATTGTAAGCCATCAATTGACGGCCCCACTGCTCCCTGGCGTGCTTCTATCACCAGGGCTTCCCGCTGTGCATTTATAGTGGTTTGCCCATACACCGTATCTACGCTTAAGCAAGCGAATAAGCAAATGGGTAATAAGGCGCGAGGATGACCGTGCATAGTGTTATTCCTACACTGAGGAGTAGTAGCAAACGCTATTGCTAAGAAAAACGTGTATATTCAGTGTATAGGAGTATCTAATAGGTTGAACCAGGATAAAGGTTGATATTGAAGCCGGTAATAATAGGTCGTAATGCCGAACGTCTAAGTAGTATTGATGAGTATTGAAGTATTATTCTTTTTAATTATTTTTCTTCGTGAATGATTAAAATGTTGAGTGTTTCTCAAATTACTTTATAAAAAGTTGAATTTAAAAGGTAATATTTAAAAGAGTGGATAAAGGTAGAGGTTGAAGGTTTTAATGGTTATATGTTAGTAATTACGATTAATTGTAAGTTATTTTCCTGGGTGTGAAGTATGTGCTTTTAAGAAGCAGTAGGTAGGTAAGTTGGGCATAAAGTTGGTCGAGCTCAGGATGAGTTGTAGGCGCAAGTGGCTAGACACATCATTGCGATAAATTGTCTGCTGAACTTAAAAGGATAACATATACTTGGTTATCCATGATGCGTCGTTTTCGTCGCCTCCAGCGCCTCAATCATTTTTATCGCGGCGTTGGAAAGTGTCCGATTGGTATGCACCAAATAGCCGAGCGGCCTGTAGATAGGCGGTGTATCTATTTTCAGCTCGACCAGCTCACTATTAATCATCCCCTCAGGCAGCAGGCTCCATCCAAGCCCAACACTACACATCATCTTTAATGTTTCCAAATAGTTGGTAGCCATACTGACCTGTAGAGACAGGCCCGCCTTGGCAAAACGTTGCTCAATCAATGTACGGGTAAATGTTTTGGCGCTAGGTAGAACACATTTATAGTGACAAAGTGCTTCAAGGCTAAGGATAGCGGCTTGAGCTAGCGGGTGGTCGGGCGCGCAAACAAAACATAGCCGGTCATGCCAAAGGTTCACCACGTTTAATTGCTCAACAGGGTGGGGAGCGAGCGTCACCACGGCCATTTCCAGGGTGCCATCCTGCACGCCCTGGTAGGCAAACTCTGAATCCAGAAAATGCAGATCCAATTCTACTTCTGGATGGCGCTGGGTGTAGTTTTTTAACACAGGTGGCAGGCGGTGTAAGCCAATGTGATGGCTGGTAGCCAGCGTTAATTGGCCACCCACCTGGCCAGAAAGATTCGCGAGTGCTCGGCGGCTATCTTCTACCGCTAACAGAATTCGCTTGGCTTGTGGCAGTAATAAATGGCCTGCCTCGGTAAGTGAAATACGCCTGCCAATACGGTCAAACAGCCGCGTGCCCACCAGCGACTCCAGCGTGGCAATGCGTTTGCTAACCGCTGGCTGAGTGAGGTAAAGCTGCTCGGCGGCGCGTGAGAAGCTTTGTGTTTCAGCAACGGCTAAAAACGCTTGTAGGCTCTGGGTGTCCACGTGGTGCTCACTATTGTGTGGTTAGTATTGGTGTATTCCAGTATGGAATCATACCTATAAATAACATGAATTGCTTTTATGGTCGCTACGCGTAACACTGGCTGCATCGTCACATTAAGCAGCACGTAGAGGCTGCGATACCGAACTAGCAGGGCGCTTGCCCAGGAGAGCCACATGTCAGGTCAAACCCTTTACGACAAACTCTGGAACCAGCACTTGGTGAAGCAGCGCGATGACGGCACGGCGCTGATCTACATTGACCGCCAACTGCTTCACGAAGTGACCTCTCCGCAAGCGTTTGAAGGGTTGCGCTTGGCCAAACGTATGCCGTGGCGCCTGGATGCAAACCTGGCAACGCCGGATCACAACGTCCCAACGACGACGAAAGAGCGTGCCGAAGGTAATAGCGGCATTAAAGACCCGGTGTCGTTGATTCAGGTTCAGACGCTTGACGATAACTGCGTTGAGTACGGAATTGAAGAGTTTAAAATTAACGACCCCCGCCAGGGAATCGTGCACGTGGTTGGGCCAGAGCAGGGCGCCACGTTGCCCGGCATGACCGTCGTTTGCGGTGACTCCCATACGGCCACTCACGGTGCTTTTGGCGCGCTGGCGCACGGTATCGGCACGTCTGAAGTTGAGCACGTATTGGCGACGCAATGCCTGTTGGCACAAAAAATGAAGAACATGCAGGTGCGCGTTGAGGGGGAGCTTGGTCTCGGCGTGACCGCCAAAGATGTGGTACTGGCCATTATCGGCAAGATCGGTACAGCAGGTGGTACGGGCTACGCTATCGAATTTGCGGGCAGCGCTATCGGATCGCTCTCCATGGAAGGCCGTATGACCGTGTGCAACATGGCGATTGAAGCGGGTGCCCGGGTCGGGTTGATTGCGGTGGACGACACGACGATTGATTACCTGGCCAAGCGCCCCTTTGCGCCGACCGCCGAGCAGTGGGAAGCCGCAGTAGCTGACTGGCGTCAACTGGTATCAGATGACGATGCCGCGTTCGACAAAGTAGTGACTCTGAAGGCCGAAGAGATCGAGCCGCAGGTCAGTTGGGGAACCAGCCCCGAGATGGTGACAGGTATTTCCGGGCACGTGCCAGACCCGCAAGCCTCGCAGGATGAAACCGTTCAGCGCAGCCATGCTCGCGCGCTTGAATATATGGGCTTGCACGCTAACCAAAAAATTACCGATATCAAGCTCGATAAAGTGTTTATTGGTTCGTGTACTAACTCGCGTATCGAGGATTTGCGTGAGGCTGCCAAAGTGGCTCAAGGCAATAAAGTGGCAGGTTCCATTAAGCTTGCCATGGTGGTGCCGGGTTCTGGCCTTGTGAAACGCCAGGCAGAAGAGGAAGGGCTGGATAAAATCTTCATCGACGCTGGTTTCGAGTGGCGCGAGCCGGGCTGCTCCATGTGTCTGGCCATGAATGCTGATAAATTGGGCGCAGGCGAGCACTGCGCATCGACCTCCAACCGCAACTTCGAAGGACGCCAAGGGTACGGTGGTCGTACGCACCTGGTGAGCCCTGCCATGGCGGCAGCGGCTGCGATTGCTGGCCACTTTGTTGATGTACGCAGTTTATCCGCCAACGATGCTACCCACGCCCAGGAGGCTTAACCCATGAAAAAGTTCACTCGTTTTGAAGGCGTGGTTGCCCCGCTTGATCGCGCTAATGTCGATACCGATTTAATTATTCCCAAGCAGTTCTTGAAATCAATCAAACGAACCGGCTTTGGCGTTAACCTGTTTGATGAGCTGCGTTATTTAGATGAAGGACAGCCGGGGCAGGATTGCTCCAGTCGCCCGCTTAATCCTGATTTCGTGCTCAACCAGCCGCGTTTTAAGGGGGCCGAGGTGTTGCTGGCTCGGCGCAACTTTGGTTGTGGAAGCTCGCGTGAACACGCGCCGTGGGCACTGGAAGATTTTGGTTTTAAAGTAGTGATTGCGCCAAGCTTTGCAGATATTTTTTACAATAACGCGTTTAAAAACGGCATCTTGCTGATCACGTTAAGCGAAGAAGAAGTGGATCGCTTGTTTACAGGCGTTGATGCTAATGAGGGCTATCAGCTGGATATCGACTTGGAGAACCAGCGGGTCATCACGCCGAGCGGCGAAATTCTTGAGTTTGAAGTGGACGCGTTCCGCAAGCACTGCCTGCTCAATGGACTGGACGATATCGGCATCACGCTGCAGGACGAAGAGGCGATCCGTGCCTTTGAGCAAAAACACAAAGATGCTCGGCCCTGGTTGTTCCGTCAGCCTGCCTGATACAGCCGCATAAGCGTCATTCAGAATAGTTAAAAAGACACACATAGCGCAGTGCAACGCCATTGCACCGCGCTAAGCGGCGGTAAGCCGTGCTGACTCTCTATTAAGGATTTAACATGACCCATAAGGTGCTTCTATTACCCGGCGACGGTATTGGCCCAGAGATTGCTGCTCAAGCTGCGCGTTTGCTAAAAGCGTGCCAAGAAGCGGGTTTGGATATTGACGTTGAAGAAGCACTGGTCGGCGGTTCGGCTTACGACGTGCATGGCGACCCACTGCCTGCTGAAACGCTTGAAAAAGCCAAGGCGGCCAGTGCGATTCTGCTCGCTGCGGTGGGTGGCCCCAAATGGGACAAAATCGAAGACCTTTCCAAGCGCCCTGAAAAAGGTTTGTTGGGCCTGCGCAAGAACCTGGGGCTGTT
This sequence comes from Halomonas citrativorans, assembly GCF_014898005.1. Classification (NCBI taxonomy): domain Bacteria; kingdom Pseudomonadati; phylum Pseudomonadota; class Gammaproteobacteria; order Oceanospirillales; family Halomonadaceae; genus Halomonas; species Halomonas citrativorans. The sequence continues at coordinate 99,322 of NZ_JABUYX010000006.1, forward strand.
TGGCAACCTGCGCCCGGCCATGCTTTACCCGCAGCTGGCCAGCGCCTCCAGCCTGAAGCCTGAATTGGTGGCAGGCCTGGATATCATGATTGTGCGTGAATTGACCGGCGGCATTTACTTCGGCCAGCCGCGAGGTATTGAGGAGCGTAACGGGGAGCGTGTGGGCTATAACACCTACATTTATTCCGAAAGTGAGATTGAGCGCATCGGCCGCGTCGCGTTTGAAATGGCCCAAAAGCGTGGCAAAAAACTCTGCTCGGTAGATAAGGCTAACGTGCTGGAAGTTACCATTTTGTGGCGTGAAGTGATGGAGCGTTTGGCGCCAGAGTACCCGGACGTCGAGCTTTCGCATATGTACGTAGATAACGCCGCGATGCAGCTGGTACGTGCCCCGAAACAGTTTGATGTCGTTGTGACCGGCAATATGTTTGGCGATATTTTGTCTGACGCCGCCGCCATGCTTACCGGCTCCATCGGTATGCTGCCTTCGGCCTCGCTGAACGAAAGCGGCCAAGGCATGTATGAGCCTTGCCACGGAAGCGCGCCGGATATCGCTGGGCAAAACATTGCCAACCCGCTCGCCATGATGCTGTCGGTTGCCATGATGCTGCGCTACTCGCTCAATGAAACGGCCATGGCCGAACGCATTGAAACCGCGGTGGGTAGCGTTCTGGATAACGGCCTGCGCACGGCGGATATCGCCGCAGAAGGAACGCGTCGTGTTTCGACGGTCGAAATGGGCGATGCGGTACTGGCGGCCTTTGCAAAAAGTTAAATGCGCTATAAAGCGTGCTAACTATTTGATATGAAAAGTGTGATGCCTCGGCCACTCAAAGAGTGGCCGACGTTATTTATCAGATTTGTGTATAATATATGTCTCATTCTTTGCTGGAGGACTTCGCATGTTGAAAGTCGGTTTCGTAGGATGGCGTGGCATGGTGGGTTCTGTGCTGATGCAGCGCATGCAGGAAGATGGTGATTTTAACGGCATTGAGCCGGTCTTTTTCACCACCTCCCAAGTAGGCCAGCCTGGTCCCGACATCGGCGTAGACGTACCTGCGTTAAAAGATGCGTTTGCTCTTGAAGAATTGAAAGCGTTGGATGTTGTTATTACCTGCCAAGGCGGTGACTACACCAAGCAAGTTTATGGTGACCTGCGTAAAAATGGCTGGCAGGGTTACTGGATTGATGCCGCCAGCACGCTGCGCATGGAGGATGAAGCTACCATCGTGCTTGACCCGGTTAACCGTAAGGTCATTGATGCGCAGCTTGCCAAAGGTGCCAAGACCTTTGTCGGCGGTAACTGCACCGTTAGCCTCATGCTGATGGGCTTGGGCGGCCTGTTTGAAGCCGATATGGTTGAGTGGATGACCTCCATGACCTATCAGGCGGCTTCCGGTTCTGGCGCCAAGCACATGCGCGAACTGCTCAATCAAATGGGTCAACTGCGCGACAGCGTTAGTAGCGAACTGGCTGACCCCTCCAGCGCGATTTTGGAAATTGACCGCAAGGTAACGGCGGCCATGCGTGGTGGCGACTTCCTGACCGATAACTTCGGCGCCCCCCTTGCCGGTAGCCTACTGCCGTGGATTGACACCAAGCTTGAAAACGGCCAGAGCCGTGAAGAGTGGAAAGGCTTTGTTGAGACCAATAAAATTCTGGGTCTTGGTGATAATCCTGTGCCGATTGATGGTCTTTGCGTGCGTATTGGTGCCATGCGCTCTCACAGCCAAGCATTCACCATCAAGCTGAAACATGATGTGCCGCTGGATGAGATTGAAGAGCGGATCGCTCAGCATAATGAGTGGGTCAAGCTGATCCCCAACGAGAAAGAGGCCACCATTGCAGGTTTAACGCCTGCCGCCGCTACCGGCACATTGGATATTCCGGTGGGGCGTTTGCGTAAGCTGAACATGGGCGGTGAATACCTTTCGGCATTTAGCGTTGGCGACCAACTGCTATGGGGTGCTGCCGAGCCGCTTAAGCGCATGCTCAAAATTTTGCGCGAACAGTAAAACAACGCAGTACGTCAGCCAAAACCGGGGCGCTTTTAGCGCGCCGGTTTTTTTGTAAGTGTTTTAACTTAAATTAAGTAACCCGCCTCCATGCGTTACCTGCGTATTTGTGTTAATTATAATTTGCGTTCTGTGTTGGCATTTACCGCACTTGCTAGCGCGGTTTCCATAAAAAAACGGATTGGGTAACGTGGCGAAAAAATATTCAAATTATCGCGTTTTCTTGAAAACGATCGCACTGCTGTCGATTGCTGGGGTGCCGTCTTTTGCGCAGGCAATTGAAGCCGGACCTGCCGAGGTGGAATCCTGGCTGGAAGCCCCGCTAAATGCTTCGTTACCGTTGCTTGACTCAAACGCCTACGCGCTAGACGAGCTAAGCGTACAGGTTGCTGATGAACCCTCATTTATCGCCTCTGGGCTTGAGTGGATGCCTTTGGCTCGTCAGGTGCATGCCGAGATTCAAGAGCAAGCGGGCAGTCGTCGCATTATCCTGCGCTCATCACAGGCGGTAACAACGCCCTGGTTGGATTTGCTACTGGTCATTGATTCGCCGGAAGGGCAGCAACAGCACGCGGTCACGTTGCTTTTTGACCCGGCTGACTACGCTAATTATCCATTGAACCAGGCGGAAGCTGACGGCGTCGTGTCAAGCTCAGGCTCGGAAATGACAGAGCCTCTTCCACGTGCCGAGGTAAGGGTGCAAGAGGGTGATACGTTGTGGCGTATTGCCTCGCGCAGTAAACCTGAGCGCGCGAGCGTTCAGCAGATGATGTTGGCACTGGTAGCGGCGAATCCTGAGTTCTTTCCTGAGGGCAATATTAATAGTTTGCGGACGGGCCAGGCACTGCGCTTGCCCGCAGAAGGGCAAGTGCAGCTACGTTCAGCCGATGAGGCGGCTCACGCTGTCCAGGTGATGGTGGCAGGCGAGCAGCGCGCCAATACAGCAGTGCCTCAGAGTATTCCAGTGGACGTTGAGGTTGAGGCGCCTCCTGGACCTGAGCTGGCTACTGCCCAGATAGAAGCCGAGCTGACTCGTACCATGGCCAGGTTTTCAGAGCAGCTGGAGCAAAGCCAGGCAAGCTTACTGGCGGCTAATGAAGAGCGTGAGCAGCTTCGTCTTGAACTCAGCGAACTGCGTCATAATCTCAGTCAATTCATCGAGAATAGCGTGTTGGTAGAAGCGTCTCCTCCGATGCCATTAATGGCTGAGGCGACTGCTGCGGCACAGCCAATTGCTGACGTACACGATGCGCCATCAAGTGGTGTTTTGAGTAGTATTGAGCGTTATCAATGGCCACTCATTGCCCTTGGGCTGGTACTGCTGTTGACGGGATTAATATGGCGCAGAAAGCGGCGCGAGGCTGAAGAGCCGGTTGCTCAAGCGCATTTGAAGAGCGCGTCGCTTGCCGAGCCTCAGGTGTTCAAACCATCGCCACCCGTTAGTAGTGACCTGCAAGCCTCTACACGTAAACCCGAGAGAGGCGATGCTTTTGGCGCTAGCTATGCTAAAAGTCAGGCAGCAGGTTTGGCAGGCCATGGCAGCCGACGGTATCCGCAAGAAGATGCGCTGTTATTAAAGGGCATGGACTTTAAGCGGGTTGAAGCGCCCGAGCTGACACCGTCTGAAACGCTGAAAAAAGTAAGCACGGCTCGCTCGATAGGCACAGAGTGGGAAATTGAAGAGGTAGCATTCAAGCCGCCGGGTCGGGATAATGGCTAGGCTTTGTACGAAAACTGCTTGCGCTCGACCATACGACGTTAAAAATCAGCTCAAAATACTCATTTACCCATGTAAACTCGTGCGCGAGCTCGGTCCGTTTTTTCGCTGATTTTTGCCTTGTCTGGCCTTCGCTCAGCAACTTTTCGTATAAACCCTATCCTTTCAAACTTTATGACGTGGCTTGATGACCCAGTTTTACCACTTTGATGAAACCCGGCCGCTGAAAGGCCGTTTGGCAATAGGCATTGAATATGATGGCACGCGTTTTTGCGGCTTTCAGCGTTTAAAGCATGCTGCTTCTGTTCAAGGCGCCGTAGAGGATGCTTTGGCAAAAGTGGCCGGTGCCCCCGTTCAGATACATGCCAGCGGACGTACGGACTCAGGCGTTCACGCCACGCGTCAAATAGCGCACTTTGACCCACCGACTGAGCGGACTGAGAAAGCCTGGATTTTTGGTGCCAACACCAACTTGCCACGCGATGTCGCCGTGCGCTGGGTGAAGCCAGTCTCGGACGATTTTCATTCCCGGTTGGGCGCGCTTGGCAGGCGTTACCGTTATTTACTGCTCAATCAAATCAGTCGCCCTGTGCTTGAACGCACGAACGTAACGTGGTGCCGCGATCCTCTGGATGCAGATGTCATGCATCGCGCTGCGCAGGCTCTGATTGGCGAGCATGACTTTTCAAGTTTTCGTGCTGCAGGCTGCCAATCCAAAACGCCATGGCGGCAAATGCATTTTGTCGAGGTGAAGCGGTTTGGCCCGCTGGTGGTCATTGATATTCAGGGCAATGCGTTTTTACATCACATGATTCGCAATATCGCTGGCGCCCTGGTTAGCGTAGGTCGTGGGGCGCAGGACGAAGGTTATATTGAACGATTGCTGGCGCTAAGGAATCGTAAGAAAGGTGATGTAACCGCTCCCGCGTGTGGGCTGCATTTTGTTGATTCAATTTACGACGAGCGGTTTGATTTGCCCATGGAGCCGGTAGGGCCTAACCTGCTCGCTTTTACCGGGGAGTGGACAGGCGAACGAGAACTGCCAGACACACCCAGAATAGCGGCGCGGCGTAAACTGACATTTGCTAAAACAACGTCTGATCCCGCTCAGGAGGCGCTAGATGAAGACGCTTAGCCCTATGCGGACGCGGGTCAAGTTCTGTGGGCTTACCCGCAGTGATGATATTAAAAGAGCCGTAATGCTGGGGGTAGATGCGCTGGGTTTTGTCATGTGGCCGAAAAGCGCGCGCAGCATTACGCTTGAGCAACTTGAAACGCTTTCGGGTGAAGTACCTGCTTTTGTTACCCGGGTAGGGTTGTTTGTTGATCAATCCGTTGACGTGATTCAGCAGTGCTTACCGTACCTGGACATGATTCAGTTTCACGGTGATGAGTCTCCTGCGTTTTGCGCACAGTTTGGGCGCCCCTGGATTAAAGCGCTGCGAATGCGTGACGATATCGATTTATCTCAGGCAGCTGCTGACTATCATCAGGCACAGGCGCTGCTGTTGGACGCCTACCGGCCGGGCACGCCAGGTGGCACAGGAGAGGTCTTTGATTGGTCGAGAATCCCCGCAAAACTGGCAAAACCTGTTATCCTCGCAGGCGGGTTAACGATTGATAATATCGCCTCTGCCGTTCACCAAGTGGCGCCTTATGCCGTTGATGTGTCGGGTGGGATTGAAGCAGCGCATGGTCGTAAAGACGTTGAAAAAATGACACTGTTTATTCAGCAAGTCGCGTTAGCCGACGCCCGTTAAACACGCCGCGCAGTCTGTTTTTTTATGACGCTGCGCTCTATGTCCGCTTATTCAATTGTTGCCTGTTCTGGCAACCTTGTGAGGTATCCTGTGACTGTCTCAGCAACTGGTGGCGCTAATACTGTTTCTGAAACCGTTCCTGACACGGCTTCCAAGACCAGGTTCAGCGACCTGACCCGAATGCCGGATGCCCGCGGTCATTTTGGCCCTTATGGTGGCCGGTTTGTATCCGAAACATTGAGCTACGCCCTGGAAGATCTTGAGAAAATTTACGTAAGCCTGCGTGATGATCCTGCTTTTCAGGCCGAGTTTGATAGTGATCTTGCCCACTACGTAGGGCGCCCGTCGCCGCTTTATCATGCCAAACGTTGGTCCGAGATGCTCGGTGGTGCGCAAATATGGTTAAAGCGCGAAGATTTAAATCATACCGGCGCGCATAAGGTAAACAACACCATCGGCCAGGCACTGCTTGCCAAAAAAACCGGCAAACCACGGGTCATCGCTGAAACCGGTGCCGGGCAGCACGGCGTGGCGACGGCAACGGTTGCCGCGCGCCTGGGTCTTGAATGCGATGTGTATATGGGTGCTGAAGACGTGCAGCGCCAAAAGCTGAATGTCTATCGTATGCGTTTATTGGGCGCACGAGTGATTCCGGTAGAGTCGGGCACGCGCACCCTTAAAGATGCCATGAATGAAGCGCTGCGCGACTGGGTAACGAACGTTGATAACACGTTTTACATTATCGGCACGGTAGCAGGGCCACACCCATACCCTGAGCTTGTGCGCGACTTTAATGCGGTAGTGGGGCGTGAAGCACGCCGCCAGTCGCTGGAACAAATCGGCCGCTTGCCGGATGCGTTGGTCGCGTGTGTTGGTGGTGGGTCCAACGCGATTGGGCTATTTTATCCGTTTGTTGAAGACGATGCCGTCGCGATGTATGGGGTTGAGGCCGGAGGTGATGGTGTTGAGACGGGCCGTCATGCCGCACCGCTTTCATCGAATGCCCCGCGCGGTGTGCTGCACGGAAACCGTACTTACTTGATGTCTGATGAAGCGGGGCAGGTCGCCGATACACACTCCATTTCAGCCGGGCTTGATTATCCGGGCGTTGGCCCTGAGCACGCGCTTTGGAAAGATGTTGGTCGTGTTAGCTATGTCACCGCTAATGACAGCGCTGTGCTGGAAGCGTTTCGAGAACTGACGCAGATGGAGGGTATAATGCCTGCCTTGGAGTCAGCCCACGCGCTGGCGCATGCCAAGGTGCTGGCGCCTACCATGCGCCCTGACCAGCATATCGTCGTTAATCTTTCAGGCCGTGGTGATAAAGATATTATGACCGTAGCCAACATTGACGGTATCGAATTTTAAGGCCCGCTTTTAAGGACAAGCATGAACCGTATCGATCAGCGCTTTTCTGAACTCAAGCAACAGGGCCGCAAGGCTCTGATACCTTATATTACGGCGGGCGACCCGGCGCTACAGTACACCGTTGGCTTTATGCATGCGCTGGTAGAAGCGGGTGCGGATGTCATTGAACTTGGTGTGCCGTTTTCTGATCCAATGGCGGACGGCCCGGTTATTCAAAAAGCCTGTGAGCGCGCCTTAAAGCAGGGCACCCGCTTGGTCGACGTGCTGGATATGGTGGCTGAATTCCGTCAGGCCGATGCCACAACCCCGGTCGTGTTAATGGGGTATCTAAATCCTATTGAGCGTATTGGCTACGAGGCCTTCGCTGAGCAGGCTGAAAAAGTGGGCGTTGATGGTGTGCTAGTGGTCGATATGCCGCCAGAAGAGGCCGATGAATTGGGTCCGCTGTTAAAAGCGCATAATTTAGCAGCAATTTTCCTTGTGGCGCCTACCACTTCACCTACGCGAGCCGCTACAATATGCGCCCAGGGTGAGGGGTACCTTTACTACGTTTCGCTAAAAGGCGTTACTGGTGCGGCAACCTTAAATGCAAGTGACGTCGCTGAACGCCTGGCACCGCTACGTGAAATGACCGACCTGCCGCTATGTGTTGGTTTCGGTATCCGCGATGGCGTAACGGCTGCTGAAGTGGCTAACGTAGCGGATGGAGTGATTGTCGGTAGTGCGTTAGTAAACCGTATTGCCGAAAATGTAGAAACGCCCGAAATTATCGCTGGTCAGCTTAGAAGCGTGCTAGCAGAGATGCGCACCGCAATGGACGTCTAACGCTGCCCCTCATCGTCTATACTTGAAGTTGATTGACGACACTCATCAAGCTTGGCGCTGCCAGGCATGACGTAAAACGGAAGCCTTTTTGATATGAGCTGGTTAGACAAGATAGTGCCCTCCATGGGGCGTATCCAGCGTAAAGACCGTCGTGCCAGTGTGCCCGACGGCCTCTGGCGTAAATGTCCCAAGTGTGAAGCCGTTCTCTATCTTCCTGAGTTAGAGAAACACCATAGTGTTTGTCCGAAATGTGACCATCACTTGCGGCTGACTGCGCGGAAACGCTTGGACTGGTTCCTGGATAAAGAAGGTCGTGAAGAAGTCGCGGCAGAGCTTGAACCTGTTGATCGCCTGAAATTCCGCGACTCTAAAAAGTACAAGGACCGCTTGGCGGCCGCGCAAAAGGACACCGGCGAGAAAGATGCGCTGATTGCTATGCGTGGCACGTTGGACGGTTTGCCGGTCATTGCGGTTGCTTTCGAGTTCACCTTTATGGGCGGGTCGATGGGGGCCGTAGTGGGTGAGAAGTTTGCCCGAGCGGCGACTATCGCGCTTGACGAAGGTATTCCGCTGGTTTGCTTTGCGGCTTCCGGTGGTGCGCGTATGCAGGAGGCGCTTTTCTCACTGATGCAAATGGCCAAAACATCGGCGGCACTTGAGCGACTTAAGCAGGCCGGTGTGCCCTATATCTCGGTGCTTACCGATCCAGTGTTTGGGGGCGTATCCGCTTCGCTCGCCATGCTGGGCGACTTGAATATTGCTGAGCCCAATGCATTGATTGGTTTTGCTGGTCCGCGTGTTATTGAGCAGACCGTCCGCGAAACGCTGCCAGAAGGTTTCCAGCGCAGCGAGTTCCTGTTGGAGCATGGTACGGTCGATATGATTGTACATCGCCAGGAAATGCGTACCCGTGTGGGCGGCGTACTACGCAAGTTGACTCATCAGGAGGCGCTTTCGTTAGCCAGTGAGTTGACGGATGATGAAGCCGTCGCTGAGCCGGTGGTTGATGAAGCACACATCGCCGATACTGACGTAACGGTTGACGAGACAGGTCCGGATTCTATTGACAAGAGCCATGAACCACACCGCAATGCCTAAGTCGTTAGCAGAGTGGCTTCAGCATCTGGAAACCCTGCACCCTGTCGGGATTGATTTAGGCCTGGAGCGTGTGTCACGTGTTGCTGAGCGTATGGGGCTATTTAAACGCCCCATTGCCAATCGCGTTGTCATTGTGGCGGGCACCAATGGTAAAGGCTCGACGGTTGCCATGGTTGACGCGGTGGCTCGCGCACATGGTTGGCATGTGGGTACGTACTCCTCGCCTCATCTATTGCGTTACAACGAGCGGGTGCGTATCAACGGCCAGGAAGCTGGCGACGCGTGCCTGGTCGAGGGGTTTGAACGTGTCGAACAGGCTCGCCTGGAAGCGCCGGAAATTAGCCTGACCTATTTTGAAGCAGGTACATTGTGCGCACTCTGGTGTTTGGCACAAGCTGAACTGGATCTTGCGGTACTTGAGGTGGGCTTGGGCGGTCGTTTGGATGCCGTCAATATCATTAATGCGGATGTTGCGGTTGTCACTACGATAGCCCAAGACCATGCGAGCTTTTTGGGAACCGATATTTCGCAAATCGGGCTTGAGAAAGCGGGTATATTTCGCCCGTTGCGGCCAGCGGTATTGGGCAGTGAGTCGCTTCCCGGTAGCGTGGCCGATGCGGCTATTGCCTTGGCGGCGCCGGTTTACCGGTTAGGATTAGCGTTTAACCACAGTGCCGAGGAAAACAGCCATTTACCCTGGTGCTGGAGTGGGTTGACGGCAACGGGGGAGACGCTTTCTCTGGATGCGCTGCCTGATCCTGGTCTGCCTGTCGATAATGCCGCAACTGCGCTACAAGCGCTGGCGCTTACGGGGCTGACGCTAACGCTAAAAGCCACGCAAAATGCATTAGCCAGTGTTAATCTGCCAGGCCGGATGCAGTGGATAGGGCAGTGGTGCCTGGATGTGGGGCATAATCCTCATGCGGCTACCTATGTTGCTCGCCATTTGCCAGTACCGCCTGATACAGGACGGCAGTGGGCAGTGATAGGTATGCTCAATGATAAAGACGTTGATGGTGTTATTGCGGCGTTAGCACCGCGTATTACTGACTGGGTCTGTGTAACGCTTGATGGCGAGCGCGGCCACACGGCCAATGAACTCGCTGAGCGTATTAAAGCCCATGGTGGCTGTGTGCGGCTTTGTGCAGACTCGCCTGAAGCCGGTGTTGATGCCATGGCTGAGATGCTCACTGACAAGGATCGCATTTTGGTAACGGGTTCCTTTTTTACCGTCGCCGCTCTGTTAGCTCGATCACTGCCACAAGCCAGCCGTTCTTAAGGCGTAGTCCCGCTAGAGGGAGATGATATGAAATATGGTAAAACAGAGCGCATTAGCGGTGTTGTGATTCTGCTTGCGCTACTCGCAATCGTTGTCCCTTGGCTGATGAGTGACCCGGCGCCGCGTGAGGAGCGACAGCAACCAACGTTCATTATTGAACAGCCCATAGAAACGGCGCGCCATGATGTAGACGCTCCCCAAATGCCCTCTACCATTAACCCTCAGCCCTCTTCAAATGTGGCAAGCAATGATGGGGTTAATGCACCGATAGATGCATCTCCGAGATTACCTGATACTTCTCAAATTGATGCGCCCAGTGAAACGGAAACCGTCGCACAAGCGCCTATGTCATCTTCAAACACTGACGCTCCCCAAAATGACCCCATTGCCGACCTGGTAGCCTCGAATAGCACGTCGACATCCAACAGCCAAAGCGCTGCAGGTTCTTCAAGTGCAGGTTCTTCAAGTACAGGCTCTTCAAGTTCAGGTTCATCAGGGGCGGGTTCATCGAGTGCTGGGCCAGCGTCTACACAGCAAGGTGGGTGGGCGGTCCAGGTGGGTAGTTTTGGCGATGCCGCGAATGCTCAGCGACTAGGTAGCCAGCTTACAGGCGAAGGATTTAGTGTTTTCCAACGCCAGCGCGACAATAACTTGACCACAGTGCTCGTGGGGCCTTACGCATCATCAGAGGATGGCGAAGCGGCGATGGCCTTAATTAAACAGCGCGCAAACGTGCAAGGTCTGTTAGTGCGAGTAAGAGATTAAACGATGGCGCTAACGTGGATTGATGCTGTATTTCTTGCCGTGCTGGCGCTTTCGATGCTGGCCGGCTTTGTTCGTGGTTTTGTTAGAGAAGCGTTGGGGCTTGGGGCATGGGTGGTTGCGTTAATGGTCGCCCGCGTATTGGCAGAGCCGGTCGCCGAGTTAATGAGCGGGTTTATCGAAAGTTTTGACGCTCGACTTGTATTGGCCTTTGCACTGGTTATTTTTGCGGTGATCTTGCTTTGCAGCATTGTTATTCGCTTGGTGCACGCGGCCATTGTATGGGTAGGCATGGGGCTTTTGAACCGTTTTGCGGGAGCTGTGTTTGGTATCGCGCGTGGCACGATCATCTTGCTGGTGGCCACGGTCGTTATTACGCTCACGCCGCTTGCCGAGCTTCAGGCATGGCAGCAAGCTTCGTTACGGCCCACCTTTATCGAGTTGCGCGATTGGGCGGTTAGCCAGTTGGATCAGTGGGAGCGTGAGCTGCCAGAAGCGCCCGCCTCTTTACGCGATATATCACTGCCTGAGATTCGCCCGCATGGCAGTTTTGCGCCGCAGCCCATGGATAGTCAATAACGCCTAACAGCGTGTTTTGCGCTTGGCTAACTGCTTGACGGGTACTGGTTAAACGCAAACGTATTAAAATGAGTTTTAAGAACGTACGGGCTTGTTTTGGCAAGCCATGGCACTAAAGCGAGGTAACTTGAATGTGCGGTATAGTGGGCCTTCTGGCCAAGCAGGCGGTAAATCAGGGAATCTACGATGCCCTGACCGTACTTCAGCATCGCGGCCAGGACGCTGCCGGTATGATGACCTGGAGCGAGGGACGCTTCTTACTGCGCAAGAGCAATGGGCTAGTGCGCGACGTCTTCCACACTCGCCATATGGCTCGCCTTAAGGGCAACCTGGGCATTGGTCACGTACGTTATCCTACCGCTGGTTCATCCAGCGAAGCGGAATCTCAGCCGTTTTATGTCAACTCGCCTTACGGTATTGCGTTGGCCCATAACGGTAACCTAACCAACTCTGAACAGTTGAAGCAGGAGCTTTTCTCAACCGATTTACGGCATATCAATACCAGCTCCGACTCTGAAGTGTTGCTTAACGTGTTTGCCCATGAGCTGGGTAAGCAAGGCCTGCATCTGGAAGCGGAAGATATTTTTGATGCGGTACGTAGAGTGCACCGGCGCTGCAAAGGCGGCTACGCGGCGGTCGCGATCATTAACGGTTTTGGTATGGTGGCATTTCGTGATCCTCACGGCATTCGTCCAGTGGTGTTTGGTACTCGCCAAACGGACGAAGGGCAGGATGTCATGATTGCGTCTGAGTCGGTCGCGCTAGACGTGGGCGGCTTTGAGCTTGAGCGTGACCTGTCACCCGGCGAAGCGATATTTGTGGATATGCAGGGCCAGTGTCATACGCAAGTATGTGCTGACCGCCCGGAACTGCGCTCGTGTATTTTCGAGCATGTATATCTGGCACGCCCTGACTCCATTCTGGACGGTGCCTACGTCTATGGCACGCGCATGCAAATGGGGCGCAAGCTGGGCGACCGAATCCTGAACGAATGGCCTGATCACGATATTGATGTTGTGATCCCCATTCCGGATACGTCCCGTACCTCCGCGCTGGAAATGGCCCAGCACCTTGGGGTGACGTATCGCGAAGGCTTTATGAAGAACCGCTATATTGGCCGTACGTTTATCATGCCTGGCCAAACGCAGCGTAAGAAATCGGTACGCCAAAAACTCAACGCCATCGACATTGAGTTCAAAGGCAAGAACGTGCTGCTGGTGGATGACTCGATTGTACGTGGTACGACCTGTAAGCAGATTATTCAGATGGCCCGAGATGCGGGTGCGCGTAAGGTTTACTTTGCCTCCGCTGCGCCGCCTGTGCGCTACCCTAATGTGTACGGTATCGACATGCCTGCGGCGGTGGAGTTAATTGCCCATGGCCGCACTGAAGATGAAGTAGGCGAGCTGATTGGCGCTGACCGAATTTTCTACCAGGATCTGGAAGACCTGAAAGATGCTTGTCGCGAAGTAAACCCGGAAATGGAAGCCTTCGACTGCTCGGTCTTTGATGGCAAGTATGTTACGGGGGATATCGATGAAGCGTATCTGGCCGTGCTTGAAGCCAGCCGGAACGATGCCGCGAAAGATCAAAGTGCGGGTGATCATGCGCTGGTCGATATGCACAATCAGGATGATGACCTCGACGACTAACGACAGGTCACTGATGCTTACTGAAAATAAGGGGTACGTCCATGCATAATGACAGCCAACAGGATGAGTGGTCGTTAGAGACGCTGGCGATCCGTGCAGGCCATCATCGCACCTTCGAGCAAGAGCATGCGGAGCCTATTTTTCCGACCTCTAGCTTTGTCTATGAAAGCGCTGCGGAAGCAGCGCGTAAGTTTGGTGGGCAAGAGCCTGGTAACGTTTATTCGCGTTTTACGAACCCCACTGTACATACTTTCGAGCGCCGCTTGGCAGCACTTGAAGGTGGGGAACGCTGTGTGGCAACAAGCTCGGGTATGTCGGCCATTTTATCGACGGCGCTTGCGTTATTGTCTGCCGGCGATGAAATCGTGGCATCGCGTTCGCTCTTTGGCTCGACCGTCAGCCTATTCGATAAGTACCTGGGCAAGTTTGGCATCACCACCCGCTACGTTGAACTCTCTAATGTAGAAGCGTGGGAAGCGGCTATTACGCCCAAAACGCGGCTCCTGTTCGCAGAAACGCCCTCAAACCCGCTTTCCGAGATTGCCGATATCCCGGCGCTTGCTGCCATAGCAAAACGTAATAATGCCCTTTTGGCCATTGATAACTGCTTTTTGACACCTGCGCTGCAGCAGCCTCTTGCGTTGGGTGCCGACCTCGTCATCCACTCCGCGACTAAGTACCTGGACGGTCAAGGGCGGGCCATCGGTGGCGCTGTCGTGGGTAAGCATGATGTACTGGAAGAAGTCTTCGGTGTGGTTCGTACCTGCGGCCCTTGTCTCAGTCCCTTTAATGCTTGGATATTTACCAAAGGGCTAGAAACACTCTCTCTACGAATGAAAGCTCATTGTGAAAATGCGCTCACGCTGGCGCGCTGGCTGGAACAACATCCTGCAGTAAGCAACGTGCATTACAGCGGTTTGGAAGCGCATCCGCAGCATATGCTTGCCAAGCAGCAACAGAAGGGCTTTGGCGCTGTGCTTGGGTTTGAGGTTGTTAATGGGCAGGAGGGCGCTTGGCAGGTGATTGATGCGACTCGTCTATTATCCATCACCGGTAACCTGGGGGATGTAAAAACGACGATCACTCATCCCGCGACGACCACGCATGGACGCTTATCCGATGCGCAAAAAGAGGCAGCGGGCATTGTTCCTGGGTTGATTCGTGTGGCGGTGGGACTGGAAAGCCAGCAGGACATTCAGCGTGATTTAGCGCGTGGCCTCGATGCGCTAGCAGCGGAACAAGGCTGACAATATAAGCTCTGTTTTATCGTTAGGCTTGCTTTATTGGCATAAAAAACCCCACGTGCGTGGGGTTTTTTGCGACAGATCTGCTTTCTAGAAGCTGTCAGTATTGCCTGCCTTACGAGTTAAGGCTGTGCAGGTCATTACCTTTAATTGTCCGGTCTGCTACTGTTTGCTGGCTTTCGTCGAAAGAGGCATCAAGTACCTTGTTTTGAGCCTGGCCGCCATTGATCGCAGGTAAGTCCGATGGGGACATAGTGAGGTCTTCCTGGCTGTAATGGGCAGTCGATGTTGGAATCATCACGGTGTTCAGTTTCTCTGAACCACGCTCAGCCAGTGCAGCTGCTGAAAAGGTAGTGGCAGATAAAGCGACGGCAATAGCGGCGACAGTAGTAAATTTTTTCATGATATAAACCTCATTAGTGTGTGGTTGTTCTCCCATGCATGGTGTGCTTTTTGCCAAGTCACTCGAGAACATGACGAGATTGTAAGCCTGCAAACTAGATAATAAAATTGATTAAAAGTACGCGAAATATTCTAAAAAATTGAATTAATTTCAATAACATTACCGGGAGTGTTTTTTTCTTGTTTTTTTCTTGTTTTTTTCTTGTTTTTTTCAATGCTCCTTGCCTCTGTTTTTTAAATTCTCCACACCTATCAGTAGGAACCGCTTACTGGTTGCTGATTGTGCGGTCCATGAAAGCTGTTAGCATGTTAATCAATGGTTTTTACGAACGCTGTATTCTGCTTTTTTCAGCAGTCTTTTAAAGCGCCAGCCGGTATGCTCCTGATATTCATAGCGGTAGCCGCGCAAGAGTCGCTCTTTCGGCGGCTTGAGAAACCGAAGGTCGTTTTGATATTTGATGATAGTGTTCAGCTGAGTGCTTTGATGGGGGCTCCGCTGGGATTAACGGGCGCTCTCGCACTGTCTTGACTTCGATAAGAGCAGGCCTGCGATAGCCATGAGCGAAATGCCAACACTTGGGCATGTTTGACAGGAAGTCGAGTCAGCATAGCGTTTGTTTGGTAGTAACGAGGAAGAAAATAATGTGGCGGAACACGCAGCGCACTTGGGGTCTCGTGAGTATTCTGTTTCATTGGCTTAGCGCCATAGCAATTATTGGCCTGTTTATATTGGGCTGGTGGATGACGGGGCTTGGCTACTACGATAGCTGGTACAATCAGGGGCCATGGGTGCATCGTTCGATTGGCATGCTACTGTTGATAGCCACGGTTGCACGCATAGCGTGGCGCTTACTGCAGCCGACGCCGGCAGGTGAAGGCAGCCGCTTCGAAGTCCTGGCAGCCCATCTGGGCCATATCGCGCTCTACATCGTTTTGCTTCTTGTCATGCTTAGCGGTTATATGATTTCTACGGCTAATGGCCGGGGTATTAGCGTTTTCGGTTGGTTTGATGTGCCTGCATTACTGCATGGCCTTCCTAATCAAGCCAGCATCGCCGGTGATATTCATTGGTACAGCGCATTAACATTGGTAGTTTTGGCTGCAGGCCATGCGTTAGCCGCATTTAAACATCACTGGATTGATCGACACGCTACACTGGTGCGTATGGTTAATCCGGTGCGCCGATCTGAGCATTCATAAGCAATAAATGCTAATACATAAGTGCTAATTAAAAAGTACTAGTTAAAACGTACTTCGAGCTTGGTGAGCAAGCTCGTAAATACTGGCTGGAATCGCGTTTTCGAGCATGGAGTAAATAAAAATTCTCTGTGTCTATTAAGGAAAGAGAGGAGATAACCATGATGTTGAAGAAAAGTGTCGTTGCATCTGCTATTGCCGCGGCTGCATTAGTGCCATTAAGCCAGGCTCAGGCAGCTGATTATAACGTTGACACCGAAGGCCAGCACGCTTTCGTACAGTTTAAAATTAGCCATCTTGGCATGTCTTATATTCTGGGTAGTTTTGAAGAATTTGATGGCCAGCTCTCTTACAATGAAGATGATGTAGACGCTTCTGCTGTTGAGTTCGAGGTTCAGGTGAATAGCTTGAACTCTAACCACGCTGAGCGTGACCGTCACATTCTGAGCAGTGACTTCCTGAATGCAAGCGAATATCCAACCGCTTCATTTGTCTCGACCAGCTTTGAATCAACAGGCGACAACGAAGGTGTTGTGACGGGTGATTTAACGTTACACGGCGAGACGCAAGAGATTGAAATGCCCGTGACGTTAATCGGTCAAGGTGAGGACCCATGGGGTAATTACCGTGCCGGTTTTGAAGGCAGCACAATGCTTACCTTGGGCGATTTTGGCATCGATATGAGCGACTTCCCCGAGCCCATGCACGAGCTAGAGCTTTATGTAACGTTTGAAGGTATCCGTCAGTAAGTTATCCGTGTTAAAAAGCGCCACCGCCCCAAGGGGCGGTGGCGCTTTTGGTTATAAACATTGCAAATGAAGGAGTTACCGGTTTGAGCACTATATCGAGTCAGCGCAAGTTGGCAATAACTCTATGGCGCCAAACCTGGCCGATGGCCATCGGGGTACTGGCGTTATTGGGTTTTCAACTTGTTGATAGTGCTTTTGTCGCTCGCCTTGGCACTGCACCTTTGGCAGCGCAATCGTTTACCTTCCCACTCTCTTTCTTAATTATTGGGATCCAAGTGGGTATGGGCATTGCCATTGCAGCGCTTATTTCTCGAGCCTTGGGAGCTGATGAGCATGCGAGAGCAAAGCGCTTAACCAGCCTGGTATTGCTTGCTGGGGGAGCCGTGATTGGCGTGCTGGGTATAGGCTTATGGCTTTTTCATGAGCCTGTTTTTCGTCTGTTAGGCGCAGATAACACGGCACTTTCTTACATCCGTATTTATTGGGGGCCGCAACTTTTTTCAGCATGGCTGGGTGCGGTGCTTTATTTTATCTATAGCGTATTTCGTGCCCACGGCAATACCAAGCTACCAGGTAAAATGATGGTGCTTAGTAGTGTAGCCAACCTGGTGCTCGATCCACTGCTGATCTTTGGTGTTGGCTCCTGGGAGGGCTTGGGGTTGCCAGGGGCTGCTTGGGCAACGTGTATCGCATTCGCTTTGGGGTTAGTGATTACAAGCCAGGCGCTGATACGTAAGCAATGGGTGTCTAACGTTGGACTCTTGGGTGAGGCCAAACACTCCTGGCGCCCTTATGTAGGCATTGCCGCTCCCGCGATGGTGAGCCAATTGATGCCACCTCTTGCCAGCATGTTAACCATTGCCGTTGTCGCTGGGCTTGGCGATACCCAAGTAGCAGCGTGGGGGCTGGCAAGCCGCCTGGAAACGCTTTCGCTGATGGTCATACTGGCGATGACCATGTCGCTTCCGCCTTGGTTGGGGCGCTGTTATGGGGCCGGGGATTGGGGGCAAATTCAGCAGTTAATACGCTTGGCGCTTAAAGTGGCTGTTATATGGCAGCTAGGTCTTGGCGTGATACTTGCTTTGGGTGCGCCTTGGCTCGCGATGGTTCTGGCGGGAACGCCTAACGTGCAAAGCGAGCTCACACTACTGATTCGCTTCTTGCTGCCAAGTTATGCTGCGCTAGGGGTATGTATGTTGGTGGTATCGGCGGGAAATGCGTTGGGCTGGCCGCTGCGCGCCATGCTGCTTTCCAGTGCGCGCCTCTTTGTCTGCTACTTGCCTTGCCTGTGGGTAGGCTCTCTGCTCTTTGGCTGGTGGGGCTTGGCGGTAGGGGCAGCGATAGGAAATTTGTTGTCGGGTTTAACTGCGTGGGTCGTATTGGTACGTATATTATCCCGCCCGCAACGGCAGGCGGGATACAACGCCTCAAGTAATTAGCAAATTAATGGGTAATTAACACATAGCCAATTAATGCTTGTGTGGCGCTTGCTGGAATGAGAAATAGGCAAATAGCAGCGCCATTGCCAAGTAGCCGAGCACAAATTGTGGCGCGGCGTTCAATGCAAGTTGAGGCGCGTGCATTAAACCGACAAATGAAAAGCCTGCTGCAATCAAGGCAAATACGGCAGCGCGGCGAAACTGATGATCAATCACCGATACCGTCATTGCGCCCAACAAAATAGCCATAAACATGGCGCCTTGGCCCATCACCACAATGGCACTGGAAATATCGCTCACCACTTCGCCTGCGCCACGGCTAAAGCGTGTCATTATATAGTTAGCAAAGTAGGGCAGCATGGCGAGTGCAACGGCGGGATAATAGCGCGTATCGTTGGCCTGGAATGCCGTGGCAATCATCGACATGCCCACAAAGACTAATATGGGCGCTACCACGGAGACGGGAATAATGGCTGCCAGGGCGGCAATTAATCCTGTCATGGTGGCCAGCGCATAAACAGCACCGTTCAATAAGCTGTAACCGCGCCCGGCGCCCATCCACTTTGCGCCTACCGTGGCGATATACACGGTAGTAGGAAAAACGCCGCCAAATAGTGCGCCGATCATGGTACCTACGCCGTCAACCGCCTGACATTCGCGGACGTCGTATTTGTCGCCAGCTGCCTCCATCGCTTCAACGTTGTTCATGGTCTCAATGGCGTTATAAAGCGTAATAGGAAGAACAACGGTTAGAACAGCGAGCATACCGGTAAATAGTAAACCTAAACCTTCAAACCAGGCCAAATTGGGAAGCAGCGGGTAAAAGCCCAGGTGCGTAAATGCATCGCTGAAGCGCTCACTGCCGGCATCGCCAATCAAGTAAGCCATCGCCGTGCCGACAATAATCGCGAACAGCGAGGTAGGTAGCTTAAAGGGCATGCTGACCCGGGCTACCAGGCCAACGATAATAATAGCCAGCACGAGAAGGCCAATAACCGGTACTTCCAGTGTTTTAAACAGCATCTCACCGGCAATAAACGTGAGAGCTACCCCCGCGACAGCCCCCAGCATGGCAGCCCGTGGCAGATGATACTGCACCCATCGGCCAATCAGGCTAATCGCCGCTTCAATAGCGCCACTAATAAAGCAGGCAGCCACCGCAACCTTCCAGGCCAACTCGGTATCACCGGTCAGTTGCTTGGCGGGTAACAGTACGCCAAATAAAAATACAAACATAACCGGAGTAGAAATGCCGTATGAAAGGGCGGTAACGTCGGTACGGTTCTCTTTCCTGGCTAAGCGTGCAGCGCTCCAGGCGTAATAGAAATTGCCGACCATAACGGCAACGGCCGCTCCTGGCAGCACCTGACCATAGACGATCGAGGCAGGGAAGCCCATGCCCAGCATGGTAATCGCGATAACGATAAAGTTGGCGATATTATTTTGGAAGAGAGCAAAGAAGGCATCGGTGTCTTCTTTTTTATACCAAGGGTAGTGTGTGCTGGCTGCCGCCATGGAAAGCCTCGTTAATAAAAGAGTTTAACAGTGCAAACCGTTAGGCAGATAGACCCAGGTGGGGTTGACTGATCGGTCAGGTTGGCGCTGAACAGGACGCCGCACGGGCGGCCTTGGCTCTGGCGGCAAGCGCGCAATTGTACACAACAATACAACCATTCCCAAGATACAAAAACGCCCAGGCAAAGCCTGGGCGCTGAGTAAAGCGTTAGGCAATGCGGTTAGTCGTTAACCGCTGCAATTGCTTTGGCAAGGTAAGGGAGATTTTCATGAGAGAAGCCCGCAACGTTGGCGCGTCCAGAGCGGACCATGTAAATGCCAAACTCATCGCGTAAGCGATCTACCTGGTCAGGCGTTAGCCCGGTGTAGGAGAACATGCCGCGCTGTTCAGCAACACAAGCATATTTCTGATCCAGGCCGTAGGGTTTCAGGGCTTCCACAAAATCACGGCGCAGCGTATTAATACGGTCACGCATTTCGGTGAGTTCTTCACGCCACATGGTGGTCAGTTCGGCATCGTTTAAAATTTCGCTTACGATGGCGCCGCCGTGAGCAGGCGGGTTGGAGTAGTTTTCCCGGGCCACAATGGCCACCTGAGAACGCACATTCTCCATCTGCTCCGCGTCTTTAGCGACCATGATAAGGCAGCCAGTGCGCTCGCAGTAGATACCGAAATTCTTCGAGCAGGAGCTGGTGATAATCACTTCGTCCAGCTGTTCGGCTAGTAGGCGTACGCCGTAGGCATCTTCATCAAGCCCTTCACCAAACCCTTGGTAGGCGAAGTCAACGAGTGGTAGGAGCTTACGTTCACGTAGAACGACCAGCACTTCCTGCCACTGCTCTTGGGATAGATCAAAACCGGTCGGGTTATGGCAGCACGCATGCAGCACCACGACGTCGCCTTCAGGAATTTTTTTCAGCGCGGCCAGCATGCCTGAAAAATCGAGGCGGTTATCAGCATCTACATACGGATATTTATGCAGCGCTATGCCCGCAGACGTAAAAATACCGTGGTGATTGGGCCACGTCGGGTCACTTACCCAAATACCTTTATGGGGTAGCTGAGTCGCAATAAAGTCAGCCGCTAAGCGTAACGCACCGGTACCGCCGGGGGATTGAGTAGCGCTGGCGCGTTTGGCTTCCAGTACGGAGGAGTCGCTACCCAGCACCATGGGCAATACGACATTGCTGTAGGCGGGCGCCCCGTGCGAACCGATATAGGTTTTGGTGGCTTCATTCTTGAGCAGGCGAGCTTCAGCTTCTTTGACTGCGCGCATTACCGGTGTAGTACCCTTTGAATCGCGGTAAACCCCTACGCCCAAATCAACCTTTTGCGGATTGGTATCTTTTTTGAAAGCTTCGATCAGCCCGAGAATGGCATCTCCAGGGACTCGCTCAATATGCTCAAACATTTACTCAGCTACCTCGTCGGTTCTGGCGGCAAGAATGAAATCATTAAGATGCAGGCCATTAATACGATGTGTCCACCACATTACGGTGGTTTTACCCCATTCGGTGATTAGCATGGGGTGGTGTCCGGCCTGCTCTGCTATCTCGCCAACACGCTGGGTAAATGTCAGCGCCTTGGCAAAGTCATAAAACGAAAAGCTTCGTGACAGCTTTATGATGCCATCGTGCTCGACAATCCGCCACTCCGGTAATTGCTCAAGATAAGCCTGACACTCGCTTTTATCTAGCGGCGGGGTATCTTTCGAGCAGGGCTCACAGATAGTTTGTGCAAGCCTGAGCATATATATTCCCTCATAAAATCGGCATAACACTGGTCATGAAAGCAGACAAACGCAAACACGGCCAATTATCATTGGAATGATTACGCGTAAGCAACAATATAGGTATGAATTTTGTCAGGAGGTGGAATGAGTGGTTTTGTTAGCCTGGTGGGCGCAGGTCCTGGCGATGCAGAGTTATTAACCTTAAAAGCCTACAAGCGCCTTCAGCAAGCAGATGTCGTGCTTTACGACCGCTTGGTTAGTAGCGCTATTTTGGCGCTACTGCCGAGCAATACGCAGCGCTTCTATGTTGGAAAGGTCCGATCGCAGCATAGCGTTCCTCAACAGGAGATTAATCAACGCTTGGTCGACTGGGCCATTGAGGGCAAAAGCGTCGTAAGGCTTAAAGGCGGTGACCCGTTCATATTTGGTCGCGGCGGTGAAGAGTTGGAAGCGCTAATCACTCATGGAGTAGCGGTGGAGGTTATTCCCGGTATCACCGCCGCCTCAGGATGCTCCGCTTATGCTGGCATTCCGCTTACCCACCGTGATCATGCACAGGCTGTCCATTTTGTGACGGGGCATTGGGCGGATGATGAGCAGGCAGTGGAGTGGGAAGCGTTAGCAAAACCAAACCAAACACTGGTTTTCTATATGGGGCTAAACAGCGTTGGTGTAATTAGCCAAAAGTTGATGGCGTATGGGATGTCGCGTGATACGCCTCTGGCGTTGATTGAGCAAGGGACGATGGCTGAACAGCAAATCCATGCGGGAACATTGGCATCGCTGCCTGAGGCCTTGACGACAGGCCGTATTCAGTCACCGGCGCTTTTAATTATTGGTGGTGTGGTTTCACTGCACACAAAGCTTGCGTGGTTCAAAAATGCTCATCCAGGCGAAGCTCCTGTTCATAATGATCTACAGTAGAAGGTGGGTTTGGCTAATGCATTGAATCTGCTAGTGGACTGGCTAGATGCCATTTGCTGTGTATGCTTGTAATGGACGATATGCGCTAAACGCACCTTTAACGCTGCTGATATCGGTAGCCTGGTAGAGAGAGGGACGCAGAATGTCAGAAGAAAACCATTCGGATCATCAGACGCCTGCGAGCAGGCTGGATGCCAAAACACTATTTAAAGATAACCGAGTCAGGGCTATCGCGGGTATCGCCGCCATTGCCGTTATTTGGGCGATCATGGCTCAGTCCAACGCAGGCACTCATAAAGAGCGTGTTGAAGCGCTTGAAGGGCAACTGGCAAGTGCTGAACAGGACAACCGCCGTTATAGCCGCCGTATCCAGGAAATAGATCAGGCAGAAACCAATTTAGCGGACATGCAGGAAGAGGTGGCGCAGCTTGAAGAGCAGCGCAATGAAGCCAGTTCTGCGTTGGAAAGCGCACAAAATGACGTGGCTACTATTCAGACACGTCTTGAAGCATTAGAAACTCAACGAGATGAACTTCAAAATGAAGTGGATGCTTTAAACCAGGAGCTGGAAAACGCCCAGGGTGATATGCAGTCACTACGCGATGAGCGCGATGAAATCACAACGACCCGTGATAATGCTGAAGCGACACTTCAGCAGATAGAAGAAGCCCAGCAGAGCGCTGATGAAGCGCGGCAAGAGGCTGAAACCGCACGCCAACAGGCTGAAGAGCAGCGTCAGCAAGCGGTTGAAGCACTAAGTAGCGCTGAAGATGATTTTGCTGAACTTGAAGAGCAGAGCCGTCAAGCGAATGAAGCGCTCTCTGGCCTTGAGGAGCAGGTAGCTTCGGCACAAAGTGAACTGGATGAGTTGGAAAATACCCGTGACTCCCTCACCTCTGAGCGTGATGAGCTTCAAAACGAAGTCGATTCATTGGTTGAGCTTCGTGAAGAGGAGTCGCAGAGCCTGGAGCAGGTGCGTGGCGAAATGGAAGACTTGATGGTTGCGCTTGATCTTGGTCGTAATGAAGTTGCTAACATTAATAGCGATATTGAAGCGCGTGAAGAAACCTTATCTCAACTGGAGTCTCAGCTAAGTAGTTGGCGAGACGAGCTTTCTTCCCTTGATCAGCGTTTAGGTAGCGCCGATGATGCAGCAAATGACGCTTCATCTGAGGGCGGCGCAACGGATCAGGCACCTGCAAACGAAAGCGATAACAACCAGTCACAGAGCCAACAGCAAAGTAATAATTAAGCGTATTCGTCTGAATCAACCAGACGAATTGACAGGCGGATGTTGGTAGCCCCAGCATCCGTTTTTGTTTGTTGGTTTATGAATACGTGGCCACAGAGTATCATTTGGCACAACGTAAATAGTTTTTGCCTGGATTATAGGAGCGCGACTAATGGACGGCGTTAAACATATTGTCGCAGTGGCCTCGGGAAAAGGTGGGGTTGGTAAATCGACCGTCACCGTTAACCTGGCGCTGGCACTGTCTGCTCAGGGTTATCGTGTGGGCGTACTGGATGCGGATATTTATGGTCCAAGCCAGGCGCAAATGCTTGGTGTGAAGGAGGGTGTCCGCCCCGAAGCGACTGACAACAACCAGTTTTTACCGTTGAATGCCCATGGCCTTCAAGCCATGTCGATGGCCTTTTTGGTCAATACGCGTGAAGCGATGGTCTGGCGCGGGCCAATGGTGGTGGGGGCTTTTCAG
The DNA here is from genome assembly GCF_014898005.1 of Halomonas citrativorans. NCBI lineage: Bacteria > Pseudomonadati > Pseudomonadota > Gammaproteobacteria > Oceanospirillales > Halomonadaceae > Halomonas > Halomonas citrativorans. The sequence continues at coordinate 123,295 of NZ_JABUYX010000006.1, forward strand.
CAAATGCTCACACAAACACAGTGGGATAATCTTGATTTCCTACTGATTGACATGCCCCCAGGCACCGGCGATATACAGCTGACACTGGCGCAAAAAGTGCCAGTAACGGGGGCGGTTATTGTGACCACCCCGCAAGATATCGCGCTGTTGGATGCGCGTAAAGGTATCGAAATGTTCCGCAAGGTGAATGTTCCGGTGCTTGGTGTGGTTGAAAACATGAGCCTTTACCACTGTGAAAACTGTGGTCATGAGGCCGCAATTTTTGGTACAGGAGGAGGGGATAGCATTGCCGAAGAGTACCAGACAACCGTACTGGGACGGCTGCCATTGACGTTGTCCATTCGAGAGCTGGCAGACTCGGGTACTCCAAGCGTTATCTCAGAGCCTGATAGCTCGGTAAGCCAAGCGTTTGCAGAGATTGCCAGGCAAGTTGCCCAGTCAGTAAATGGCAGCGAAAGCGATGGGCCCACTATTTCTTTTAGCGAGTGATGAAGTAACACATGAGTATCAAATCAGATAAGTGGATTCGTCGCATGGCACAAAGCGATGCCATGATTGAACCGTTTGAAGCAGAGCAGGTTCGCTATGTTAATGATCAGCGAGTGATCTCTTACGGCACATCCAGCTATGGCTACGATGTCCGCTGTGCCGATGAATTTAAGGTGTTTACCAACATTCATTCGGCCATCGTTGATCCTAAAGCGTTTGACGAAAAAAGCTTTGTGGACGTAAAAGGTGATGTTTGCATTATTCCGCCTAACTCGTTTGCGTTAGCTAGAACGGTTGAGTATTTTCGTATTCCGCGCAGCGTGCTGACTATTTGCCTGGGCAAATCAACGTATGCGCGTTGCGGTATTATCGTGAACGTCACGCCGCTTGAGCCGGAATGGGAAGGGCATGTAACGCTTGAGTTCTCTAACACGACCAATTTGCCCGCCAAGATTTATGCTCACGAAGGTGTGGCGCAAATGCTATTTTTAGAGTCCGACGAGGAGTGCGAAACGTCGTATAAAGATCGAGGTGGGAAATACATGGGGCAGCGTGGTGTTACGTTGCCGCGCACGTAATAGATACGCCTGTTAAGTAGCCCTAAAAGTAAGGCCTTACGGGAAACCGTAAGGCCTTACTTTCTATTTACTGTGCGCGTTTCTGCGAACAGTAACCGACAGGTCGATCAACTACACGTCGCTGTCTTCATCCAGCTCTTCATCAAGCTCTTCAGCGGCATCGGCATGAGAAAGGCGCATACCATGTTCAGGCAGAAGATGGCCGTCCATTTTAGCGCCTTCCGCGCTGTACTGTAGCCGCCCCTCTAAAAACCACTGTACGGCGATTGGGTAAATCAGGTGCTCGCGGGCGTGGACCTTCTCTTTAAGCGTCTCTGCGTTATCCTCAGGAGTAACCGCTAATTCTGCTTGCAGAACTACGGGGCCGCCATCCAGCTCTTCGGTAACAAAATGCACGCTGCAACCGTGGCTGGTTACTTTGTCGGCCAGTGCCCGTGCATGGGTATTTAACCCTTGGTACTCGGGCAGCAGTGAGGGGTGAATATTCAGCATCCGACCCAAAAAGCGTTGTACAAAGCGCGGCGTTAAAATACGCATAAAGCCAGCCAGCACAATCACGTCGGGTTCATGACGCTCAATCACCTTAATCAGCGCGCTGTCGTAAGCCTCGCGGTTGTCATATTCACGATGAGGCAGGGCGACGGCCTCGATGCCGGCCTCGTGGGCGCGCTTCAAACCATAAGCGTCAGCCACGTTGGAGATCACCGCCACAATCTCGCCGCCTAAACGGTCATGCGACTGCGCATCAATCAATGCTTGAAGATTACTGCCACTGCCTGAAATCAGCACAACGACCCGCCGTGGCCCGGTAGGTTCTGGCGTCATGTCGGTAATCGTGTCGCTGGGATATTCGGTACCACTCATGCTGACAGGTTCTCCAGCACCACCGCTTCTTCCTGACGTTGGGTAATATGCCCGATACGATAAACCGTTTCGCCTTGAGCTTGCAGGTGAGCCATGGCCTGTGCAGCTTCAGCCGCAGGAATCACCAGTACCATACCGATGCCGCAGTTAAGCACGCGGTGCATTTCGACTTCGTTAACATTGCCTTGGGCCTGAAGCCAATCGAAAACTGCGGGGCGCTGCCACGTATTAATATCAATATGTGCTGCTAGCGTATCAGGCAGTACACGCGGAATGTTTTCCAGCAGGCCGCCGCCGGTAATATGGGAAAGCGCATGCACCGGAATAGAGGTGCCGCGCATTAGTGAAAGTAATGATTTGACGTAGATACGAGTCGGCGCCATTAATGCATCACCCAGTGGGGCATTATCTACCTGGGTGTCGAGAGAGGCATTGCTGACGTCAAGGATCTTACGAATCAGTGAGTAGCCATTGGAGTGAGGGCCTGAGGAGGCAAGCCCAAGAAGAACATCGCCTTCTGCCACTTTACTACCATCAAGAATTTCGGACTTTTCCACCACACCAACGCAAAAACCGGCTAGATCATAGTCGCTGCCTTCGTACATGCCCGGCATTTCGGCGGTTTCACCACCCACCAGAGCGCAGCCTGCCAGTTCACACCCCGCACCAATACCCGTGACAACATCTGCCGCGATATCCACATCCAGCTTGCCCGTGGCATAGTAGTCAAGGAATAACAGCGGCTCAGCACCTGCAACAATCAAATCATTAACGCACATGGCCACCAGGTCGATGCCGATAGTGTCATGTTTGCCAAGGTCCATGGCGAGACGTAGCTTGGTGCCTACGCCATCGGTGCCAGACACCAGTACAGGCTGCTTGTAACCTGCTGGCAGCTCGCATAGTGCGCCAAAGCCGCCTAACCCGCCCATTACTTCGGGGCGTGTGGTACGTTTGGCAACGTGTTTAATGCGGTCAACTAGGGCATTTCCGGCATCAATATCGACACCTGCATCTTTATAGCTGAGTGAAGGAGTAGCCGGAGAAGTGGAAGTCTCGGTCATGACAGTTCCTGTGAAGCCTATAGCAGTACGGGGTAGTGCTGGCGAAATGGCCAGTGCTGGGCAATAACTGCAGAAGATTGTAACACCCAGCGGCGTGGGTCGCATCGCCGGTATACATGTTGGGTCAGTGTTCCTCCAACTTTTGTTATTATTAAGCGTACAAAGCGCTATTGATGGATCCAGGAAGGAGAGTCATGTAATGCGAAATTCATGGTTAGGGGTTGGCCTGCTCGCGATTTTCATTGGGCTGGTGTATGTACTTAATTCGGTGTTGATGCCCTTTATTGCCAGCATGGTATTAGCCTATTTAGCTGACCCGCTGACTAACTACTTTCAGCGGCTGGGAATGAAACGACCTTTCGCCGTGAGCCTGGTATTTCTGGTGCTGCTTATTGTATTAACGGCGAGTCTATTGATTTTTATTCCGCTGGTGATTCAACAAATCAAGCAGCTAGGGGAAGTGATGCCTGACATGTTCATGTGGATTGAGAATGTGCTGGCGCCACAGGTTCAGGAGTGGACGGGCTACGATTTGCGTGCCGAGTTAATCAATGTGCGTGAAGTATTGGTGGAAAACTGGCGTGATGCGGGAGGGTATTTGGCTCAAGCGCTAGGCCAAATTGGCCGCTCAGGTATGGCCTTTATGACATGGATTACTTATATCGCTTTGATTCCTGTCGTGACATTTTATTTACTCCTCGACTGGAAACGGATGCTGCGCAATCTTGCAAGCCTGGTGCCAAGGCAATGGGCTGATGATACGTTTCGCTTAGCGCGGCGTTGCGATGAAGTGCTGTCCTCTTTTTTACGCGGCCAGCTTTTGGTGATGTTGTGCTTGGGCGTTATTTACGCGACCGGTCTTACTGTGATGGGGCTTAATTTTGGTTTGTTGATAGGGTTTGTTGCCGGCCTGGTAAGTTTCGTACCCTTTTTGGGGTTTATTGTTGGCATTGCCGTCGCCTTAATTGTTGCATTATTTCAATTCGGTACGTGGTGGGCGGTGCTCGGTGTGATCGTGGTATTTAGTATCGGTCAAGCTGCAGAAAGTGTCATACTGCAGCCCAAACTATTGGGCGATAAAATTGGTTTGCATCCTGTCGCCGTTATTTTTGCTGTACTGGCGGGTGGAAATTTATTTGGGTTTACCGGTGTGCTGTTAGCGTTACCCGTTGCAGCTGTTTTTATGGTGCTGCTTAGAGAGCTTAATGATCGTTATAAACACAGCACCTTTTATAATGCAGAACAAGGCTCGCTAACGCCTTTAAATCACCATAATGAGCTGGGGCGTCACGACGAAAGGGAGTCACCATGAGCCGAGTGCCGGCACAGCTGCCGTTAGGAGTAGGGTTGCGCGATGATGCAACCTTCAATAACTATTACGCTTCAGGCGCGAATGCTCCACTGGTTGAACATCTGACACAACAATTTCAGCCGAATGCAGAGCCGTTTATCTATTTATGGGGTGCGCAAGGCAGCGGCAAAAGCCACCTGCTTCAGGCCGCCTGCCATGCGGCTTCCGATGCGGATATGCGGGCCTTGTATTTACCGTTAGCTGACCTGGGGCATTTTCCGCCCCTGATGCTTGAAGATATAGAGCGATTGGATTTAGTCGCGATTGATGATCTTGAGTATGTCGTTGGCCGAAAACGGTGGGAAGAAGCCCTGTTTCATGCGTTTAATCGCCTGCGCGATGCTGGCAAACAGCTTGTTATCGCCTCTAACACACCTCCGCGCCAGCTTGAGGTTGTGCTTCCGGACCTTGCTTCACGCCTTACCTGGGGAGTGACGTTTCATTTACATCCTTTGGATGACGAAAGTCGTTTGGCCGCGCTTAGGCTGCGCGCCAATGTCAGGGGAATGCAGCTACCCGATGACGTAGGGCGCTATATTTTGCACCGCGGACCTCGCGAATTAGGCGATTTATGTAAGGCGATTGAAACTCTGGATCAGGCTTCCTTGTCGGCTAAGCGTAAACTGACAATCCCGTTTGTTAAGTCTGCACTTGGCTGGTAAGCAAAAGCCCGCTGAGTGGATCAGCGGGCATCTAATGATTAAGTGTTCAGAACTTAAAAAATCAGCTCGTTTGACGCATCTTGCCAGCAGCAGCCTGTGCTTGTTTCACGTTTTCTTCGGTTAGTTTTTGGCTTTTCTTGAAATAATCTTGCTGAAGCGACACCACTTTGTCGGCATCGCCTTTCACGCGTTCCGCTAGCTGCTTAACAACCTGCTGTTGGCCTTCCATATAACTACGCAACCCTTGCGGATCTTTAACGCTGGTTAGCTGGCGCAATTGGTGAATGCCCGTATCAGCATAAGCCTGGCTTGCCTCCACCTGAGCGTTCAGCATCTGTTCAGCATAATCAATCGTTAGCGCAGCATAAGCGCGTACAGGGGCCATAAAGACGTTATCAAACTGCTGGTTCATTTCATTTGTGTTGAATGTATTCATTATGAAACTCCTGCCTGGACAATAAAATGCCATTCGTTTAGCGTTTTTGCAGTGCAGCATAGCAGTCGTTTTTGTGCGCCGCAATATAAAGAGGCAGGCTTAATGTGAGCATGATGGGACATGACGGTTTACCTGGCCGGTTGGAGCGTCTAGTTTGAAAAGCGGCAGCGGTTGGGAAGGGATTTGCCCACGTGATCGCTTGTAGATAAGGTTGATTACCACTCAAAGGAGAGAATCATATGGATACTCGTATCGAGCGCGATAGCATGGGTGAGCTTGAAGTGCCTGCTTCCGCGCTTTATGGCGCTCAAACGCAGCGGGCCATTAATAATTTTCCGGTGTCTCACACCCCTATGCCCCCAGAGTTTATCCATTCCGTAGCGCGGATAAAGCTGGCTGCAGCGCGGGCTAACCAGCAGTTGGGCCTGTTGGATGATGCTAGATCCAGGGCTATTCAAAACGCAGCACAGGCTGTGATTAACGGGCAGCACGACGACCAGTTCCCGATCGACATTTTTCAAACGGGCTCGGGCACCTCTACCAATATGAACGTGAATGAAGTATTGGCTACGCTGGCAAGCCGTGAAGGTGTCGATGTGACGCCTAATGATCACGTGAATATGGGGCAATCAAGCAATGACGTTATCCCAACCGCCATACATGTGTCAGCAGCGATTGCGGTTAATGAGTCTCTCAAGCCAGCACTTGAGCATTTAAAGACCTGTATTGATCAGCGTGCCGAGGAGCTAAAAGATGTTGTCAAAACGGGACGCACCCATTTAATGGATGCGATGCCGTTACGTATGGACCAGGAACTCGGGGCCTGGTCGAGTCAATTAGGGCAGGCTATTGAGCGATTCGACAGCGCGATGAGCAGGCTATGCCGCTTGGCACAGGGTGGGACAGCGGTTGGTACGGGTATTAATGCACCTGAGGGATTCGCTGAGCAGGTAGCCAAAGAGCTAAGCGAGCAAACCGGGCTTAATTTTGCACCCAACGATAGTTTTTTTGCCAGTCTTTCATCTCAGGATGCCGCCGTTGAACTATCCGGGCAGTTAAAAGGCCTCGCGTGCGTCATTATGAAGATTGCCAACGACTTACGCTGGATGAACTCAGGCCCCTTGGCTGGGCTCGGCGAAATTGAGCTTGAGGCGCTTCAGCCGGGTAGTTCCATCATGCCGGGCAAAGTTAACCCTGTGATTCCTGAGTCGGCAGCGCAGGCGTCAGCCCAGGTGATTGGGTTGGATTCGGCCATTACCGTGGCAGGCCAGAGTGGTAATTTTCAGTTGAACGTCATGCTGCCACTGGTGGCAACGAATTTGCTCACGGCGATTACGCTAATGAGTAATACGTCACGGCTACTGGCGGATAGAGCAATTGCAACGTTCAAGGTGCGAGAAGATAACTTGCAAGTCCCCTTGGCTCGAAATCCGATTCTGGTGACCGCGCTTAATGGCGTGATTGGCTATAATGCCGCGGCGGCAGTGGCTAAAAAAGCCTACCAGGCAGGTAGGCCTATCATTGATGTTGCTGAGGAAGAGACGGATCTGGACCGTAAAACGCTGGAACGCCTTTTGGATCCAAGCGTATTGACCCAGGGAGGCGTTCCGGAGTAACCCGTCGATCAGATTAGTTGCTTCTCGGTTTTGCCTTTTTGAATCGTTTCGCTGGCTTGTTGATGCTCTTCGCTGTCTGCTTCGGGTCGCTCCTGCTCATTTTGGCGAGAGGGCTGATAGCATAGGGTGGCGAGAATAGGAAAGTGGTCAGACCCAAAGGCATCAAGGCGCTGCATGTTGACCAGGGTGAAGTGGTTGGTTACAAAAATGTGATCAAGAGGCCAGCGTAATAAGGGGTTCTTGGCGTGGAAGGTACTAAACATGCCCCGTCCGCGCCTGGGGTCAAGCATGCCGCTAACCCTGCAAAATAGTCGAGTGGTACGTGACCAGGCGACGTCATTCAGATCGCCAGCCACCAGGGTAGGCTGGGGCGTTTGATGTACCTCTTGGCCCACCCATAAAAGTTCGGCATCACGCCATAACGACTTTTCGCTTTCTGATGGCGCAGGTGGGCGAGGGTGGACGGCATATAGGCGAATATAATCGCCGCTTTCAAGCTGCACTTGGGTGTGAATGGAAGGAATGTCCTCCTGAATTAGCCACTTAACGGAGGTGTCTTTCAGCGGCAAGCGCGAATAAAGATGCATGCCGTACAAGTTATCTAAAGGCACTTTAACGTTATATTTCCAGCGTTCTGCTAGCACGGGGTCGAGCTTATCCTGCCACCACTGATCTGACTCAAGGGTTAAAATGATATCCGGCTGGTGTTGCTGGATCATCCCCAATAATCCTTCCGTGTGCCGATTAGGCGTCAGCACATTGGCAATTAAAAGCGTAATGTGCTGTTTGCTGGAAGACTGCTTGGATGCGTTTTTAACGTCCACTGGCCATAGCCGAGTCCAAGGCAAGATATATTGGCTTTGTAAAGCGACGGTGATGAGAACGATAACCCAAATCGCGGTACGCCAATTGCCAGGCGATAGAAAGACGAGAGCGGATACCCCACAAAGCAGCGACAGAGTTGCTATTTGAACGCGAGGGAATTCAAAGCAGCGGATCCACCACCAGCGAAGAGGGATGCGTGCAATCAGTGTTGCAAGCAGTGGTATTAACGCTATGCACGCAAGGAGGGGGGTAAGGAGAGGGGCGAGCATTATGGGTTTCCTGCTTTAAAAAGAGGGGTGGACGGTTTAAAATGCTGAAAATTTAAATACTCACTTACGTAGCGATTTTATAGCGAGATAGGGCGTGAGTGGGTTGTTCAGAAAGAAAAAATTAGCTTGCAATGCAGTGATAAATAAGTAGAATACGCATCCGTTGCACGACAGGACCATAGCTCAGTTGGTTAGAGCGCCACGTTGACATCGTGGAGGTCGGCGGTTCAAATCCGCCTGGTCCTACCATCATCGCAACCTTTTCTATTTAGGACCATAGCTCAGTTGGTTAGAGCGCCACGTTGACATCGTGGAGGTCGGCGGTTCAAATCCGCCTGGTCCTACCAAATTGTTAGCCCCGTGCTTTTTAAAGCACGGGGTTTTTTTGTTGTGCGCCAGGCATGGCGCGTAGCGCCTTGATAGGCGCTGTTCCTGGGGATGGTGCCTCAGGATGACTTGGGGGTGAAAGTCCCCTGCACGCCCGGCAAGGGGAAGTGCTAGCCGACGGCAAGGGTG
>NZ_JABUYX010000070.1:0-627 GCF_014898005.1 Halomonas citrativorans
GAGTCGCCTCCCCTGTCCTCTCACACCACCGGGCATACGGTTCCGTACCACGGCGGTTCATGAACAACGTTTGAGCCATCTTACCGTATCGAGTATCGAGATCAGGCCCAGATCGTAAAACCACTTTCTCGGCAGGGCCTCATTCATGTGCGAGGCTCCGGCGTTCCACCAGGGCCCTCGCCCATTGCCCGCCGATTTCCAAGCACGGTACGCGTCCAGACCCAGGCCTCGGAGTTTCCGACGCCGGGTCGCCGGGCGCTTCCATTGCCGCCAGATCAGACCGCGCAAGCGCCGTCGTATCCATTGATCCAGCGCTTCCAAGGGGCGTTTCACATCAACAAGGCTGAAGTAATGGGCCCATCCTCGCAGGACTGGCCTCAACCCTTCGATTGTCCGCTGGATGTTGCGCCCCCTGCCACGTTTCAGGATCTCACGGACACGCTGCATCATGCGCGTCAGGCTGGCCTTGGCGAGCGTCAGTTTCGACTGCTTGTGCCGAGTGAGGCTGTAGCCCAGGTAGCCGCGTCGCCATGGCCGGTCCACCGCACTTTTACGGCGATTGACCGTCAGCCGAAGTGAGCTCTCGAGATACTCACTCAAGCTGCCCATGACCCGCTCGCCTGCTCG
>NZ_JABUYX010000071.1:0-530 GCF_014898005.1 Halomonas citrativorans
GAGCCTTCCGAGCCACACAGCAGGCTGTTGAGATCAAGCGCATGCTGGTCGTTGCGCAGGTGAGCCAGGTCGTAACCGGTCAGGCAGCGGTTAAGCGGCGGAAAGGTCGCCTTAATCAGTTCGCGCTGCTGATCAAGAATGCTGGCCGCTGTGCGGTGCACCTGTCCGACAATACCGTCCTGCTGGCAGGCCTGCTGTTCCTCATCGGCACTGAGTGCCCGGCTATGCAGATGCTGGCCACCCAGCAGTACCGTGTCGAGTTCCAGCACGTGGTCACGGGTTTTTCCGTAAGCACAGCTACCCTGACCACTGGCATCGGTCGAGATCATGCCCCCGATGGTCGCTCGATTGGAAGTCGAAAGCTCTGGGGCAAAAAACAGCCCGTAGGGCTTTAAGGCGGCATTCAACTGATCCTTCACGACTCCCGCTTGAACGCGTACCCGACGGTTCTCGACATCAATGTCCAGCACCTGATTCATGTGCCTGGAGATATCCACCACGATGCCATCGGTAAGCGACTGACCGTTGGT
>NZ_JABUYX010000072.1:0-509 GCF_014898005.1 Halomonas citrativorans
ACCGTTTCACGTTTTTCTTGTAATGCGTACTTCTCAGCCTCTTGACGACCTTCTTGGCGACCTTCTTGGCGACCTTCCTGACGACCTTCTAGCCGCTCTTTCTTCACCAGGTTTTCCAGGTTTTCTGCCAACATGTTTTTATCCTCCACCAAACTTGTAAGCGCCTCCAGGTTGATGCCTGCGCCAAGCCGTTGCAGGTGGCGCTTCACCCAGCGCGTAATGATTGGGTCAATGCGCAGTTTTCGAAGCGGAGCCAGTGGTTTTGTGGGAGCTGAGTTCACTCGGCGATGGCGGCGCTAGCCGCCCTTACCCCGGCAGCGCTGCGCACTGCATTGCGGGTGCGCTTCGCTTACCGCGCACTACATTTGTGCCGTTGGCCTATAACGTGTGCTGTGTTAGCCAACCCCCGGCAGCGCTGCGCTGCTTTCTCATTCAGTGCTTACCTTCGATACGCAGTTTTGCAATATCATGAATAGATAGGCCCGTCGCTTCGGAAATCTGCTCATCAT
>NZ_JABUYX010000073.1:0-483 GCF_014898005.1 Halomonas citrativorans
TCATTTAACGATGGTATGCCTCCCGTTGTGGCTGAGGAAAATCTTAAATTACTGTCCGGTATTAGTTGACCACTACAATTTCCCTTACATTCCCAACATGCACTTATCATTTATGAATCGATTCTTCATCCTGACAGGTTTAGTGTCAACCCAATAACCGTCGCGCTCTTTTGCTAAAGTATCAAGCTGTCTTTTCCAACAATAGCTTTCAACAATAATAGCGTCATCACTTTCTCCTCTGATCGCCCAGAGTGTGTACGAAAAGTCGCTTAACTTAAGCGTAAAAGTTCAATTTAAGCGGGCTGCCATTTCTAAATCTTTTAACCACTTTTGAAAGGGAAATTTGTATCATAAAGAAACAGATACGAACGATGTGCGTAAAAACTATGTACATAAAAAAGATGTAATCGAGTAGGAAGGGGAGTCGCCTCCCCTGTCCTCTCACACCACCGGGCATACGGTTCCGTACCACGGCGGTTCATG
>NZ_JABUYX010000074.1:0-452 GCF_014898005.1 Halomonas citrativorans
ACTGTTCAATGAACAGTGATAAAGCGACGTCTAAAAACGTGCGACTTATCAATGGTCACAAAACAAACAAACGGTCAGGATAATGGTGGAGCCAAGCGGGATCGAACCGCTGACCTCCTGCGTGCAAGGCAGGCGCTCTCCCAGCTGAGCTATGGCCCCATTTTAGACACTTACCTCTCGGAATTTTATTCATCACAAGGCATTTTATGGCGAAGCATAGCCTGCTATGCGAGTCATAAAATAACGCAGAGATGGATAAAATTTGGTGGGTCTGGGCAGACTTGAACTGCCGACCTCACCCTTATCAGGGGTGCGCTCTAACCAACTGAGCTACAGACCCAAGAGGGGATCGTGCTTAAGCCGTTTGCTCTATGATCTGATCAGGTAATTCATTGTGGACGTTTACCGCGAGGGATGACGCATCGTTTAAGGAGGTGATCCAGCCGCAGGTT
>NZ_JABUYX010000075.1:0-404 GCF_014898005.1 Halomonas citrativorans
TTACGGCGATTGACCGTCAGCCGAAGTGAGCTCTCGAGATACTCACTCAAGCTGCCCATGACCCGCTCGCCTGCTCGTCGGCTCCGTACATAGATTTGTACATCGTCGGCGTAGCGGCAGAAGCGGTGACCTCGACGTTCCAGTTCCTTGTCCATGTCGTCCAGCAGGATGTTCGCCAGTAGCGGGCTAAGGGGTCCGCCTTGGGGGGTTCCCTGCCGCCTCTGCGTGGGCAAGCCATGCTGGAACATACCCACCTCCAGATAGCGGCGGATCAGACGCCGCACGCGCTTGTCGTCAACGTGCCGCGCGACCCGTGCCATCAGCAGGTCGTGGTTCACTCGGTCGAAGAAAGCCTCCAGGTCAAGGTCGACCACCCAGCGGTGGCCGGCGGTGACGTGGGCCTT
>NZ_JABUYX010000076.1:0-404 GCF_014898005.1 Halomonas citrativorans
TTACGGCGATTGACCGTCAGCCGAAGTGAGCTCTCGAGATACTCACTCAAGCTGCCCATGACCCGCTCGCCTGCTCGCCAGCTTTTGACATACACCTGCACGTCATCGGCGTAGCGGCAGAAGCGGTGGCCTCGGCGTTCCAGCTCCTTGTCCATGTCGTCCAGCAGGATGTTCGCCAGTAGCGGGCTGAGGGGTCCGCCCTGGGGGATTCCCTGCCGCCTCGGCGTGGGCAAGCCATGCTGGAACATACCCGCCTCCAGATAACGACGGATCAGACGCCGCACGCGCTTGTCGTCAACGTGCCGTGCGACCCGTGCCATCAGCAGATCGTGGTTCACTCGGTCGAAGAAAGCCTCCAGGTCAAGGTCGACCACCCAGCGGTGGCCGGCGGTGACGTGGGCCTT
>NZ_JABUYX010000077.1:0-387 GCF_014898005.1 Halomonas citrativorans
TCCTGGTCATCAGACACCTCGCTTATGGTGGCAATATTACCACCTACGTTGGTGTCCGGTTTTATTGAACCACTACAAAGAGGCCGCCTAAAACTATTACGTCCCATAAGGTAGTGTTCAGAATTCTGTGTCACTTCTACCCTAAGAGGAAAGAGGTGATGTATGACACAACCAACATTTGACATGGACGCGGCGCTGAAAGCCCTGCGAGAAGGGAAAGATCTCACCGGCAAGGAGGGCATTCTGACGCCGCTCATCAAGCAGTTGACCGAGGCTGCCATGCAGGCGGAGCTCGACGCGCATCTCGACAATCAAGAGACGCCCAACCGCAAAAACGGGGGCTCTCCCAAGACCATGAAAAGCCCTGCAGGCCGCTTTGAGCTGACC